>PXBF01000104.1 GCA_003567005.1 PVC group bacterium
GCAAGTTGAGTTTCCCGAGCCGTGGTCAATCATTGCCGGATTTCGCATCGTCAAGGGATCAGGAGGGAGGCCGCCCTTCGCTACCGCGAAGGGCGAATTTTCGGAAAATCCAAAATGGTCGGGGTGACTGGATTCGAACCAGCGACTTCTACGTCCCGAACGTAGCGCTCTACCAGGCTGAGCTACACCCCGTGTTCTTTAAATTTTCTTTTTTGTGTTTTTCCCGTCCCGAATCCCGACTCTCCCGCAGGGTGAGGTCGGGACGCTCTACCAGGCTGAGCTACACCCCGAATCAAGTGGTGGGGTACTGTATGTAGGTTTTGGGGTGGGATCAAGTTTATTTCGGATGTCTTGTTGTCGGGTGTGCCCGATCTGCCGCACTCTTCGCACTCTCGCTACGAAGTTTGTGAGATAAGCACACTAGTATTGTGATGTTCGTTCAGGAAGCAATGTGCGAACAGGCTGCACAGGTATGACGGTTTTTCTCCTGTTTTTTTACGTCTCGTTCGTTGACTTTCCGGGGATCTCATTCTAGAGTTTTCCTTGTTAGGGCGTTTGGGGGCTCGTTGCTGCACAAACTGTTTGCGAGGGTGGTTGTATGCGTGTGTCCTTATGTCGCTTGTTTATCGTGTGTGCATGTTGCGTTTGTTTCTCTGTCTTATCCGCATATGGCGACGAGAATGAGCGCTCTGTTTTTGCCTTGAGCCTGGAGGAATTGCTGGACATGCGGGTTACGGTTGCGTCGCGGCGTGCTGAAAGCGTGCGCGAAGCTCCTGCTGTTATGACGATTGTCACGCGTTCGGATATCGAGGCTCTCGGTGGGCGTAATCTGCTGGACGTGATCAATCGTTTACCGAGCATGCAGGTGTTGGGGCATGCCGGTTTTTACGGGAACAAGGTTCAAATTCGTGCCCAGCCTAATAGTTCGCAAGATCGGCACACGCTTATCCTACTCAATGGTCGCCCCGTTCGCGAGAATGTCAACGGTGGTAACAATGCATACTTTTATCTAGGTTTTCCTCTTTCGGCGATTGAAAGTTTGGAGATTATCCGTGGGCCCGGTTCCGTTCTTTATGGAAGCAATGCGTTTGCGGCGGTGATCAATATCAAGACCCGTTCCACAACATCGCTTACACCAGTCTACGGGGTGGGGCTTACGTATGGGACGCATAACACGATTGATTATAATGCATACCTGATGGGAAGCACGAGTCATGACGTGCATTATCTGGCTGCGGCGCGGATATCGCGTAGTGATGGCCCGCGAATAACATGGACGGACAATGCGGGCAGGCGGGATGCTCTGCGCTATAGCGACGACACGGATGCGATATACTTTAATGTGGGGAATGACGTGCTGCAATTGCAGACGGCCTATCATCGCTATGTGCCCGGCACGTTCGGTACTTTGGGGACATTAACGGATGAAATATTCATCAGTGAAGTAGAGGCTTTTTTCGCTGATTTCGGTATGTCGCACGATGTGAGCCATGATGCCTCCGTTCATTTAAATCTAACACTGAATACTTTTGACTGGTATGGCAGCGATGATGGCTCTACATTTTTTGCGCGCCGGAGATCGCAGAATTTGATTACCGAGCCCATGCTCCGCTACGAGCCGATCGAGGATCTGAACCTTGTTGTGGGTGGTACGCTAGAATATGACCGTTTCAGTGGTCGTGAATTACACGATCATAGCCGCTATCACCAATCTGTGTATACGCAGGCTGACTATTGGCTATCAGATTGGTTCAAGCCTTTGGTTGGTTTGCAGTATAATAAAACAGAGAGGGTAAAGGGAAATTATTCTCCCCGTTTGGGTGTGGTGATGACTCCGGGAAATCATTGGGGTCTCAAGTTGCTATACAGTGAGGCATATCGACGTGCTTTTGCGGCCGAAGGATATCTGGATAGTGATTTTTTATTGGGGGATCCTGAACTCGAGCCGGAAACGATTGCGACGTACGAAGCACAGATCAACTATCAAAATTCTCTTGGTCAAATAGATCTGACGTATTTCCACAGTAAACAAGAGGTGATCGAGGTTGATGGGAGCGTTCGTCCGCTTGCATTCATCAATCATCCCGGCAGCACGACAACGCATGGGCTTGAGTTGACCACCATGGTAAGACTGGGATCCCATTGGAAAACGATGGGGTCCGGTATGATTCAATCCACGGATTATCGTATTGATGACCCGCTGATTGATCCGAACTATCCGGACTACATGATCAAAGGCGGATTTCTCGGGGAATATAGCGGTGCAGATATTGGTATCTTTAACAGTTATTTTTCGAGTGGATCCTGGCGGCATGGTGCCTTTAACAATTTACAGGTCCATGGTTCATTTGATGTTTCGCGTTTTCTCGGTGTTTCGCGGCAACAAGTTATACTGTCCTTGTTTGTTGACAACATTCTGGATCGCAAGCTTTCTCATTATCCGTCAGATGTTGGTGAAGATGAGCCATTGCCGCATTATTACGGACGTCGTGTATATGCAACAGCTGGCGTGAAATGGTAGGGAGTATGGTGCAGACGCAATTTCTCTATTCTCGTTGCCCGTTTTCAGTTCATGGGCGGAGCTTTGCTTCTTCCACATGTATAACCCTTGCCGTCCTGTTATTTGCATGCGGCTTCGTAAGGGCTGAACCCATCGTAAGCAGGAATGCTAGTCGTTCTTTTTCTGAATACGAAATCAAGGCTGGGTTTATGTACCGATTCATTTCTTTTGTGTCTTGGCCGGAGGACAGTCTTGGCAAAACGATCCAGATCGGTATTTTCGGGGGCAATCCTTTTGGTGACGCCTTTGATGAGATTGATGGAAGCACGATTGATGGTCGAACGGTCAAGGTTGTCTATTTTGGGCGGTATGCGGATAAAGAGGATCTTCGCAATTGCCAGCTTCTATTCGTTGCGCACCTATCGGGTTCGCCCTTGCGTACCCTATTGGATTCTCTCTCCGGGAGTCCTGTACTAACGATCGGAGATGGCGGGGCGTTTGTGGACCAGGGAGGCATGATCGGTTTTGTTGATGAGGCAGGTGGGCGTATCGGAATTGAAATCAATGTGCATGCTGCGTCGCGGTCGGGTTTAACCATACGCTCTATGCTGAGACGCATCGCAGGGCGTGTTATCGAGGAACCTTATCATAATCATGTGAACTAGATATGCGCATACCTAAGGTCCCACATTACTCAAAGTTTGCCTTCTCAACGATTCGTCGCAAGTTACTGGCGATAATCATTGGCGTGAGTGCTGCAGCGCTGCTTCTTTCCGGGATATTGATTGTTTTGTCTCAAATGGCTACTTTTCGGCGTAGTTTGGCCAGTGATTTGGTTTTGCAAGCTCGTTTAGTCGCGAATAATTCACTAGCTGCGGTTTCTTTCGATGATCCCGATGATGCGTTGCTCGTGCTACAGACGCTCGAAAGTCGAACGGCATTAGTATATGGTAGCATAAGCCGTGCCGATGGTCGTGTGCTCGCGACATATCGACGTGAGGACTTTACGGATGATCCCCAGCTTTTCGAATCTGAGGCATTACACAATTTTGACTCCAATTGGCTGTTGGCACGTGCTCCGATTGTTCTGGACGGGGAGAAAATTGGCAGCGTATTTCTGCAATCCGATTTGTCGGCGCTACGGGCCATCCAACGGCATGTGATAATAACGGTGCTTGCCAGTCTGTTTGTCGTTTTTTTGGTATCGTTGATCATTTCGTATCGGTTACAAGCGCTTATATCCAGGCCTATCGAGCGTTTGACTACCGTTGTGCGGGATATTTCGCGCAGTCGGGACTATACGATTCGCGCCACGGAGAACAGCAAGGATGAGATTGGTGTATTGGCAAAAGCCTTCAATGAGATGTTGGCAGAGTTGGCTCTGCATGATGCGCAATTACGCGAGCGCGAGAAGCGCACCCAGGAGTATTTGAATGTTGCGGGGGTGATGATTGTCGCCTTGGATGCGCATGGGAATGTCACCCTGATTAATCCGAAAGGTTGTGCGTTGTTGGGCTATTCTGAAAAAGAGATCCTTGGGAAGAATTGGTTTACTGCATTTGTGCCTGCATCCATGCGCGAAAAAGAGCGTCAGCGTTTTATGGGGTGGATGCAAGACGAAAGCGAGACCATTCTTCATTGTGAGAGTGCCATCCTGACGACAGAAGGAAAACCGTGTTTGCTTTCCTTGCATATCCGCACGATTCACAATGATGCAGGTGCGGTCATTCGTCTGCTTCTTTCCGGTGAAGATATTACCGATCAACGGGCATCAGAAGATCGGGAAGCGATGCTCCGCGATCAGCTTGCAAGGGCGGAGCGGATGAAATCCATTGGTGTGTTGGCAGGCGGTGTCGCGCATGACTTGAATAACATGCTGGGGCCATTGGTTGCGTTACCAGAATTGATTCTCGAGGATATCCAGAGCGTGATGCCAGAGCGAGAAGATGCCCTTGCATCCGTGGAACAATCCCTTGACTTGATGGAGAAATCTGCGTTGCGTGCATCGAATGTTGTGGGCGATTTGTTAGCTATAAGCAGGCGTGGAACGTATAAACGGGTACCTTTGGATCTTAGCAAACTGCCATTTTTGGATGATAACTCAGTAAGCATGCAGGAGTTCAAGGCTGCTTATCCGCATGTTACCTTTAGGGTCGAGGTATGTAGCAACCCGTTAACGGTGTTGGGGTCAGAAGATCATCTGTGTCGCGTATTGGATAATTTGCTACGAAATGCATCGGATGCCATTGAGGGGCAAGGGACGGTTACGATTTCGGCTGCAGACCGGCATTTGTATACGATGTATGAAGGGTATCAAATGATTCCACCGGGGCATTATGCTGTGTTAGAGGTTTCTGATACGGGAGTGGGGATGGATGCGGAGCTGCGAAATCGCATATTCGAGCCTTTTTATACGAAGAAGCAGAAAACAAATCGTAGTGGCAGTGGGCTTGGTTTGTCTATCGTGCACGGTATCATGGATGACCATGAAGGCTATATTGACCTTGCCAGCGAACCAGGAGTAGGCACGACATTCCGATTATATTTTGCACAGACCGATTCGGTTACGGAGGAAGGCCCAGAGTCTGAACGCGCATTGTTATATGGGACGGGGCAGGTATTGGTCGTGGATGATGAGCCGGGGCAGCGGTATCTCGCCAGCAGTTGTCTAACGCGTTTAGGGTATACTGTCAGTTTGGCAGAAAACGGTCATTTTGCTCTTACGATGTTCGAAAGAGCAAAAGAACACGATCAACCATCTCCTTATGATCTGGTTGTTTTAGATATGATCATGGAGCCGGACTTTGATGGGCTAGACACGTTGCGCGCCATTACTGCGTTATATCCTGAACAGAAAGTTTTGATTGTGAGTGGGCATGCTGAAAATGCTCGTATTGCAGAAGCCTTGCAGCTAGGGGCGGAATTATTGCGAAAACCATACAATATGAATGATTTAGCTGAAGCGGTAGCTCGCATGACGGCGGGAAGATCTAGGTAGAAATGATGCATGAAGTGTGATACCGATTACGGTTACGATCAGGATTATGATTTTGGGCATGAAGTTACAGTTTAGGGGGGATGGTACGGGATGATTGTGATACCGGCGATAGATTTGAAGGGTGGACGCTGTGTGCGCTTGGAGAAGGGGCGCGCGGATGCAGAATCGGTTTATGATGCAAGTCCCGTAGAGGCGGCATTACGTTGGCAATCGGAGGGAGCGAAGCGGTTGCATGTGGTGGATTTGGATGGTGCTTTTGAAGGGAAACCGGCGCATGTGAAAGAGATTGCGGCGATTTGCGCGGCACTGGATATTCCTGTTGAGGTGGGGGGCGGTTTGCGTACGGATGATGATGTGCAGCAGGTGTTGGATGCAGGTGCGGCCTGTGCCATTATCGGTACAAGGGCATTTGCGAATCCGGACTCGTTGGGCGAGAGTGCGGCGCGGTTTGGTGAGGCGCTGGCAGTGGGAATTGATGCGCGTGATGGCTTTGTGCAGGTGAAGGGTTGGGTAGAAACGACTTCGATGCGTGCAGTAGATCTGGCGCAAAAGGCAGATGGTTTAGGCGTTACCACGTTGATTGTAACCGACACGGCGACGGATGGCATGCTGGCGGGTGTGAATGCGGCAGCCATGGATGCGGTTTGCAAGGTGGTACGGTGTAAGGTAATTGCATCGGGCGGGGTGACCGGGCCGGAGGATATTGAGAAGCTGCAGTCGTTGGGGCACAAGCATCTTTTCGGGGCGATTGCGGGCAAGGCGCTATATGAGGGACAAACAACTTTGGCTGCGTTGATGGCAGCGACTGGCACAAGAGGAGCATAGTTAGAATGTTTACAGAGGTACAGCAAACGCGATTGGAGAATGGATTACGTGTAATCAGCTCGCGCATTCCACATGTGCAGAGTGCGGCGGTGGGGCTTTGGGCAGGTGCTGGTTCGCGGCATGAGCCACAGAAGCTCGGCGGAATCAGCCATTTTCTGGAGCATATGCTTTTCAAGGGAACCAAGAAGCGCAGTGCGTTGGAGATCAGTCGAGCGATTGAGGGTCGCGGCGGGTATCTGAATGCGTTTACGCAGGAGGAGAGTACCTGTTATTTTGCGCGGGTCAGTTATGATCGGTTGGCGATAGCCTTTGATGTGTTGTCGGATATGCTTCTGCATGCACGTTGTAGTGCGGCGGACACGGCGAAGGAGAAGCAGGTGATACTGGAAGAGATGCGGATGTATGCCGATCAGCCGCAGCATGTGGTGGAAGAAATGTTGCAGGCAGCTGTGTGGCCCAAGCATCCTCTGGGACGATCCGTGATTGGGACCGCGAAGAGTGTAACCGGCATTTCTTCTGACGATTTGTTACATTACAAAAAGCGCGCGTATGTGCCTTCGCGTTTGGTGGTATCTTTTGCGGGTTTGGTGGATCATCAGGCATGTGTCGATATGGTAGAGGCAGCTTTCGGTCATTTGCCACGAGTAACAGCACCACGTGTGATTCCTTTCAGAAATTCGATAAAACCGATTCCCGCTGTTCAAGTAGGTCGCGAAATCGAGCAGAATCATTTGGCTATTGGGGTACGGGTTTTTGGCCGAGAGGATGAGCGCCGGAGTGTGTTACGGGTGCTGAATGTTATCTTGGGCGAGAACATGAGTTCGCGGCTCTTTCAGATTGTGCGCGAGAAGTATGGTTTGGCTTATTCCATTCATTCGAGCGCACATTTACAGAAAGATTCAGGTATGTTGGTAGTGCAGGCGGGCTTGGATCGTGAGCGGGGGGCAAAAGCATTGCAGTTGATCTTTCGGGAAATGTTACGTTTTGCGGAAAAGCCTGTGAAGACGGCTGAATTGAAACGGGCGAAGGACTTTGTTATCGGGCAACTGCGTTTGGGATTAGAGAATACGTCGAGTCAGATGATGTGGTTGGGGAGTCATTTGCTCTCGCATGGACGTTTCATAGACCCTGACGAGGCCATTGCGAAGGTTCAGGCAGTAGGTGCAGATGATATCTTGGAGTTGGCGCAGACCTATTTCTGCCGATCCTGTCTGAGTGTGGCAGCTGTGACACCGATGCAAGGCGGGGGGCTGAAGGAACCCGTACTGCAGGATGCGCTGAAAGGGTTTCCGGCGTAGGGGGAGGCCGTGCGGCGACCACTTACTATTCTTGCACTCGTTTTTGGCGTGGGCACGGCTGCAGGGCTGGGACATGTTCTCCCTCCGGTTACGAATGAGGCGTTGCTGGTGGTAACATTCGCGGCATGGGCGGTCGCTTTTGGCCTGTTTGCGTTGCGGCGCGACTTGTTGGCATATGGGGGTGCTTTGCTGGTCGTGTTGCTGCTGGGTGTTTTGTCGGCACAGTTGCCGCGTGGAGGTGCATCGCTGGCTGTTCTGCTTCCTTTGGAGCCTGATGCACGGGTCCAAGCTACCGTTACGGGGGTCATTGCACAGGATCCGGATCTGGAGCGGGTTGCTCCGATGCGAATTTTGCTTCAAACTCAAGAGGTGGAAGTCGATGGTGTAAGGTATCAGACGCAGGAGACACTTCCTGTGCTTGTTTATGGGGCGTATCGTTGGCCACCACGGAAATGGGATCACTGGTCTTTTACGGGGTCGTTACAATATACGCCGGAGAGTTACCGGGGGGAATGGTTGCTGGTGACGGGGGTGAGCCGATCATCTCGTGTGGGGCCTCCCACGGCAACGTTGTCGGTTTGGTCGGAGCAGTTACGGCGCTTGGCGGCAGAGGCATTGCGCAAGGGGGTGGAAGATCGTCCGGATCGATATGGGGTGGTGCATGCCTTGTTGTTGGGATATCGCGCACATTTGCCATCCGATATTTTACAGACGTTTCGCCGCACAGGCACAATGCATGTGTTTGCGATTTCAGGACTGCATGTCGGTATTATTTGTGCGGTGCTTGTGTTTGTGATTAATCTATTGCGCGTGCCTCGCACATGCCGGGTTTTAGCCTTGGCACCTGTGATTTTGTTATATGCCTTTATGACGGGGGCACGCGCAAGCGCCGTGCGTGCCGGTGTGATGGCCGTGACGTATCTCGCTGCCTCGCTGATGGGGCGTAAGGCGGATTCCTGGTCTGCTCTCGCATTGGCTGCGATCTTGATCCTCGCGTGGCGTCCGGACAAATTGCAGGACCCGGGCTTTATTTTCTCTTTTACCGCTGTTGCTGGCATTCTTGCGTTTGTCCCGGTGTTTGAGATTTGGCTGCAGCGGTACTTGCCTGTGGATCCATTCCGGGAAAAGGATGAGGGCATTGGAATGATACCGTCGGGGCTGTTGTGGGGTGGTCGTTTGATCGGGGTATCGATTGCCGCATGGATGAGCACGACGCCGCTATCGCTCTATTATTTTGGGCGCTTTGCGCCGGTGGCCTTGCTGGCGAATGTGATTGTGTTGCCGCTGGCTTTTCTGATTGTGGTTACGGGGGCATTGTCATTATTGGCGGCTGCCACGGGCGGACTAGCGTGGGCCACGCTTTTCAATCAGGCCAATTATGCCTATGTTGGAGGATTAACGGGGGGCATGCGGTTGCTGGAAAGAATCCCGGGATCGTACAGGGAAAATCTGGAGATTTCTTTGCTGGTGATTGTTACGTGGTATATTGTTATGTTTGGTTGTGCGATCTGGTTGCGGAGCGGCTGCGCGCAGCAAGATACGGATACGGCGCTGGATTTGGGCTTGTGAGCGGATGTGTATGCGTACAACAATCGTTTTTGGGGGATGTATACGCGTTTTGGGTATGTAGAGGGTATGGTGCCTGTTTTGTTTATCTAAGTCAGGGGGTTTAGGGTGATACGGAGTGATCAGATTGCGTTTTATTATCAGCGGATAGAGGTCTTCTTCAGGCGTTTGCGTGAGCGTGGATTCGTGGCCGCTTCGGTGCCGTTGCAGGCGTTGTATCGAGTGGCACAGGACCCGATTCCGTTTGCGGATCGGGATGATGGTACCTTGCAGCCTCTTGCAGTGGGAGAGATTTGGGGGCATGCTTGGGATAGTGCATGGTTTCACGTGCAAGGGGACATTCCTTCAGATTGGCCGCAGGATGCAGTTGTACTGCGGATGAATGTGACGGGGGAAGCTTGTGTCTTTAGTGCGGAGGGGTGTCCCTTGCAAGGTTTGACTGGAGGGTCCGTGTTCCTGGCGGATTTCATACGGGAATATTATCCGGTACCAGCGGAGCAAATGCAGGACGGCCGGCTTGATCTGTGGGTTGAGGCAGCATGTAATACATTGATGGGGATTCGGCGTCAGCCTGATCCGCCAGCGGGTGCACCGACTCGGCATGGTCGAATGGAGGCGACCTTGCAGCGCCTGGAGGCCGTATTGCTGGATGAGACGGCGCGCCATTTCTTGCTGGAATTTGGTCTGTTGTTCGATTTGTTGAAAGCGACGATTTCTTGTGGTGGGTCGCAGGCGAATCCACCTGCGTTATCGCAGCCGCTCAAGGCGTTACCGGAAATGCCCCCGCGCCAGCGCAAGCTACTGGCGGGTTTAAATGAAGCTATCGATGTATATGCTGAAGACCCTGCGAATGCAGCGGCTGCGCGCAAGGTGCTTGCTCCGTTGCTGGCTGCGCGGGCGAATGCGTCGGATGCGGTTGTAGTTGCAGTGGGACATGCGCATATCGATACTGGATGGCTGTGGCCTGTGCGGGAATCGGTGCGGAAGTGCGAACGCACGTTTGCCACGCAGGTCAGCTTACTGGAGCAGTATCCGGACTATGTGTTCGGCGCTTCGTCGGCGCAGCATTATGCCTTTATCAAGGAACGCCGTCCTGCCTTGTATGAGAAAATCAAGGCTTTGATTGCCGCAGGCCGCTGGGAAGTGCAGGGGGGCATGTGGGTCGAACCAGATTGTAACTTGATCAGTGGCGAATCGATGGTACGGCAGTTCTTGCATGGCAAAAACTTCTTCCGGGATGCATTCGGCTTGGATATACGCAATCTCTGGATTCCGGATGTATTCGGGTATTCGGCGGCGCTACCACAGATTATGCGTCAGGCAGGAGCGGATTACCTGCTGACGCAGAAGATTTCGTGGAATCAGTTCAATCCGTTTCCGCATAATACGTTCCGCTGGCGTGGGATTGATGGCAGTGAAGTGCTGACGCATTTTCCACCGGAGGACACATATAATAGCGTGATGTCCGCGGGGGATCAGATCAAGGCCCAATCCAAATTTAAGGAGGGGCATCTTCTAGATGCCTTTCTGTGCCTGTTTGGGATTGGTGATGGTGGAGGCGGTCCCAAGGCGGAATTCATAGAAAAAGCCCGGCTGATGGGGGATCTCGAGGGTGTTCCCAAAGTGCGTATGGGGCGTGCGGATGCCTTTTTCGAGCGTCTGGCACCGCATGCGGATGCGCTTGCTTGCTGGGAGGGCGAATTGTACCTCGAGCTGCATCGTGGCACGTTAACGTCGCAGGCGCGCACGAAGTTAGGGAACCGGCGTTTGGAGCATGCGTTGCAGGAGGTGGAGTTTGTTTACAGTAGCCGACCGGATTTGACCTATCCCGCCGAGCAACTGGATCGGTTATGGAAGATTCTCCTTATAAATCAGTTTCATGATATTTTGCCGGGTTCATCGATCAAACTCGTGTATGACAAGACGGAGCAGGAGCATGCGGAGGCTTTGGCCGGATGCGCACAGTTGCTGGAGGCTGCTGGCGATGCGGGTTGCGAGGATGCTGTAACCCTATTGAACGTATTGGGCTGTGCATACGAGGGGCCTGTGCGTTTGCCCGCGACATGGATGGGTTGTGCCGTGCATACGAAGGCTGGTGATCCGGTTCCAGTGCAGGCGGAGGGTGATGGGGTTATTGGTTGGGTAAAATGTCCGGCAGCTGGTTCCATTGTGCTGCAACGGTCGAAAGCTGCATGTGCGGAAGAGGATGTCCCGCTTGATGCAGACCGTGCATGGGTACTTGAAAATGATCTGGTTCGATATGTGTTTTCCGAGAATGGTGTTTTAACCTCTGCGTATGACAAGCGTTTGGGGCGTGACGTGCTGCAGTTTGGCAAGGGCAACGTATTGTCTCTTTACATGGATCGTCCAGCAAACTGGGATGCTTGGGATGTTGATTTGGATTATACGCGCATGCATCTGGGGGGCGCGGAATCTGTGTCGGTTACACGCTTATCTACAGGCGCCGTCCAGCAAGGATTGCGCTTTGTCTTGCGGATGGGGCATTCCGAGATTTGCCAGGATGTGATTTTGTACCATGAAAGCGCGCGGTTGGATTTTGTGACGGATGTGGATTGGCGGGAGCGACACAACATGTTGCGGGTGGCTTTTGAACCCATGGCAAAATCGCAGGAAGCGATCTGTGACATTCAGTTTGGTTATGTGAAGCGTCCGACAGTAGCAAATACTTCCTGGGATATGGCGCGCTTTGAAGTTGCCGCGCATGAATATGTGGACATTACAGATGGCGAATTCGGTGCGGCCTTGTTAAGTGACTGCAAATATGGCTATCGCGTGCATGATGGGGTTCTGGATTTGAATTTGCTGCGGGCTCCGACGTATCCGGATGCAGATGCAGACCAAGGGAAGCATCGATTTACGTATACTTTTTTGCCGCATACGGGGGAGCATTGTGCGGGTGGGGTGGTTGAGGTAGCGCGGTGTTTGAATCAGAAGCCCGTGGTACTATCGGGTGATCTCCCGCATGCATTACCGTTTACCTTGGAAGGCCAAGGTATTCGTCTGGCTGCATGCAAGCGGGCAGAGAAGTCGGATGCGCTCGTGGTGCGTTTGGTTGAGGAATATGGCAGGCATAATAGCTGTCAATTCTTATTGCGCGATGGCTATCGTTTGGTGCCATGCGATCTGCTGGAATGGCAGGATGCAGAGCCTCTTGCAGGGGGCGAACATGAGGTGTCATTCAAACCTTTTGAAATCAAGACGTTCAAGATTGTGGCGGGCGACTTGCCTTACCTATAACTTCAATCTAAACCACTACATATTGTATTTTTGTTCGAGCGTTCACACAATATAGCACCCCTGTTAAGAGCACGATTCCCACAAAGTTACCAACGCGTTTTTGCCCGAGGGACCCGGGCGGCCGGCTAACCAGTAACTTCATTTTTACATACAAGATGTTGTGGTTTCGCCAACTCACTACCACAAGATAATTTCAATAATCAATATCCAATCCCGACCTCTAGAGAGTCGGGAAATGTCCAATGTCCAAATACAGGAGTCTCAACTTGATCGGTTGGA
>PXBF01000155.1 GCA_003567005.1 PVC group bacterium
AAATTGGTCTTGAAAGAAAACTCTTCCACCAAGGGTCAGGCCTGATAATCCATCAGCATAGAACTCTGGCGCATACAACAAAATATGAGCACGCTGATTCCGACAAAAGCTCGTAATCTGTTCAACCATGCTCCCTTGCCCCGTTTCATGACGGGAAGCTGCCACAATCCCATTGGAATGAGGCTCCAAGAAAAAATTACCAAACCCATCGCGCGTAATGATACCGAGGTTGTCCAGATCTTCCCGACTTGGATAGGCCATATCATCGGGGCTCGTCATAGCCCCGACTGCAAAAATTCTTGCATCGACCCCCATTTCAGTGACATATGAAACGAGTTGTGATGATATGCGTTGTGTATCCTGCATCGTTTGGTCGAAGCTGAAATCATGGCTGGCTGGCCTGGCAAGCGAAACCTGATGAAACCCAAGTTTCGCCGAAGAACCGATACGTCGCACGATTCCACCTAGAAACGCATAAGCGCAGGCGCTTTCACAAACTCCCGCACTATCCATTTCACCGAAGTGATCATTCTCTCGCCAGACACCAATATGCGTATGATATCCATGTTCCCGGATAATTCGGCCAAGTGCCAATCCTGCTCCAAGATTTCCGCCACGACTATTTAATAAGATCTGACCACCCTCTGCGTCTTTAGTTTCAAGGTAGTCGATAAAATCAGCCGGTGTGGTTGATGTTATCTCTCCATCTGCGAGAATGAAGCAGCTTTCAATAGCATTTCCCGCGCATTTGTTTGAAAATTTCATCGCCTGTCGCGCATGAGCCGACTGCATTGTAAATATTGAAACTAGAAGAAAAGTAGACAACATAACTTTCATCTTCACACCTCGCCATTTTTATCATTGGCTCAATTCGTGTAATTTCAGTCGCTCACGACCAACAACTACTTCAATCTGATCGTCATCGAAAAGGAGTATCAATGGGGATCAAGCCCGCCTTGACACGTACTCCCCTGACGTCCTCGTCATTCGGCAGACGACTATCAAGGTCAAACATTGGCGTGCCAAACCCCACACGATAGTCGATTACCTCTAATGAGGCTCCTTTTTCTACTACCGGTATAACAACGCGGCAGAAGAGCATAGCACCCGCGCTGTACCAACCCGGAACCCAATACGGCCCGGATAAAACCGCAAGGATATGCGCAGGCTCTGACGCAACTGCAGGCACATATTTCAAATGATGCATCTCTGTTTCCGACGTTGCCATATCAGCGGATGCTTGTACCAGATCGGAAAATGCATAACCCTCTTTTACAAAATGCTGTCGATTCGACATAACATGACTAGATGCGCAGATGCGCTGTGCCACCACAGTAATCTCATCCCGATTATTTGGCAAAGTAAGTTTTGGCGTATCGCCGGATACAGTGCTTATACCAAATATCTCCAACTCGCCTATCGTATCGACAAAGTGCATCGCGTCGCTCGGAGTGCCGAGCACGACTGCCGCGAGCTCTTGAGGCAAGGCCGGACCTTCAGTAGTCAACGCACGATAAGATGAATCAATAAGTAGCTTTGCCACATCAAGAGCTACACGAAAGGCCTCTGCCGCATCGACGCCAGCAGAACGTTCAGGCGCAATAAATGGGGAATGAAAGCCAAGCCGCGCTCCCCTTTCCATTTCTCTGAGCGGGAAGGGGCTATTAGCCCCGAAAGTTTTCCCGAACATGAACAAAATGGCGCAGGAAGAAAGGCAGCTGGCTTCGCTTTCAATCTTTGTCTCTATCCCTGCAATTGACTGGCTTTGCTCCAAGAGCCGCAAGAAATTATACACCTCTGCCAACGAGCCGCCTTCGCTGTTTAAACACACCTTGGGCGTAAACAGGCCGCTACTTTCAAGATCGTTCAGAAAGCCGGTCAAGTCCCCAGTACGGATCTGACCGTTAAACCGAAAGTCACAGGTGAGGGGCTCGGATTGGTTTAGCTTCTCCCATCCTTGAGCATAGGACGGGCCTGTTATACAAACAAAAAAGAGAAAAGTCATAACCCTTTTCATTTCCCAGTAACCTTTCTGCTTCAACAAATAAGACACATAACTTGGGTTGTTCATTTACTTACCTAAATGGACGAGGCATTTCCGCACATCGTTATCTCAGCCGCCGCCATAGTCATGTTGCTCATTGCCATTTACCTATCTTGCTAAATCGGGCGTCAAATGCTGTTCAAAGTCCCCGACCAGGCGAGAAAACAAGATCAGCTCTGGGCGATATTCGAAGTGCATACCATCAAAATGGTACCATTTTCCGCCCCAAATAAAGCCATGCCTTTCCATTTCGTAAATGAGAGCATCAGGGTACTGGTTCTTAAATGTTCCTACTGATCCCGCCGTCGCGCCAGTCCAGCGCCAGTAGCCTCCCAGTGTGGTGTTTAGGTCCACTGCGATACCAAAACTATGTGTGCTAAGCCTGTTGGTGCCTGCGATTTTCCGCCAGTTGAATCCACCTCCGACCGATTCAAAGAATACGTCCATTTCAGGACCATGCTGTGCTATTGCATCGAAAGCTGCCCTGAGCTGCGCAGCAACACAGTGCGCGGTGGTCACGGAAAACCGAGTTTTGACATTGCTTCCAGAATAGGTGACCGTAGCTAGGCTGGAGGCTGCGGCCCACTCTGTTTCAAACCACAGTGCACGGAAAAATCTATCATTGCGGGGTCGGCCAGGGTCAAACCAAGTCTGTTCTCGGTGGCTGGGGTCGAAATCCAACGGATACGCTTGAGAAAACTGCTCTGCGATGCTGGCATCACGCAAGCGATCTGAAGGATGGCGCCCTTCATCTCCCCCGAGGTTTAAAACGGTGCCTGCCGGCAGCAGCACCTCTC
>PXBF01000179.1 GCA_003567005.1 PVC group bacterium
CTTTCTTAGTTTAATTGGTAGTGCTTGGTTCCCGCGGTGATTCTGTTGTGTAGTTTTCATGAACAGAGACTATCATGACAGCCAATATTGTGCAATATTATTTATGGGACAGCACACTAGCTTCTCGTAATTTGCAGGCCATCATCCGAAACGGACCAATCCACAAAGCGGGCCCTCGCATTTAAAGGCTCCCTCTCCAAGTCCTGACGAATCCATAAAGCGGCCTCTGGGTCCCGAGCTTGCATCAGCAAAAAACCACCTCCTCCGGCTCCCGCCAGTTTGCAGCCTGCCAGCGCGGAACCACAACGCGCAATCAACGCAGCCACATCAGGCACATTCGTCCCCCTATCCAACAATTGATTGAGCCGCCAACTCTCACGCAGCCCTTCCGCAAAACGGTCAACATCATTTTGTAATAAAACCTGGTAAAATTGATGTGCATGCATGCCAATGGCATGCATCACATCCAAATGCTCCCGGCGATTCAAAAATAATCCACGCACAATTTCTCCCAAAATGCTGCGTGCAACGCGCGTAAGGCCTGTATAATAAAGCAACAGGCAGGATTGCATCTGCGGTTGATCAAAAAACGTTGTTGGTGCCCAGCGCAACACCGGTGTTTGTCTTAAACCACGTTCCGTCTCAATCAACTTCACGCCACCATAGAGGCCACCGATTTGATCTTGCCAACCACCACCACTCGTCAACATTTGCTCCAAGGCCAATGTTCGCCGGGATATCTCCGGCAAATCCCACGAGAGCCCTGCCAGATCCCCCAACACGCCTAGTATAGTAGCCGCCAGAATACTGCTCGTCCCCATACCGGACCCTTTGGGGATAGCAGCCAGCATACAAAGTTCAATACCACCACCAAAAGCCCGCAATTGTTCTTCCAGTGTCTCATGCTTCTTCTCACAAAATGCAGGCGCAAACCCAGCCAAGGCAAATGCGGCACGTGCCACGGCAAACCCACTGCCAAGTTCCTGGTACCGTAAAACATCCGCATATGTTTTCAATTCCTCCGAAAGACCCAGGTCAATCGAGCGAATCACCAGCTTCGGATCCGGTAACAAGCGCCCGAATACCTGTATCGGCGGCTGGCCATTCAAATCTACCGCAACATTCAACACGGTCCCACCATGCTCCAGACAATAGGGTGGCGTATCGGTCCACCCACCGGCTAAATCCAGACGCGCCGGACTTCGTCCCCAAACAATCTGGTCTTCCAGTAGCTGGCAAACAGGTGACTGTTTATCGCCGAGAATGGGTTGCAACACCTCATCTCGTAATGTAGTAAAGGCGGCCGCCTCTGACGTTTCTGATGACGCCTTGTCATGGCTGGCAACAGCCACCTGCGATGTCAACATAAGTCCATGCATACGCTGCAAGGCAGAATCGGGCTTGCGCATATCCGGCAAATCCCGAACAGGCAACCCCGCCTCCCGCCACAACTGACTAACATGCAATAAATCCAACTGGAAAAACATGTTGTTCGCGTACTGATTCGCCAGTACAGGCAATATCGCATGTAGACGCGACCGCCGCTCACGCAACAAAACGTCAACATCCGTCTGCTGAAGCAAATCCGCCGCCGATACCCGGGTTGCCTTCAACCACGCATCCTTGCAGTCTGCACGATCGTCTTGACCTAACATCCACCGAATCAAACCCTCTGCATCACCCCCCTCACCTACAACAGGAAAAAGCGCAGCCTCTTGCAAATCCAAATCCGAATCGAGCCCGGCCTCCGCATAGGAAATGCCACGCGCCTGTAGCCAACTTCGAAATGCCATCTGCAACCACGTTGTTGCAGGCTCCGACAAAGCCCCGCGAAACGCATCCTCCATCGCATAAAGACGTATGGCACGCCCACCGCCCTTCACAGGCGGCATATCCAGGCAAATCCCCGCTGGCAGGTCTAGTTCCCAATGGTTCTCAGGAATATTCGTGATCATGTGATGATCGCGAATATTCCAGGAGTCCGGGATAAAGGCATTTTCCACCCAGATGCAGGCTTGCTGATCACGGCCCAGTGGATGCGAAAATGCAGCATTCTGTACAAACTGGCGGGGATGCGGCGCATGCAAACGGGCATGCAAGTGATCTGCCTGCTGCGGCGGATTCTGCAACTCATAGACCGCATCAATCACATCCACCGTACGTCCGAAATGATAGAATGTACCCCCTTGAACCGGCGCAACAGCAACACGCAGGCCCCCCACCGATGCATGGCTCTCTCTTGCTTTTTCTCCGAAACAAGGCCCCCACTCCGCATACAAATCAAAAGGACGCACCCTACGCTTTTCAGCATCCCAGTCACAAGCAGCAAGCAAAGCCTTTACCGCCCGCTCTCGCAACAACCACAATCCACAGTCTACAAAATAACGCAAATGCTCAGAGTGCGCGCGAATCTCGTCTGCAGTTGGTTTCTGCAAAAAGAAAGACAACCGCGTGGGATCATGCCGCTCGCAAAACAAAACACCGAAGTTACAAGCATCTTCCGGGCGGGCCTGCATACCGACCATCACGATATCCGCATCAGGAATGTCTGGTAACACGCCCGGGGCTTGTAGCAAAACATCACCACTGGCAATCACGAGAGAAATACCCGACGGTGCCTTTGTCACGACACGCTCAATAAACGAACGCTGCAAATCAAATAACGTTTGATCCAAACGCTGTCCAACCGCCCACCGAAAAACAGGAACGGGAATAAAAGGTTTTCCCACGGCTGCATAGGCAGGTAAACGTCGGCTTTGCCCACCCCCATGCAGCACCATACTGCACTTCCGCTGCAACCACGTATACAGATCCACCCCGGCTTCTCGTGCAGCTAGCTGCAACAGGTGTACCGTTCCACCACCCGAACCCAAAGCTTTTCCTGCCGGGTCAGCGCCACACATCACGCCATCAGGCAGTGCATGCTCCCCGCGGGCGATACTATCACGCATACACACCGGCAAAGATACCAGCCACGCAGGCTCCCGCATGTCATTCATGACCTGATCCCCCAAAATGCCTCCTTTTTTGGATAAACTACACGCATTTACACAATAAAATCGATAACGAATTTGACCCCATATGTCAGGTTCTGCATACTGGACCGATATAGAGCAAAATGAACAAAAAAAAAAGCAAAGGAGAAATCACCATGGCATTTACGTTACCAATTGGATCAAAGGCTCCAGACTTTTCTCTTCCCGCAACCGATGGCAAGACCTATTCCCTTCAGGATTTTGCAGACGCACAGGTACTGGTTATCTTCTTTACCTGTAATCATTGTCCATACGTCATTGGATCCGATGAAGACACGCGTGCAACCGCAGAAAAATATGCCCCCAAAGGCGTGAAGTTTGTTGGTATCAACGCCAACAGTCCAAACACCTATGCAGAGGATAGCTTCGAACATATGGTAAGCCGAATGGAACAGGAAAAATTTCCCTGGACGTATCTGCACGATGCCACGCAAGAAGTGGCCCGTGCATATGGTGCCCTGCGTACCCCGCACTTCTATGTGTTCAATAAAAAACGCGAACTGATTTACACCGGACGTGCTGTAGACTCTCCGCGTGACGCCAGCAAAATAACCGAACACGACCTAGAACGCGCTCTCGACGAACATCTCGCAGGCAAACCAGTCAGCGTCCCCGTCACCAACCCAATCGGTTGCAATGTCAAATGGGACGGCAAAGACGCACACTGGATGCCGCCCGATGCATGCGATCTCGTCTAGAATCAGACTACAGACCGCAGACCGATGTTAGAGATCATGCCTATGGCTTGTGCGCTAAACGCTCTAGGCCAATTGATCACAATTCCATTTTCGAGGTCTGTGGTCTATGGTCTGTGATCTGTAGTCTGTAGTCTGTAGTCTCTGGTCTGCAGTCTGATTTTATGTCCTTTTCACCATTCCAACATTTGCTACAATGAACGCATGCAAGAAGAAGAAGTAGATCCATTAGGCTGGCGCTTGGGAGATAGTGTAGTGCGCGGGGAAATTGATAGCCGTGAGCGCGATCGGATAACCGGACGCATTTGGCTGATTGACCGCAAATTTCCTGTCGAATTGACACTGAGAGGAAACCCGATGCGAGATATAGCGGGGTGTTTACTGGAATTCGACAACCCGAACCCCATGCCTGAAGATAACGAGGGACTCAGTCCCATTCAAATGGGAAACCCCGGTATCATAACTGCCTCACACAAAGTGCAATTGCTCGATGTAGCTCTTGAAACAAGCACAGACCCAATGCAGCCACTATCCGCCGTCAAAAAAGTGGGCAATGCCATATGGATAGAGTGGTTCAGCAATGCTAACGGGAGAGTCGTTCTGCAAGCTACCGATTTCCACATTACAATTTCTGATTTTACTTGGCGTATGACGCCCGAAGAAGAACATCTGCAGCGACAGCGGTGTGAAAAGGCGCATCAGCGTTGGCGCGAAATTGTCGCCAGTGAAAACGGAGAATTTGACGAGGATTTCTTTGATGATGATGGTGACGGCGACGATTGGTATATGGATGAATTTGAGTGGGAACGGCAATTTCAGGAATCCGATGCCATATCGCGCCGGTACATGCTCCTGATGGAAACCTATCTGAATCATCCGGAACGTGACACGCGCATTGCACATGAAATGGGCTGGACTGCTGCAGAAAACGAACTGCTCGAGGATGAAGATATCGACTGGGACGAAGATATCGACTGGGACGACACTCTCGAGCGTGTCGCTGCCTTGGCGCCCCTTCCTGAAACGGAAGGTATCGATTGGATCCGCGCCCAAGACGGACGCATTCGCCATCCACTATCCCAACAAGCATCCGACGTCGTTCAAAACCTTTGGCGTTTAAGTAAAGAACACGAACAACAAACTAAAGAACAGAATGCCGACATGCAAGCAGTGCTATTCCATGCCCAAACATTACATGCGAAAATAGCGGGCGCACTTGATGCGCTCGGATATCAGGAACAACCAGATGGCGGGTTCATCGTCGCTTGCCTCAAGCGAGCATTGCAAGCTTTCGTCCTCACGATCAAAGCACTTGGCTCTGTCGCCCAACAAAACATTCTGCCTGCAAAGCATATTTCTTCCTGTAAAGACGATCTATTCGTCATCCGTCAGGAAGTATTGCGACTTATGCAACATTACCGCCACATTAATGGCACCTGATCTATTGCATATTTGAAAAACAGACAGCGTATCTTTTGTCATTTTTAAGAATGTAAAATAAAACGCAGCCACACTTCACCAGCAAAAACCTTGTTCTCGTGATCATATTGTAAATTACCGCCCCAATCGCCAACGCATTGTCCGCAGATTGTAATGATACTGTATAAGGTGCATACCATAAGTATCTGGCATAGCATTTGCTCATATATACCATGTACTGAGGTCGGTTAGGAATAGAGGACGCAGCCCTAATCAAAAAAAAGCGGCTACATTACGTCCAGAGCCTTGCTGACCGAATGGCATGCGCGTAACTGCGATCGAAAGGATTGTAGTGAAAAGGGGGGACACAAGCTGCGCTTGTGTCCCTTCTTATTGCTATGCACGACCCTCAAATACACGCAGCAAGGTTTCAAGCGTAAGGTAAAACCACCCACAACATCAACAGATAGTGCACGAAAGCCCCCATCATGACAAATACATGCCAGATTTCGTGAAACCCGAATGTACCGGGCAGCGGATTCGGCTTCTCAATCGCAAAAATCACGGCCCCCATTGAATAAAGAACACCTCCAGACGCAAGTAGGCCAAGCCCCAAGGCACCTCCCTCCCGATAGACCGGCAAAGCAGTAAAAGCAGCAAGCCACCCACCACATAAATACAAGGTATTTGAAATCCCTTTTGCATGTCGCGGACGAGCGATCTTAAAAGCGACCCCACCTAAAGCAATCAGCCAACTGACGCCGAAAAGGGTCCATCCAAACGATCCGCGAATCAACACAAGGGTAACCGGTGTCACGGTGCCTGCAATAAGAAGATAAATGGCGCAATAATCCATTGCGCGCAGGACCAAATCTAGTTTTTCAGAGCCCCTGACACCATGATGTAGCAAACTTGCGAAAAATAGTGCGATTAAAGTAAATCCATAAATAGCAAATCCTGTGATATGCCAAACACTACCATCCAGAGATGCCTGCACAACCAAATGCGCTGTACCCAGAACGGCAAGAATGAAACCTACCAAGTGAGAATATGTATTAAACTTCTCATCTGTAACATATTCACTTCCATCGCGACTCATACTATCCACAAATACATCCTATACGTGTAAAAAATAAGTATCCCCTAACAACACTTGTATAGGACGATAACGCAAGCACCATAATTGCTTAACTACTCAAGCAGATCCACGAGCAATTGGTAATACGTTGGTGCAGCATACCGCGGAACCTCCAAAAACAATAAATCCCCGGTTCCTGTTACTTCGACCCCGGAAACAACCTCCCAGTTTCCCTGCACCAAATCCGAACGAACGGCGACACGATACCGACGATCAGTCACCGACGGAAAGACGAGCGCAATTGTATCCGTAGCACCTTCTTGCACCACCTCTATCACCCTGAAGACAGAATCTGAATCCGTGGGGTCAGTGCCGGCAACATATTCATGCCACAAGGAATTTCCTTTTATTGAAAAATCAGGAGCTGCTTCGGGAGAACCATAAAAACGTGTCATCCAGGATTCCGGCGGCATGTTGGCACCAGAAATATCCCCAAACACACGTAAACGCGGATAGTCGTTCCCAATATCCAACGACCATATCGTGTCGAAGTCCCAGGAAACATATGTACTTTGCTGCATCATTTCGGCGGTGCTACGCCCCACCCCACCATCAGACACACTGATCCCGCTTGTATCCACATCCCAATAGGCATAAAGCGTGTCCCCCAACACGGCACTATTCCCTACCAATCCCCCCACGCGGGAAGCCCCCGTCACCATGCCTGTCGAATAAACCCGCCATATGCTTCCTTGTGAGTTCTGGCCCACAGCACCACCAACGTTATCAGTTCCATGTACCGTGCTGCTTGCATATGCATCTTCTATATGCCCACTAAATGCAACGCGCCCTGCAATACCTCCCACATCCGTTTCACCCGTTACCACACCACTCCCAAATACCTGCTCCAATCGACCAGATAAATAACCCACAATACTACCGACATATTTCTTTCCTGTTACGTCGGCATCCTGCACACCAACCGCCTTTACCACCCCATTGGCACCCACGTAACCAAACAACCCAACGTCTTCGGCTGTCCCCTTATCGATAGACAAACCATCAACCCTATGGCCCGCACCATCGAAAGTTCCCATGAAAGCATCGGGAAACACACCAATGGGCTCCCAACCTTGCCCTTCGTTCCAACCGGCAAGATCAATAGGATCCACTAACTTGTAATGTGCCTCCAGATCATATCGCACACGATTGAGCTGTTCCGCATTGGCAATCAAATAAGGATTCTCTGGCGTTCCATCGCCCCCTGCAAAATCACCATAAAAGGCCGTACGCATGGGACTCATAAACAAGCCATCCGATTGCGCTCTAGCCCGCACAGTCGCTGGCTGGGTAACCGTCACACTACTACCTGACGGTACTGGTAAGCCATCATACATAGGATCGCTACCATCCAACGCATACAATATCGTAGCTGCAGGACTTGAGCTCGTCATCGTCACGGTAACCTCGTCCCCGTTTTCATGCCATTCCTCCGAAAAAACGGGCGTTTCTGTAACATCTGCTGTTTCAAAGGAAGCCGAACGCACATCGCTAGGACTTACATCCGGTGCGTAAACGATGGCTCGCAGTGTTGCCGGAACCGGCACCGTAATAACCTCACCCGATTCTACATGCGGACTAGAAGTGTCCGGGACCGAATCATCCGTTGTGTAATGAATCGTTGCCCCCGGATCTGCACTCTCTACCGTAACGTGTACGTTCCCCGATGCAATGCTTCCACCATCTGGCGAAAAAGTGGGCATGCTAGCCTTACCCGCCTCTACATACGCAGCCTCTGTCACCGCGCTCGTATTCATGTTCGTTTTAAAAGCACGAGCCTTGAGCGTTGCCGGAATCGGAACCGAAATAACGCTTTCAGACGGAACACCTGTGCTCGACGAAGTGGGCTCACTGCCATCTAACGTATATCGAATAATAGCATCTTCAGTAGAACTACTAACAGTTACATCCACGTTGGTCGAAGAAAAGGCTCCTCCTCCTGGATCAAAAGTGGGAGCCCAAACCGTCTCTGCCGCTGTATAAACGACTGTGGTTACCGTGCTGGGACTGAAAGCAGGATGATAGGCGCGCGCTTGCAATGTGGAAGGAATAGGCACAAATACCTCGCCATTCGGTGGCACAGGCAAACTCGCCTCGGATGGCTCTGTATGATCAAGTGTGTAATAAATGGCTGCATCCGTCGTTGCAGATTCAATTGTAACAAGATGAACAGTTCCTGTATAGGTACCGCTACCAGGTGACACAATGGGCTGAGAGGCCGGTGGCGCGGCATCATATACGGCCTCCATATACGATTCCGCAGGGTACGGGTTCATGTAGGGTGCCCATGCAACCGCCCGGAGAATACCGGGAATGGCAACATCAATGGATGCGCCGACGGCTATCGTTGTCGGCGTAGTCGGTCTAGGTGTCTCGCGGTCACCCAGCGTATAATGAATCGTCGCGTTTGCTGTATCCGAAGAAACCGTTACGGGAACAACGTCGTCTACAAATGTTCCTCCCGCTGGATCAAAAACAAGAGCTGCTACCCTCTCCGCTAGCGACCGATGATAGGGGTAGCTCTCATACAACTGCCAGACACCTTCAAAATCCCACCCCTCAAATGATGCCTTTTCCATCATTTGAGACGTCGTAAGCCCGATTCCGCCACCAGATGTGGTTGTGGTTCCACTGACATCCGTATCCCAGTAGCTACCGGAAATCGTACCTGTCCCCACTCCTGCTAAGCCACCACCACTTCCATCCAGTTGTGCTGCTGCATAACTGTGCGTTACCGTTCCACTCGATATGCCGCCCACCAAACCGCCGATTGACTGTCCCGAAACCGTACCTCCGCGATACGCCACGCGATCGAGTTGGCCGCCATCTAACCATCCAACGATACCACCGGCTAAGGATGCGACATCGGCAAGCCCCTCAACATCAACCTGTTCGACTAAGCAATGCGAAATGCTGCTACTGCTACCATACAATGTCCCTACCAATGCGCCTACCCGCGCATAGCCCCTGACATGACTGGATGCGAAAGTAAGATTACTTACACTGCCAACCAAATGGCCAAAAAGACCGACATTGTATTCCCCCGGCTGCGATATGTGCAAATTCGAAAGGCTATGATGCCCCCCATCATAATGAATATAAGCGCGCGTAGAGGAAGAGGAACCAATCGGTTCCCAGTTTGTCACACCACTCAGATCAAGATCAGCGGTCTGTTTATAATATACGGGAGATCCTGATGAACCAATATTCGTGCGGATTGCTTCAAGTTCTGAAACCGTCCCGATTAAAATTGGATTACCCGAATGGCTTCCTGACGCAGCGTGAACAGATGCACATGCAATGAGGGGCAACAACCCACATAAAACAATAGTGAGATTGCGCACGTTCATAACGCACCGTAAAGTCGCTCATTCGGGTTAGCTGTCACAGCGTATTGTTTGTAACCGGCGTCGTTGTCGTCGTATCATCATCGTCTTCCGGTAAAGGCGCAAAATCCCCTACATTAACAGGTACACTTTGCTGTGGTGCAACGCCATATACATCGGCCGTACCATTAGGTTGCATCCAAATGCCCTGCAGGATACGATTGCTCAGGATACCGTAAATGATCGGAGCCCCCGTCTGCACAAATTGTATATCCGCAGGCGGCACATATACGCCAGACAGTGTTCCTGTGATCCGGACACGCTGACCATCAATATCACCCTCAACCTCGTAAGTAGCACTAACATCCCCGGCAGAACGCCCAGTCTGATCTCCCCCAGGAAGAGTAACCATGCCAAGCTGTCCGCTCAATACATGTCCCCTACTCGTGCGAAATGTCAATCGATTCCCAAGTTGCTCTACCTGAATGGTGTTAATCGTTCCCCCAACGGTGGCAACGCCGGTACCTGCAGTATCTCCTGCAACGCCCCCAGCATCACCCGCAGCACCACTTCTTTGCACGACCACATAAGAATACGTTATTTGAGCTGGCTCAATGAAAGGAAAATCAGAATCCAAGAAAATCGACCAAGCGCCTGTGTCATAGTTTATCGTTCCCGTGCCACTGAAATTAGCACCCAATGGAACCTGTGAATAACTGCCAGACAATTGATTGTTCCCTCCGTCACTAAAGGATCCAAACGGCCCCGTGCCAGTACCTTCCATTTCTATCGTCACACTACCAGGCTTTATACTCCAACCCGGTGTGCCGCGATTCATGAAATTGATCGTGCCTTGAAAAACCGTCGCTGGCTGCAAAACAGGTCCAGCTTGATCGGTCTGTGCAAACTCTTGCTCTACCCCGTTACCGGCTCCTCCTCCGGCACTAGCAAAGTCGCCCACAAGATTGCGGCCAGACGGCGCCCGATATAGACCACTGAAATTTACCCAGTCCATGGATTCATTCCAGGCCTCACCGCTACTAGTTCCCGTCCATTCGCACCCAATGGCAAAGATCATTACGGATGCCAACAGACCACCAAACAACACGGTAACGCTATCCATCACACGAAACTTTTTCATCATTCTCTCCTCTTACTCACCCTCACAACCTAGTCATACGCTAAACACATTATATCCACACTGCAATCACAATCAATCCTTCCATGCAATCATGGTAACGGCTCTGCATCCGGAACGATCACAACTTTATAAAAACGAGACTCTCCCGGCGACACATCGGTATCGACGTACGTCCATTCATAGACATCCCCGCCGATAGGCACACGCGTATACTTGCCCAGATCATCATCAATCTCCCAATCGTCCATCAACGAAACGCTGTACAGGACACGGTAGTTCCGTCGACCACTCCAAGTGACCATATTGCCACCACCAGCGATCATAGTCCCCGTGATACTCAAGCGATCATACGGATTGGTTGGATCCGTTCCAGCACGATATTCATCATAAATACTCATGCCATCGCCATCCCAATCTTCCAGATGCTCACCCGGATCAAGCAGACGCCCGAAGTAATACTCCTCCCACCAATCAGGGATATTATTCGCATTCTGATCAACGAACGCCACCTCGGTTGTGCTATCCAAACCATACTGCCAGCGAGCACGCATGGTGATATCCCCAGGACCAACATCCTTACCACCAATGAGATCAAGGAAGTCACTGTGATCAATCATACCGTCCGCTTGCATACCGACAATACCTTCTACCACTTCATAATGGTGGTATTCCCAGATATCTGGCAAACCATCACCATCCGTGTCACGATCTCGAATAATGATCATCTTATCCGATACGCGTACCGCTCCAGCATTGGGCATCGAAATCTCTACAGGCTCATAATACGTCTGTGTGTCGCGACCATAGCCCCAGCTTTCCCAGTAATGCAAGCGACCGTCACGCGTCGAGTCGATGAACGCACGCAAATAGTACGTCCCCGGTGGCAAGCCTTTCAAGGCAAAGGGTGCTTCAAAACGATATTCCGTATTCGTCCACGCCGATGGGTCTATCGTTACCTGACCATAAGGTACGCCACTGAAGCCTGGATTAGTAAAGGCCTGCACCACGACTGGCATATTGTTCGATACCGCACCGTCTTCCCGCGGCATATCACTAAAGTAATCATGACCGCCGAAGTAATAGAGCTTTCCATCAATCATGTTCTTGCCACCACTCGTTTGCGGCTCCCGAAGCTGCAAGTTAAAGGCCCGCCATTCCGATTGCTGAACACCACCTTCCTGCATACCCGTTGTGACACGCATCCAGTAACGGCCATTCTCCCATACACCACCATCGGGACGACGATCCCCGGCATAAAAGGGCATTGCGGCACGGTATACGCCAGCCGCATTGCGATGCGGTCGCGTCATACGCTCTGTCTCCATAATGTCAGCACCTGGTGCATCACCAGCATCCTCACGGAATTCAAAACGGTACCAGGTTGCATCAGGATCCATACGCCATTCTACATCATTCCTTGCATAGACATACGTAAAGTCATGTCCGGTAACAAAGGTTGGTGCCTCAGTAACCTGATTGGTAACAATGGCGATCGCCAATTCATGCGGCGTACTGAAATCTAACCCAAACACAGTATTGTTACGATAAACCTGAATGGTATATGCCTCCTCAGAACCACTACCACCTAAACCATCCAAACCAGCATACAGGAAATCTCCTTCATGCATATAGGTTCGCGGGCCTTCAATGAATCGTGTTAAGAGCGTATCACGTCCCTGCATGACCTCAATCGTGTAACCTGGCACAAATGCCTGATCCTCCGCATCTACAGGTTCCCAGCTCACACGCGGGAA
>PXBF01000070.1 GCA_003567005.1 PVC group bacterium
ATTGATGGCATCCTGGCAATGATTCCCGAGCTTGTTGAAGGCGGCACGATCCATATTGATGCGTTTCTGGGGGAACGCCCAGGAGAAGGGCGTGGACAGCTTATCAGCCCGTATCTCGGGTACACCAAGGAGGAAGAACTGGCAACACAGCGCAAGATCTTCCGCTACTGGCGCGACCGGGGAATCGATGTCACCTCCGAATGGGTAGACGGATTGCGTGGCGACTACTTTGTGGGGCTGCAGGCCTGGGCCTGGCACGGCAGCAGTGCGGTGGCGCATTTGCCCGATTCACTCTATTGCGGGAATCCGATGCAGGATGCAAAGCACCCCGGGTTCGACCAGCCCGGCGGGCTGCATGAGAAATTCACGGACGAGTTCTGGCTTTTGTTTATGCCCTGGTTCTATAAGAATCATCCACAGGGCGCGGATGATACAGCAAGCATGATCGATGGATCGAACATCTGTATGCCTGCCTTGTGGTGCGAAGAGAATACCCTGGTTGCCTACAGCCGAGAGGGTTACCAGAATCTGTCATGGCCTCTTCCTCCCGACTGGAAAAACGTGGAACAGGTAGAGCTGGCGCGTATCACCGATGAGGGACTGGACCCGCTTGGCGAAGTCGATGTACAGAAACACAGACTCGTACTTTCGCTACAAAAAGGGGAAGCAATACGTATTTGCCCGAAACGTTAATTCATGCGCATGCACCAGCGCCGACTGGCACTTCCAGAAATCCAGCAATGCCATAGAAGTACATGCTGTGCAAGGACCAATCAACATAACAACTAAGTGTAAGGTTCCCCATGATCAATACGCCCCTGAGAAAGCCCCCGACAGGTTGGAACACCTGGAACACCAGAAGTATGCTCTCGCACGTCTTGATGCCCGAACAATTCGCAATCCATCTTGGCATCAAGAGTTACCATAGTGGTGAATGCCTGCGGGAGGTCGTAGTCACAACCAAGAAAGAAGCAGCACGGGTAAAACCAGGCCCCCATGCCTACGATGGGTCCTTTACATCCCTGGAAGTGGAGTGGGACGGCGTGCAGATCCGCGTAGAAACCGCAACCAAAGACAACCACTGGTTTGCCGTCGTCACACCTCTCAACAACCAGCTCAAAACGGCCTGCCTCACCATTGAGGTGGGCGTATTATGGGGGGCGGAGGGATCCACCCGCCGCACGGGCGACACCTTGATGGTGAAAAATACCCAATCATCCGTAGCGGTGGCTACTTCGGCAACACTACGCGAAGAGCCCGTGACGGAAATTCTGGGACCATACCTTATGGTTCCGCTTGATGGCTTGGTCTGTATCGCTACCGACAAGCAGCAACTCCCGCAAACAGAGGCGATTGTCAACAGCGTCAAAAACAGCTACCTCGCCGCTCGTAAACACGGAGATGCCAAGACGCAGGAATTGTACGATGCGATGCAGATATGTCTGGCATGGGATACGATTTACGATCCATTCATGCAACGCGTGATCTCTCCCGTCAACCGTAGGTGGAACTGCCAGCACGGCGGTTGGGTCCTTTTCGACTGGGACACCTACTTTGCGGCCTGGATGGCTGGCATGGAAAACAAGGATCTCGCTTATGCAAATGCAATCGCCATTACCGAACTGGTAACCGATCGCGGCTTCATTCCCTGCATGACCCGTGCCAACGGGCTGACGACGGAAGATCGATCACAACCGCCTGTGGGAGCCATCACCATCAAGGCACTTTGCGATATGTTTCACGAAACGATTCTGGCCGAAACGCTGTTCGATATCCTCCTCGGCTGGAATCGGTGGTGGAGTCAGAACCGCGACTGGGATGGCTACCTCTGCTGGGGATCGAATCCCTATGAGCCCAACGTTGGCCACATCCTCGAAACCGTTGTCTGTAATACCAGATTTGCTTCCATGCTCGAATCCGGGCTCGATAACTCGCCCATGTATAAGGAAGTTGCTTACGACAAAGAGCGCAACTTGATGGCACTGGCAGATGTCGGACTCATGTCCTTTTATGTCGCCGACTGCAAAGCACTCATTGAACTGGCCAAACAGATCGGCCGCCACGATGTGATCGAAGAACTGCAGGAGCGTTGCGCGAAATACGCCGAGAATCTCCAAAACCTGTGGTGCGAGGAAACGGGGCTCTTTCTTAACAAGCGTATGGACAATGGTGCCTTTGAACACCGCCTCTCTCCCACCTTCTTTTACCCGCTGCTGGCCGGCGTGCCAACGTCAGAGCAAGCCGAGCGTATGATTAACGAGCACTTCTTTAATCCCGACGAATTCTGGGGAGAGTGGATTCTGCCGTCCATTGCCCGCAATGACCCCATGTATCCCGAGCAGAACTATTGGCGGGGCCGCATCTGGGCACCACAGAATTTTCTCGTCTATCTCGGGCTGAGGAACTACGACCTCCCCGAAGCACGTAAAGCTTTGGTGAAAAAATCAGAAGCCTTGCTGCTGAAAGAATGGCGGGCGCATGGCCATGTCCACGAAAACTATAACGGCGATACGGGAGACGGCTGCGGTTCCGAAAAAGACAACAGCGATCCATTCTATCATTGGGGAGGACTACTCGCCCTAGTCTCCATCATGGAAAACGAGTATAAAGCGTAAACCAGAAGTAACCAGTGCCCCCCGCTACTTAAACATGGTGCGCAAAAAAAAAGAAAAAATAAGTAAAAAATAAAGGGATAGGCAATCTGAGAAAGATTTTCTTGGAAATCTTTGCTGCTCATTTCTTCTTGTATATGTAGGGATCATTGGGGTCCCTGATAAACAGGAGATATTGACATGCGTGTTGCCCGTATTCTTGG
>PXBF01000012.1 GCA_003567005.1 PVC group bacterium
CGGAGAATTTGTACTTTTTCATGCCCAATGCGTAACAAAAGGCATTTCCTATGTCTAGTCATTTCGCACATGAATACTAATGCTATTAGATATGCTTATCCCAGATGAAATATCCCTGTAATTTATCCCCATCTACGCAAAAACGACCCCTGAATGCTTGCAAAAATAACCACAACGCTAATGTAGACGCCAAAACGTTCGAATTCCGGCTTTCTTTGTCGCGCTGCGTGCTGCGCGGGACCGTGGGGAAGGCGGCTGCGTTCATAATGAGAATTGCGGAAAAAACCGTTCCAGCCATTGACGTTGCTGTGGTAATCTGGGATACTGTAGTGTTTATGACAAAATCAGTATTTATATTTTTAATGGTAATCTTGCTGGCTGGCTGCCGTTCCGCGAGCTGGCATCGCGAGAAGGCAGATCGTGCCGCGGACGCGAATATTGCTGCCGCACAGCAAACCGCGCTTGGCGCAACAGAGGACATTCAACTGGGTACGCCGGCAGATGCCTTACGCTCCCGGCTGCTGGACGGTCATAACCTCCCGGGAATCCCCGTTCCCGTTACGCAAGATGCCAACATGGACCCTCCGCCCCTACCGGATCCTTTTGAAATCGACCCTGTTAAAGCGTTGCAAGTGGCCGCCCGTAACAGCCGGTCCTTCCAACAGGCCAAAGAACAACTCTTTACGGTCGCATTGGGGCTAGATCTGGAGCAATCCGAATTTCGGCAATCCTTCGCATCTGAACTGGAAATAAACTTCGAAGAAGATCGCAGTGGAGAGGAAACCGTGCGCGGACTTACCGCTTCAGCCCCTATACGCGCCACCCGCACCTTTCAAAACGGCGCAACCTGGACCGGAAGCCTAGCCGTCGATCTTGTGCGTTTGCTAACGCAGGGATCCGCATCCTCAATCGGCATCCTAGGCGATACCGGTATTACCATTCCCCTATTACGTGGTTCTGGACGCGACATCGTCGCCGAACCCCTGCGCCAAGCCGAGCGGGACATGCTCTATGCCGTCATGGAATTCGAACGCTTCAAACGTACCTTTGCCTTTGATATTTTCAGCAGCTATCTAGAAGTGCTCCAAGCAGCCAGTCAAATTGAAAATGCCCGCCAGAATTACGAAAGTCTCACCCAATCACGCAAACGAGCCAGACGACTCACCGACGCGGGACGCTTACCTGCTTTTCAATACGATCAAACCGTGCAAGACGAACTGCGCGCGCGCAACCGGTGGATCGATGCCCGCGAACAACATGCCAGCAGACTGGACCGCTTTACGTTTGATTTGGGACTCCCCCCAGACGCACGCATCCAGCTCGACGACGCCATCCTACCTGAACTCGTGGACACCTTGCTCACAGATGAGCCTGCTGACGAAGCCGACTACGCAACGAACGCACCGGAACAAGATATTGCAATTCGATTTGCCTTGGAGAATCGCCTCGATTTGCAAATCGCCCGTATGCGCACCGAAGATGCGGCCCGCAAAATAACGATCGCCGAAGATGCCTTTCGGCCCGAATTGACATTGGGCGGACGGGTGCGTGCCGGCGAAAGCCGCGCAAACCTCGGATCCGCAGAACAAGATAATGCCAGCCTGAACCTCAGCGAAAGACGATCCTCCGGCTTTCTGACGTTTGATCTGGCTCTCGATCGGCGACGCGAACGCATTGCATACCGCCGGGAACTGATCGCGCTCGATACCGCACACCGCGACGCCGCTCAACTCGAGGATCGAATCAAATTGGAAATACGTGATGCGCTGCGACGCCTGCACCAAACGCGCGAAGCACTCGAAATTCAACAACAGGCCACGGAACTCGCCGAACAACGCGTTCATAGCACCGATATGTTTCTGGATGCAGGCCGCGCACAGATTCGTGATGTTCTCGAAGCGCGCGAAGCGCTGGTAAATGCACGCAATGCCTTAACGAGCGCAGCGGTCAATCACCGCCTGGCGCAATTGCGCTTCCAGCGGGATGCCGATTTACTGGAAATGACCATTGACGGTATTATGCAAGAGTCACCCCTTGCGCAGATTACCCAAGCAGATCCCCAAACCATAACAGGACAACCATGAAAGAACAAAGCCGTAAAACAAAATCTGCCATCCTGTTGACAGGCGTCATCATCATAGTGGCCATTGCCAGCATTACCATCTGGCAACAGCAAAGCGAAAGTGGCCGTACACCCGTGGCCATATTCCATGCAGAGCGGGGTCCCCTATCGATCACCGTACAGGAAGGCGGAACCGTACACCCGCGCGAACAAGTCATCCTTGCTAGCGAACTGGAAGGCCGCAATCGTATCTTGTCACTAATCCCAGAAGGAACCCTTGTGGAAGAAGGCGATCTGCTCGTTGAACTGGATGCCAGTGGACTCGTCGATCGACGCGTAGATTTGGACATCGGCGTGCAAAATGCCGAGGCAGCCTTCATCCGTAGCCGGGAAAATCTGGAAGTGGTGCGCAATCAGGCCCAAAGCGATGTGGAAAATGCCGAACTCGCACTGCAATTTGCAAACGAAGACTATTCACAATACAAGGAAGGCGAATATCCAAACCGGGTCAAAGAGCTGGAAGCACGCATTACGATGGCTCGCGAAGAACTCCAACGGGCACGTGAGAAACTCGAGTGGTCGGAAGTTCTGCTTCAAGAGCAATATCTCGCCGAATCAGAAGTGCAAGCCGATGCACTTGCTGTACGCAGAGCAGAGCTCGATGTGGAACTGGCCGAAAACAATCTGGGTTTCCTGCAGGACTTCGAGTACCAACGCAAAATCACGCAATTGGAAAGCGACAAAAGCCAGGCAAGTATGGCACTCGAACGCACCCAGCGCCGTGCCAGAGCGGACGTTATTCAGGCCGAAGCGGAACTGCGAGCACGCGAATCCGAATTCATACAAAACGAGGATCGCCTCAAACGTCTCAATGAACAGATAGAAAGAGCACGTATTGTCGCGCCACGCGAAGGACTGGTTATATATGCCACCAGCACACGTTTCCGGTGGCGCGGAAACGTTGAACCACTGGCCGAAGGACAAGAAGTCAACGAACGTCAGGAACTCATTCACTTGCCAACAGCCGCAGGATTCATGGCACGGATCCGCATCCACGAATCAAGCATACAAAAAGTACAAGTAGGACAGCCGGTTGACATCACGGTGAGCGCACTGCCCGGACGCACCTTTACGGGTGAAGTGAGCACGATCGCTCCCCTGCCCGACCCCGCCAGCACGTTTATGAACCCGGACCTGAAATTATATGACACCGAAATATTAATTGATGGCGGCACGGATGTCCTGCGCGCAGGAATGAGCTGCCAAACCATTATTAACATTGATGACCTTGAGGATGCCGTTCATGTACCGGTGCATACAGTCGTGCGCTATCGCGGACACCCAACCGTATTTATCCATACCGCCAATGGGCCCGAACCGCGCAGGGTAGAAGTCGGGGATGACGATGGCCGCATGGTACATATCATTTCAGGACTCGATGAAGGCGAACCCGTTATGCTGGCTCCACCCGTCGGCCCGCAGCAGGAAACGCGACGAACCCGTTCCGAAGATGGAAGCGAGGAGATGGAAACCATCCCCGACGGCGAACAACCGCAACAACCACCCGTCCCACAGGATGAAACGCCGCGACCACGCCGCCGCACCGAAGGTCCACCAGCATGAGCACACCCGCTGCACAACTGGAAAATATCCACAAGACCTACCATATGGGCGAAGAAATCATTCGCGCACTCAATGGATTTACCACTACCTTTGAGGCAGGCAGTTTCTGGGCCATCATGGGACCCAGCGGTTGCGGAAAGAGCACCTTGCTGAATGTTCTTGGTTGTCTCGACCGGCCTGACGCCGGCACCTATCACATCGATGGTCGCGATACCGCCGCCCTGACCGATGATGCGCTCAGCGAAATCCGCCTGAAATATCTCGGCTTTATCTTTCAAAGTTTCAACCTGATCCCCCAGTTGACTGTCGCCGAAAATATCGAGTTGCCGCTCTTTTATCTGGGCTGGCATCCCGAACGGGCACGTAAACGCGCCACCGAACTGGCAGACGAAGTTGGCCTGGCAGGCAGATTGCAGCACCGCCCATACCAATTATCCGGTGGACAGCAACAACGCGTCGCCATTGCACGCGCATTGGCAAACGACCCCGTCCTTTTGCTTGCCGATGAACCAACAGGAAACCTGGATTCAGCAACCGGCGTCGAAATCATGGAAATGATCAGCAATCTGAACCAAAGCGGTAAAACCGTCATCATGGTAACGCATGAACCCGAGGTGGCAGAAGCCGCGCGGAACCATTTAGTCATGCGAGATGGGTGCATCGAAAATATCGGAGCCAAACCATGAGAAACAACCGCTTTTTGCGTAATATACGCCTAGGCATTAAAACGCTTCTACTTCACAAATTACGTTCGCTCCTCACGATGCTGGGGGTCGTGTTCGGTGTCAGTAGCGTCATTGCCATGCTCGCTGTCGGAGAAGGCGCCAGTCGGGAGGCACTGGATCAAATCCGGCGTTTGGGCAGCCACAACATCATTATCGATGGAGTCCGCCCGGACAGTGACGAGGACGATCAGCGGGGGGATCGCGTTCGGCTCCTGCTATACGGCCTACACTATGCTGATCTGGATCGACTGCAAAGGGGATTCCCCGACATCGAGAAAGCCGTACCAGTAAAACTAATACAACGCGAAGGGCGTATTGGACCCCAAGCCATGCAACTGCGCATGGTTGGCACAACCCCCGATTGGTTTGAACTCGTCGATCGCCCCATGATCGATGGACGCAAACTCTCGGAACTCGACATGGAACGCAAGTCCAATGTCGCGGTAATCACCGAACATGCTGCCAGACGCTTCTTTGCGGCTGCACGCGCTGGACTCGGATCACAAATTCGCTTTGGTGGCACAACCTTCACGATTGTCGGAATCGTACAAAGCGAAAGTGCTGCTGCCGGTGGCATGCAAACCCCAGACCGTAACACCGATATCTATATACCCATCTCGACAGCCCAAGAACGCTTCGGGGATTCACAAGAGATTCGCAGCGGCGGCAGCACATCACGCGAGCATGTTGAACTCAACCAAATCATCGTGGAAATAGCATCCCTTGATGCCGTCGAACCCAACGCCGCTGCTATCGAAGCAATGCTCGCACGCTTTCACCCGCGTGAATCGGCGTACCGCGTCAACGTGCCGCTGGCACTCTTGCGTCAAGCCGAAACCACCCGACGCAACTTTAACATCGTCCTCGGTGCCATTGCCGGCATCAGCTTGCTGGTTGGTGGCATCGGCATCATGAATATCATGCTCGCCTCTGTCACGGAGCGTACCCGCGAAATCGGGGTACGCCGAGCCATCGGCGCCAAACAACGCCAGATCGTCACCCAATTCCTCATCGAAACCATTGTACTGTCCACGACAGGGGGAATCATTGGGGTCGTCATTGGCATGCTCATTCCCTGGATCATCAGCATGACGGTCGACATGCCCACATATGTCACCCCCATCAGCGTCATACTGGCGTTGGGCGTCAGCATGGCCGTCGGTATCATCTTCGGCATCTACCCCGCTATGCGAGCGGCAAAACTGGACCCCATCGAAGCACTCCGCCACGAATAAAGACTGCCCACAACCGCCGTGGACTTGTCTTTATCCGCCACCTGAATTACATTTCAGAATACGCAAATCAAATGAGCAGCCTGACGCAACAGATAATACGTCATATAAGCTGGAATGAAATATGATACAAATAACAGATGATATACGCATCGCGGCCTTGAAACCATTGATTCCACCGGCCATTCTGATGGAAGAACTCCCTATCACGGACGCCGCAGCCAAAGAAATAGCCTTCACGCGAACGCAAATTGAAAATTGCCTGACCGGAAAAGACCATCGACTCGTTGTCATCGTAGGCCCCTGCTCGATTCATGACCCCAAAGCAGCACGGGAATACGCACAGTTACTCAAACAGACCGCTGATCGCTTGTCCGACGACCTGATCATCATTATGCGTGTTTATTTCGAAAAACCACGGACAAGCATCGGATGGAAAGGCCTCATCAATGACCCCATGCTAGATGGTACATTTAATATCAACAAAGGGTTGCGGATTGCCCGCAAATTATTACTGGACATCTCAGATGCGGGACTACCATGCGGTTGCGAGTTTCTCGACACCATCATGCCCCAATTTATTGCGGACTTGGTCAGCTGGGGTGCCATCGGAGCGCGCACAACCGAAAGCCAAGTTCATCGCGAACTTGCTTCTGGATTGTCGTGCCCCATCGGATTCAAAAATGCAACCACTGGAAATATACAAGTAGCGGTAGACGCCATTGAGGCAGCTAAATATCCACATCACTTTTTGTCTGTGACGAAACAAGGTCTGGCCGCCATTGTCGCGACCAATGGAAATCCCGCATGTCATCTGATTCTGCGCGGCAGCACCGAGGGCCCGAACGATGATCCGGCCTTTATTCAGCAAGCCGTGGAAAAACTCCAATCTCAAGACCTACCTGATCGTCTCATGATTGATTGCAGCCACGGAAATAGCCGCAAACAATACAAACAACAGCCCATCGTAGCACAGCGCGCAGCCGCGCAAATCGAATCAGGAGATCATTATATTTTTGGGCTGATGCTGGAAAGCCATCTGGTCGCTGGGCGCCAGAACCTCGAAACAGGCCAACCGCTCACATACGGACAAAGCATCACGGATGCATGCCTCGGATGGAACGAAACGGAGAGCACCTTGGATATGCTAGCCAAGGCTGTACACAAAAGACAAAAAAAGATGCGTACATGCATTTTTTAGATTGACGTTAACGCACGGCTGTGATGAAAGAGTGCCATCCGAAGATGAAGCAGAAATGGTGATGCAGCAAGAGGAACATAAACATGACACCAAGTGACAGAAGATACACCGAAACACACGAATGGATCAAACTCGAGGATGGCGTTGCGGTTGTCGGCATTACCGATTATGCGCAAGAAGCACTTGGAGATATAACCTTTGTTGACTTGCCTGACCCAGATCAGGAATTAGAGCAAGATCAGGAATGCGCTGTCATTGAATCGGTTAAAGCAGCAACGGATATTTATGCTCCTTTATCCGGTAACGTAAGTGAAATAAACGAAGCGCTCGAAGCCAATCCGGAAACCGTAAACGAAGACCCATATGGTGAAGGTTGGCTCTTCAAAATTGCTGCGTTCGACATGGATCAATTTAACGATCTACTAGATGCCGCCGACTATGAGGCCATGAACGAAGAAGAGGACGATAATGAGTAAGTTGCAACTTGCTCTTCTAGGCGCAGGGATTGCTTGCAGTCTAGGCTCTTTTCTCAATACAAACCTGCATGCAGCCGCAACGACATTTTATAGCATCGGTGCCCGATATCACACAACACATACCCGGTTTGAAGATTATCCTTTTGGTAGCGGGGACTTGACGTATCAAGCCGGAATGGAATTCCATGAAGGAATCGGCTTTTGGCAACTCATACTCGGATATACCCCATCACTAAGAAGCACCTCGGAACCTGATGAACCGGAAGTCGACTATATCATAACCCCCCAATTAAACCTTATCCTGCAAGATCAAGGATGGCTCGCTGGCACAGGGATACTATCAAGCTATATCAAAGATGAGGTCGAGAGCGACTGGTCAAAAACGTATTGGCAAACCATGCTGGGATATCAATTCCGTTTTCAGCACTTTACCCTGGACGTAATGGGAATATATAGCTTCGACCGCTGGTCGAACTTCTCCGATTTTCGTTTCGGAAACATGGAATTCTCCGCAATGCTCAAACGCCGCTTCTAACCCGCGACCGCAACGGTTTCCGAACCCCCGCAAACCTACACTTGATACCACTCATACATGCATACATAGACCTTTATGCGTAAACCACTCTCCTCATCGAACAACTCGATCACGACAAATGGGTCTAAGCTTAAGCAACAAAGGATCCATGTAGGCGTACGTTTAAGACTGCGATAGAACGTTTGTTCTACGTTTCACCGCCGCACCACCCCCCCTCCTATTCCAGAGCACCCATCCCGCAGGCACACTCAATTCAACTATACACCACCTCTATCTTTTACATATAGCACAATCTTTTCTGTCTTTAGCAATTGACGATGCCCGCAAATCGTATATCCTACAAAGTTAGTCATATTAGTAGGGAATAAACGCAACAGGGGGATATCATGAAAGCAGCACAAGACAATTCTTTATCCATTGGCAATACGCCACTGGTAAAACTGAACAGATTGGTGCATGGAAAAGCGAATGTATATGCCAAAATAGAAGGGCGCAACCCTGCCTACTCCGTGAAATGCCGTATCGGTGCGAATATGATCTGGCAGGCCGAAAAAGAAGGAAAACTAAAACCAGGCATGGAAATTATTGAACCCACAAGCGGCAATACAGGGATCGCCTTGGCCTTCGTGGGTGCCTCGCGCGGATACAAGGTCACGCTTGCAATGCCAGAGAGCATGAGCATTGAGCGGCGCAAGGTATTAAAAGCGTTTGGGGCCAATTTGGTTCTCACCGAAGCTGCAAAAGGTATGCCCGGCGCCATTCGTACCGCGCAAGAGTTAGTCGCAGAAAGTCCGGACAAATATTTCATGCCGCAACAATTTGAAAACCCGGCGAATCCGGAGATTCACCGTACCACAACAGGTCCGGAAATCGATCACGCTCTCGATGGTAAAATAGATGTCCTCGTCAGTGGTGTCGGTACTGGTGGTACCATTACTGGTATATCGCGTTACTTTAAAATCGATAAAGCGCAACAACTTCTATCTGTTGCTGTCGAACCGGCAGACAGCCCTGTGATTACACAGACACGGGCTGGCGAAGAAATAAAGCCTGGACCACACAAGATACAGGGCATTGGAGCTGGGTTCATTCCCAAAACCTTGGATCTGGATATGGTAGACCGCGTCGAAACCGTAACGAATGAAGACGCCTTTGAAACCGCACGGCAACTAGCCAAACAGGAAGGTATGCTTTCGGGTATCTCCTGCGGGGCCGCTGCTACAGTGGCACTGCGAATTGCTGATGAACCGGAGTTTGCTGGTAAAAACATTGTCGTGGTTCTACCTGACGCAGGTGAGCGTTACTTCTCGACCCCATTATTCGAAGTATAATCACTGCGGTGTGCGGCGTAGCAACAAGTACAGGAACACCGGCCCTCCCACAACGGCCATGATAACGCCTACGGGAATCTCCGTCGGAGCCAGTACCGTGCGCGCCGCGGCATCTGCCACAGCCAGCACGACACCTCCCAGCATACCCGCCGCAGGCAGTACAACACGACTATCGTAACCGCTTAACCGTCGCACGGCATGCGGTACAATCAAGCCGACAAAACCGATCGGCCCCGCGATAGATACACACCCCGCCGTTACCAGCCCAGCCCCCAGTAGCGCTTTTCTATGTACACGGCGTACATCCACACCATGCCCCTGTGCCAACTCTTCGCCCAACGTCAAATGATTAAATGCACGAGCCAGGGATACAAGTAAGAGTATACCCGGTCCGCCTGTTAACAAAAAGGGAACCAAACTCTGATATCCACCTATATCTAGCCCCCCCATCATCCAACGATGAAAGGAAAAAAAACGATAGGGGGAAATAAAATATACAGACAGCATAATAATGCCGCTTGTTAACACGCTAATCGTCACGCCCCCTAGCAATAACGTTTGCACCGGCACTGCTCCACTGCGCTGAGAACACCACAACAAGCCTCCCAACACGACACCAGCACCAACCATGGCAAGTAATACGGTGCTATCTAAACCAAACGGCAATCTGAACACGCCTGGAAGCGCATAGGCAAGAAAAGCGCCTACCGAAGCACCACCGCTAATCCCTAACGTCCAAGGCTCTGCCAACGGATTTCGGAACAAGATCTGCAAACAGCTACCAGCAATAGCCAAACCGCCCCCCACCAGCAGGCCCGCGATCACCCTTGGCAAACGCTGCTCAAAAAAGATGATCCCATGTATCGTGCTACTATCACGGAACCATGCCCAGACACTGGCAGGGTCGATAGTCTCACCACCAATCCACGGCAAGACAACCAAACTGCACAAAGTAAGCAACAGGTAAGGGACGAGAGCACGTATGCCATTAGATCGATCAAGAAACAAACCTGCCCCCTTCCCGCCCATCGGTTCCGCAAGAACCCTGATCCTCTCGAACAGGGACCACCATAGGCATTTGTGACTGCGAATGAGGTTCCACAACAAAACCCGTTCCGTACACGCTGCGCAGATTCCTCTCTTGAACAACGGCATGGGCATCTCCATCGACAAAAACCCTACCGCGATGCAAAAGTAAGAGTCGATCCGCAAATAAACTGGCCAAATTGATGTCGTGCGTAACAACCACAACGGCTGGGGCAGGAGGCCGAAATCCAGCCAATAGCCGCATCAGCTCCACTGCATGGTGAATATCCAACGCACTCGTTGGCTCATCCAGCAAAAGAATCTCGGGCGATTGCGCCAAGACAGAGGCTAATAACGCACGCCGACGCTCGCCACCCGAAACCTGCGAAAGACGGCGATGCGCTAGTCCGGCGAGATGCACGGATTCCAAGGCACACATAACAGCGGCCCTATCCTCTTGGACAACACCACCGCTCCAGCCCAACCCATGCACATAACGCCCAAGCATTACAACTTCACGAATCGTCAAGTCAAACAGCGCTGGACTCTCCTGTGGTAAGTACCCAATCCGCCTAGCAATTGTGGCACGTGGCAAATGCTCGATAGCCTCTCCCCCCAACCAGACGTCTCCATCTTGCGGATGCAAGATACCTGCAAGAATACGTAACAAGGTACTCTTACCCGATCCATTCGGCCCCACCAAACAGACCATATTTTCAAGGCCAAATACTAAATCCCGGATCTCGAGCTTCCATGCATCTCTCTGATCATAAGAAAAGTGAACGCCCGCAAGTTGTAAGATTTCCTTGCGCATTAAAAAGACTCCGGATGCAGTAAACCTGCCATTTTCTCAACCGTATCTAGGATACGCGGGCCGGGAATCATGGCATAATCCCCTGTTAAAAAGACAATACGTCCATCCCGGACGGCCGGCAGGGAAGGCATCACTTGCCAATCGCGAAGGATGGACGCACGACGCGTAGCATCAAGATCTTCACTATGAATTTCCATGATGACCTCCGGTGCTCGCATCAGCAAGGATTCCCGGGAGATTTGGGGGTAATCACCCATTACATCTTGAAACACATTTTCACCACCTGCCATTTCCAGAAGCGAACTCAAAAAGGTACGCGGTCCAATCGTCGTAAGATTCCGCATAACCCCCTCTGGACGCTCAAATAACATGACCGTGCGCTGAGGCGGCAAATCAGCAACCGTATCCCGGATACCATCCAATTGATCCGCAAGCTCTCTGGCAATGGCACGCCCCTTCTCTTCAGCCCCTAACAATGCCCCGATAACCACGAATTGCTGCAAAACGTCTTCTAACGTATCAGTAGGAATTTGTACCAACCGAATATTGTGCCGATCTGCAAACTTGCGCAATGGTTCATGTAATCCCTGCGTCAAAATCACATCTGGTTGTAACAATAACAAACGTTCTCGATCTGGATTCATCCACCCGCCAATGCGCGGAATCGTAAGGGCTTCGGGTGGCCAAACGGTATAATCGCTGATGCCCACAACGCGATCCCCCGCCCCCAAGGCAAAGACCACTTCGGTAAGTCCAGGTGTCGCACAGATAATCCGTTGCGGATATGCATCTCTCGAGGAAACCACATGATTATCTTCCCGAGAACCACATCCGGACATAACGGCCATGATCAAACCAACAAATATATATCGCACCATGTTTTGCACATTCATCCGAAAAACCTAATCGTAACCGCCCAAAATGCAATGCAAATAGCGCGCAAATCCCCATCCTCGCAGCGCGTACAACCCATTATCCCGTCTGCACCGCTTACGCGCTCTCTGGCGTGGCAGCCGCTACGATGTAACCGAAGGCTGACTTGCCATGCGTAGCTCGCTGGTATACCTCAAAACGTGAGAGCCCCGCTTCGCAATAGCTTCGCAGGGCATGCTTCGCTCTTCGCTACGCTGCGAGCCAAGCATGGTGGAGGCGGCGGGAGTCGAACCCGCGTCCGCAGTGGAGTCACCTAAATATCTACGTGTGTATTCTGTTATTGTGTCATCGCCTGGGTAACTGCGAACAGACACGCTATTACCCACGCCAGTCCCAGCATCAGTTCGCCCGCAACACCTGAGACGCATGCTACGAACTATCCTGCTGTCGTCGCTCCGGTCCACCTAGCAGGTGTCAGTGGCGGAACGCGTTGCCTTTCTTTAGGCAGCGAGTGCTAATTCTGTATCAGCATGTATTGTTTTGCCCGGATTTTTTACGAGGCCAACCAGACATCCTCGACA
>PXBF01000008.1 GCA_003567005.1 PVC group bacterium
AGGGCGAGATGAAATGGCCCTGCCTCTGTTCCATCTTCGAGCACTAGCAACCAGTCGAATTCCAGTGCTGGCATTTCGGTAACGGGAATCCACGTTTCCCTGTCCGCGGAAATGAGCTGGTCAGGGCCGACACGTCCATCGCCACACCAGTCCTGTATGGTGCCTATCTCTGCCGGACCATATTCATCCCCATCGGGGGTTTGCAGGTAATACAGTGTAGTACCTTCGTCTTCGGTTGTGTTTTGCGTTTTATCCTGCTCCATGGGGAGAGATTCAACCAGTTCCGCGCCGCAATATCAATAATTTAGCAATACGGCTTTAGGGTTGAATTAACTCCTGTACGCTCACATCCTTGAAAAGAGCCCGCACGCGTTGATCCAGACGGGCAACCGATACGCGGATACTGCAGTGTGCCTCGTACTGGCATTTCCCCCCATGATGCAGGCAGGCTGTGAGTGCCGGAGACGGCCCCACGGCCTCGATTAATTCCTCCAGAGAAACCTTTTGCAGGTCTCGATTGACGCGATAGCCGCCTTGCTTGCCCTGTGTGGAGCTTAAAATGCCTGCCCGATTCATCCCTTGCATGGCTTTTGCTGTTACGTCGAACGGAATCCCCAGATCTGTCGCAAGTGCCCGCGCCGCAAACAAAACATCCGCAGGCGCGTCTTGCATCTCCGCCAAAACCATAAGTGCATATTCAACTTGTCGCGGTAAATGAATCATCAAACATACATAAGTGACTCCCCAAAATTTGTCTAGATTTAAATACGCCCCAAAAAAACCGATTTAAACCCCCACCCCACCAAACACCCAACACCCAAAAAGGGACAGACAATATAACTTCCTGAACGCATGCGATCGCAAGGCGCCCGCGAATCCGGAAAATCCGGAAAGGGGACAGACAATCTAAGCCGGGGACTAGCCCGTATGTGACCAAATAAACCGTCAGGGAGTCAGCAGGATGCCAGCAAGTGCCGCTGTCAAGAGTGTGGCAAGCGTTCCGCCAATCAAGGCCTTGAGCCCTAGTGCGCAGAGCAGTTCCCTTCGATTGGGTGCCAGCACGCCAATGCCGCCAATTTGAATACCAATGGAAGCAAAGTTGGCAAACCCGCAGAGGGCAAATGTCGCAATCATAATGGAGCGTGAATGGAAAAATAAACCAGCATCTCTGGCCTCCATCAAGGAATTAAAAGCAATAAATTCGTTGATAACCACTTTTTCGCCCAAAAGGGAACCAAAAACGAGCATGTCGTTGGCGGGGACGCCGATTAACCAGGCGACAGGGGCAAATAGAAAAGCGAGGATCGACTGCATCGACAAAGCATCAAAACGTCCGTCAGTCCATTGCGTCATGCTTTGGTTGAGTCCAGCATATGAGCCGATGCCCAGACTGCCAGCAAATGCCAGGAAGGCATTCGCCATGGCAACCATGGCGATAAATACGAGCAACATGGCACCAACATTAAGTGCGAGGTGCAAGCCTTGGGTTGTGCCGCTGGATAGGGCATCGAGTATGTTGCTCCCGATGTCTTCCCGCGGAATCATAATGTCGCGTTTCACGGCATCGGTCTCCGGGATCATGATCTTGGCTATGACCAAGGCGGCCGGTGCACTCATGATCGATGCTACCAGCAGGTGTGTGGCAAATTGCGTTCGCAGTACGGGATCGTCCCCGCCAAGCATGCCAATGTACGCCACCAGAACAGCACCCGCAATGGTTGCCATGCCGCCCGTCATGAGCGACATGATCTCCGAGCGTGACATATGCGGAATGTAGGGTTTGATAACCAATGGTGCTTCGGTTTGGCCCACAAACACATTGGCCGCCGCCGCTACACTTTCGGCGCCCGACAGCATCATCGCCTTGCTCATCATCCAGGCAAATGCATAGACAATACGTTGCAGGATGCCGAGGTAATACAGCAGAGAGGTAAGTGCACTGAAAAAAACAATGGTAGGCAAAACTTGAAACGTAAAGATGAAACCAAAGGTATTCATATCCGTCACGAGATTACCAAAAAGAAAAGTTGCGCCTGCATTCGTAAAATCCAATGTCGCCACAAAGAAGGCGGACACATATTCAAATATCCGCCGGATGAATGGTATACGGATGATAGCCAGCCCAAGAAAGAACTGCAGGGCCATACCGCCAGTGACCAGCCGCCAATTGATGGCTTTGCGGTTAGCGCTCAAGGCCGTTGCCAACCCAAGCAATACACAAACGCCTAATAAACCTCTCAACCAGATCATGATGTGGTACATCTGCATTGTTCCTGTGTTAGAAGGTGTCATCGATCATTATCTAAATTGCTTACCAGTAATTTCAATTTACCTATACTCGTATTGCAACTCTCGTCGCCGCTCTCGTCCACCCAACTCCCAGTGCATTGCCCTACGTTACGCCTCCGCGTCATCCGAGCGCGCGCGGGGCCGCAGCTTAACTATAACGATATGCCCTGTGGGCTGTTTTGGCCACAAGCAAGCTACACTTTTACAAACGCACCTACAGCACGAGTTGCCAGCGCATTTCGCCCAGCTCCCAACTGGTCGTTTTACCAGTAGAACCATCCCATACCATGCGCTAAAACGTATCGGTAACTGCGGGAGGGACAGCGGCTCGCTGTCCGAATCGGTCTGCGAGCCGCAGCCTCTCACAAGAGAATGCGATCAAGCAATGCGTTTATACCCATAAGTTGTTGTGAATAGTATCCTAGCCGTTGAAATCCTAGCCAAAAATATTTGAAATTAGTTTCCGTGTGAAGCGGTGTTTTGCTGTTTAGCGTTTTCTGTGGTGCGAGTGTTCAGG
>PXBF01000166.1 GCA_003567005.1 PVC group bacterium
CCGAAGTCCAGATTTCGGTCTTGCAACCGCAAACCCTTGCCGGAAGCTATCTTGTAACACATACAGGGAGATAATCACATGAAGCGCGAACAAATCATCATTCTCGTACAGGGCGTTATCATTTTCGCCGCACTCGCCTTCGCCGTGGGCGTAACCAGAGCACCGCGGCACAGCGAGACGTTTACGCTGGACCACCTCCACAACACATCCGAAATGATTCATTTGCTGAATCTAGATCCTCCCCAAGCCCAGCAACTAGAGGTCCTAAATGCCAAGTTGCGCCGGACACTGCAAGAGACTTGCCACCGCAATTGTACTGCCAGACAGCAGATCGTCCGCACAGATGAAACGGACGCCGAAACCAAAGAAAAAATGCTGAATAAAATGTGCGAAGCCTATGAAGATGGCGAACGCGCCACCCTACAACACATTCAAGCCGTTCGCGCAATTCTCGACCGGCAACAACGCAATACATTCGATAAACTTCTCAGCCGCTGCCTCTGCGGTGGCTGCGAAAAAGGATGCGACTGATTTCGGCGAGAAGATCTCGCCGACGAACAAAGCCCGCATGGGCATAACATAAAGGAGAAAGACATGAGCTCACGCAACAAACTGATAATTGCGCTATGCGGAGTGGCAATTATCGCTGCCGCCAGCGTACCATTAATTGCTGCCGCGAATGGACGCAAAAGTGCCTGTAGCGCAACAAAAGCAGCGTGCGGCAGCGAAGCCAAGGCTGAAGCCGGATGCGCCACAGAAAAAGCTGGCTGCTGCGGCGAAGCAAAAGCCGAATCCGGGTGTGAATCGGGAAAATCTTCTTGCGACAGCGAGAAACCGGCCGAGCGCGCTTGCGGAACCAAAGCATGTAGCTAATTCCAAATCATGGTGTAACGGCTTTAGACGTAGCGTCAAAGAGAGTCTATTCATAGAGTTAAGCTATGCGCCTGACATACACGAAGCATACAATAAGGAGACAAAATATGAAAAAGATGAAATGGATACCCATTTCGGCATGTTTGATCATTGCTGGCGTCCTGTACGCTGGCAGTCATGGTGGCGACGCAGACAAGGAAGCCAAGGAGGCGGAAGACGCCAAACTCCAACCGCAGACAACCTGTCCCATCATGGGCGGAGCGATTAACAAAGAACATTATGTGGATAAAGGCAACCAACGTATTTTTGTCTGTTGTCCTCCCTGTAAAGCCAAGGTAGCAGCCGATTTTGAGGGTGCGGCGCAAAAACTGGCGCAAAAAGGTCAAGGGCCTGCCCAAGCGAAGTGTCCGATCATGCAGCGCATGACTGTTACACCGAGCAGCCGCCATGTCGATCATGAAGGCCAGCGGATTTACGTTTGCTGTGGCAGTTGCTCACGCGCTGTAAGTGCAGACCCCGAAGCCGCCCTTAAAACACTGGCCGAACAAGGCGTTGTACCTGCCCGCGTTAAAGATACCGAGGATTAATCCCAGAGGACTACAGGCGTCCCGACCGTTAATCGAGTCGGGACGCTTATCTTGGGTATGCGGCACAGATATATTCATCCCCATGACCCTACCCGTCGTCGGCGGCATGACCCTCGCCATCATCACCTGGTTCACCGTCCCCGTCCTCGCCAGCGCCCTCGCCGAACGCCAACTCCTGGGAACGCCACGCTCCAGCAAGACCCCATAACCTCCACGCCAACACAACCTGATATCCGCTGCGAATTGACTTTGCGAAACTTCTACAGAACCGCTACTGTCTTCACGGGCGGATTTACGCTTACGCCACGAGCGGAACCAGATCAGAATATTACTTACTGGCACTACAATATACTTACTACAGAGAAACAGGGGGTATCCTTGAAAATTGTCGAAATCCTGCAAAACGCCAACGACAAGAGCACTCGGTTCGATAAAGCCCCCGCATCCAGCCGTAATAATTTGCTTGCAATAAATAGCAGGAAAAAAGGTTCTGTTAACAAAGTAATTAAGAACCTTTCTCACAAAGCCCCGTACTTTTCCATTGATACCGTCCGCAACTGGCTCGCTGAACAAAAGATGAGCTATTCGCCCGAAACCATAAAAACCTATCTCAGTCGCCAGCAAAAGGCGGGCAAAATCTTCGATGCCGGGCGCGGATGGTATTCCTCCATTGCCACACCCTATCAGCTCGATACCGCACCCGTTGAGAAACTCATCGGCGAACTGAAGCAGGCCTTTCCCCTGCTCGGCTTCGCCTGCTGGTCCACCCGACAGCTTAACGATATGCTGCGCCATCAGCTCGCCAAACATGTTCAATTCGTGTATGTCGAGCGCGATGCCATCGACAGCGTGTCCGACTGGCTACGCGACCACGGCTATCACACCTATGCCAACCCAGGCAAAGCTGCAATCAGGCAATCCTTTTCCATCGAAGAAAATACTGCCATCGTCTTACCCCTGACCACCAAAGCACCCTATCAGGATGGGACAGCAACCATCGAAAAGATTCTGGTAGATGTTTTGGCGGATGCAAACCCGTATGAGATCATAAATATACCGGAGTTTACTGCGGGAGCCAATTCAATCATATCATCACAACGCATTGATATATCAACACTTATATCATACGCATCGCGTCGCAAAACAGACATAACCCACATCACAAAAGAGACCATAATCAACTAACTCCAATTTATCTCAATAATTGGAGTTGGTTGATTTTTTATAACCAAACATGAATATCCTACAGGAAAAATGCTTCACAAAGGAATGGCTGGACGCGCAGCGCACGAACATGCCGCGCGTCGACCCCGGCTTATTGGA
>PXBF01000089.1 GCA_003567005.1 PVC group bacterium
GTCTGAGCACAAAGACCAAAGGGCCTTCGCTGTTCTCGTCCACGAATTGTCCTGGGGCAATGAGTTCCTGATGCAGGCATGCAACATAATAGCGTCCCGGCGGCAGTATGTTTTCGATTTCGAACTGTCCATCGGAATCAACATTGGCGGCTCCCAGTGGACTTCCGTCTTCTGTAAAGGCCATGACAAATGTGTGCCCGATGGGGCCTTGCGGTTTTCGGTGCACGCTTCCTTCGATGCGTATGCCAGTCGCCAATTGAATGGCCTGCTCCAAGGTTGTGTCAGTATCGAGTTCCATGGTTGTGGTTATGGCTTCTGCGTTCGTTTCGTCCATGATGGTAATGCGGAGCGTTCCTGCCGAAAGATCTTCGATTTCAAAGTATCCATCGGCATCTGTCTCTGCCGTTTTGCTCATCATACCCTGGGTCATAATGTCGAGAAAGGTTGGTGCAACCATCACGTCTGCACCGGCGGAGGGTGCACCATTTTGTCCGATAACCTTGCCGCGCAGGGTGATACCTCCGATGTGGATATCCAGTTCCGACTGTCCTTCTTTGATCGAGACAGGCACGGTATGCTGTGAACCGGGGGATGCGAAAGGATGCTCGCTGTCACCTTTGGCCACGATGGCTAAATAGTCACCTGGTTGCAAGTTTTTGGCCGAGTATATTCCGTCTGCATCTGTGATTGTCGGTTCCCGGTTCATGAGAGCCATACTGGTCATCATGTTGATTTTACCATCTTCGTCCAAGGGCATAAACATAACGCGGACCTCTGCCAATGGCTTGTCCTCGCGGATGATGCGCCCCGAAATGGTTTCTCCACGCAAGATCGTTTCCGGTAGATCGGCAACGAGCTCCTGTCCAGCTCGCAGTTCGATCATGCGCATCGTTGGCATCGTTCCCGAAACCATGCCGCCGTATGCATCGGCTTTCATGGCTACAATCATATAGCTACCGGGCATGACTTTTTCAAACGCGAAAGTTCCCTCGCTGTCCGTTGTCGTTTGGTAGGGGGGTACATGTCCGGCATATCCATCGGCGACATTGTTCAGCATGACCATCATGTCCGGTTTCGGATCGCCTTCTTCATTGCGTAGCGTGCCGCGAATGGATCCCGGCAAAGGTTTGGTGATTAGGATGTCCGTCTTGTCTGCCGAGGTGTCCTCAATGAATATGCGCTGGCTGGCGATCGGTTGTTCTGTTTCCAGATCGTTATAAACACGCAGCAGCAGAACGCCGGGACCCACGCCAGCTATTTCGAAAGTACCTTGTGTGTCGGTTTGAACGGGATCGTGATCAGCGGCTTTCACGTATACTGTGGGGAGAGGCGCACCCTCGGAGTCCCTGACAGTACCGCGCGCCGCTATGCCGCGTTGCATAACCAACTCGATGGATTCTGGTGCATCCCGGCCTTCCGACAGGTCGACCGTTTGGGATGCATCTACCCAGGGGCGCACGCGAACGTTCAGGGAGTAGCGGTTGCCACCTCTTAACGTAACGGTCGTTTTTCCTTCGGCATCGGTTGTGTTTTCAGGTTGGCCACGACCATACATCATGAAGTGATGGCCAGCGGGCATCACGGTGACCGTTGCGCCCGGGATGGGCTCCCCATCCGTCGTTTGTACTCGCAAGGGGATGGTGTGCTGTGGAGCGAGAATCACCATTACATCATCTGAGCCGGCAGGAACATCTGACAACGATGATAGCTCTTCATGGTGTTGACTATCTCGGATCGTGATGTTGAATGTGTCATCCGGGAGACCTCCGATGCGAAAGCTGCCGTCGGAATCGGTTTCCGTATTGCGTGAAATAAAAGTATGCTGATCAAAAGATCTGGTAGCGGGGCGGGCGGACACGCGCGCCCCGACAATGGGTGCGCCATCGGCATCGCTTACCAAGCCGATAATTTCCTTGCCGCGTTGTAGGACCAGATCGTCGAGATGATCGGTTTCATCCGAGATTTCGACGGGATCGATTACACCGTAATGATTTGGAGCTTCGACAGCTACCTGGTAGCGTCCCGGTTCGATTGCACGTAGTTGAATCAGGCCGTCAGTGTCGCTTTCTCCCCGCGGAGAGCGTCCATAATGATGGTGCTGCTGGTGCGAGCGATCAGGGGTTAGGTTGAGTGTGACATTAGGAATGGGTTCGCCTGCCTCATCGAGGATGCGCACCGTGAGGGTGATTCCTTTGCTGAGGGTGTAGACAAGCTCTTCGTCGGAATCAAGCGGTAGGGTGACGTTCTCGCTGTGCGAAACCCTGTCTTCCATTTGTATGTTGAAAGAGCCTGTTCCAGCGGGTAGCCCCCGGAGGCTGAAACGTCCGTCCGCATCGGAACGTGCATGGCGAGATACTGTTCGGGAATAGGAAGAATGCCTGGCAAACATGCTTTGAGGCGACGGAGTCTGATGATACATCGCATAGGCACCTTCGAGCGGTTTTCCCTCGTCATCTACGACGCGCCCCCGTAATACCGATACCTCAGGCAGATGAATGGATAATTCGGTTTCTTTCTCACTTGCAATGGTAATTTCTGTTCGGGCATCGCCTAAGGATTCATCTCTTAGAAGAAATTGGAACTCTCCGGGGGGCAGTCCTTCGAAAAGGGCAATGCCATCTTGCAGAGGTGCCTCGAAAGGGGTTTGACGAAACCGTTCGGTTTGGGATTCGAGTGCAATGGCAAGGTTTTCTGGCAATGGTTGGTCTGGCGTTGGGGGGGTGACAGTTACGCGTAGCGTACCCAAGGGCCAC
>PXBF01000052.1 GCA_003567005.1 PVC group bacterium
TACCTTTTTTGAATCTATGGCGTCATTACGGGCGAAGCAGCCTTTCGCTCGTTTCGGTGATCATTGGTGTGCTCGTGATCATTTTAGGGCGTGGTGCGATCTCGGGGCTGCGCGAAAGTGTGATTCGCGGGGAGATTGATGGGATGACGGGGCATGTCGGCATTTTGCCGGCGGACTATCCCTCGTCTGGTCTCGTGCATCCTGTGGATGGATTATACAGCATCACGACTGCGGCAGAGCAGTGGTTGGATGCGCATACGGTGGCATGGACGCGCCGGCTGTTTTTTGCGCCGCGACTTGTGTATGGGATTGACGCGATGCGTGTGCGGGCCATTGCTTTTGATCCGGCCACGGATGCAGAGGTATTTCCGCGTCGTGATTGGCAGGTAGAGGGTAGCATTCCCGAAACGGCTGAAGAGGGGGTATTGCTTTCGCGTGGGATTGCCCGGACGCTGGCGTTAGAGCCTGGGTATATGATTGTCCTGGAGACCCGAACCGTAGCGGGAGCCATCAACGCGCTGCAGATGCCTGTCGCCGGCATTGTTTCTACGGGAAATCCTGCTATTGACAGTATCATCGTTTTCCTGCCGCTTTCTGCGGGAGAGGATCTCGTTCGCAGCGATGGAAAGATTTCGCACATCTCGCTATTGCTGGAGCGTCGTGCGGATGCAGATGCCGCCGCGCGGCAATTGCAGGATGTTCTTGGAGCATCTGTCCAGACCACGACATGGGAGATTGAGGCTGCGCCGGGTTTGGAAGCACAGGACCTACGCCAGCGATTTCTGAACATTCTGGTCGCCGCGTTGTTCGTGATGGCTGCGGCCGGCATTGCCAACACGGTTTTGATGGCAGCCTATGAGCGTATTCGAGAAGTTGGCACCTTGCGGGCGATGGGGCTTAGCAGGCGTGGCGTAGCTTGTCTTTTCATGGCGGAAGGCTTTGTGATGGGACTGATGGGGTCGGTAATAGGGGCGCTGTTGGGAGGCTGGCTAACCTTCAAGTATTCGGTCCAGGGCATTGATATGACGGGACTCGTGGAAGAGATCGGGAGTGGTGAGATGTTTCAGGATATTCCTTTCTCATCCATGCTGTATTTTGATTTTTCGTATCGCACGATTTACCTTGCGGTTGCGGTAGGGATCTTTGTGGCGACGGTTTCGTCGTTCTATCCTGCCATGATTGCGGCCCGGAAAGCACCCGCTGATGCGGTCAGGAGTTGAAGTATGATGGTATGGATCAAACTCTGTTTGCGGAACTTGATGCGGAATACGCGCCGAACGTTGTTGACGGCATGCATTGTCGTCGTTGGAACGTTTGTTATCACGCTGGCGGATAGTTGGAGTACAGGGGTATTCGGGGGGATCATGGAACGATTTACTGCAGCCTCCGGTCACATTCTATTGGTAACGGAGGAATTTCATGCGCGTAGATCCTTGCATCCCTTATATGAAAATATTCCAGGTGCCGATGCATTGGCAGAAAAGCTGCGCGAGATTCCGGGCGTGGTTTCGGTGGATCCGCGCATCCGTTCGAGTGTGATCGTCACGATTGGCGAAGAAATCGGTGACGATGTTGCGATGCTGATGGGGGCACCGGACCGTTGGTATCGGGAACGCATGGAGATGGAAGAGCTGCTGTATGACGGCACTTGGCTGTCACGCGATCAAGGGGAAGTTGTATTGGGCAGAAGGATTGCCCGGCAAGTGGGGGCAGGCGTTGGCGATGATGTACTTTTGCTGGGACAAACACAAGATGGGGCGATGTCGCCCCTGCGTGCAACGGTGGCAGGAATTGTGGGCGGAGACGCCATGCTCGAAATGCAGGCGTATGTATCTCTGGAGGATATGCGCTGGGTTGCGGATATGGAAGATGCCGCCTTGGAGTTACTGGTGTATGCGCGGTCGCGTCGCAGGCAGGATGTCGCGGCACTGTATGACAAAATACGGGATCAGGAGTTGGTCGCGCTGGATGGATTGGCGGTCATTCCCTGGTATGAAGATGAAACCTTTGCAGGGATCATGTCGATCATGGAAGGAATGCGCCGGATGATTGCGGCATTGATGATCTTGGTTACCGCCTTGGCCATTTTCAATACGATGACGGTCTCCGTTATGGAGCGGACCGGAGAAATCGGGGTCCTGCGGGCGATGGGGATGACCCGTATGGGCGTTATGGGGATGACGGTTTTCGAGGCTTTTGTGATTGGTGTACTAGGTGGAGTTGCCGGAACCGGATTGGGGTCTATTGGGGCCGCATACTTACAAAAGTATGGTGTAACGTTGTCTGCTGATCTGGTGGATAGGATGGGGGCGGGTATGCCGATTCAAACGACCTTGTATGGAGAATGGAATGTGCGCATTGTGTTACATGCTTTCTTGCTGGGCGTGGCAATGGCGATTATCGGTGTATGGATCCCCGCTTACCGGGCAGGGCGAGTAGCGCCCGTGATTGCGATGCGGAACAGACATTAGGGCTAGGCGTTAGAGAGTAGTAGGGGCACTTGGGTTGCCAAGATGATGCGGGAATGAAACTTTTGCGCGGAGGATGTGCTCGTGCAGGAGAGATTAAGGCGAAAGATTAGGTAGATCCATGCTTCGCGTAAAGCTACGCAGGACAAGAAGATTAGGGGAAATGCAGGTCAACCTTTAACTTTCGCCTTAATCTGCATTTGAACTGATGAAGTTACTGGTAGGAGGATATGATGAAGAGATGGTTAGTGTGTTTTTGGGTTGTTGTGGTGTGTGCAGGATGGGTTACAGCAGAAGAGGCAGCGCTACCTGCGGCTGCGGATTTGTTGCGAGAGATGGATCGTAATTTACAATTTGATACACGAAAATCCACAACGACGATGCAAGTGATTGATAGGCGGCGGACACGCGAGTACCGGATGGTGGTTTACGGTCGCGGGCTAGACGAGGCGGCTGTTGAATATCTTTCACCGGCACGAGATCGTGGCACGCGCATGTTGAAACAGAAGGATAATTTATGGTTGTACATGCCGCGTGCCGAGCGTGTGCAGCGCATATCGGGGCATATGCTACGTCAGGGAATGATGGGTTCGGATGTCTCGTACGAGGACATGATGGATGGGGTTAACTTTCTAGAACAGTATGAAGCTGAAGTTCTGGATAGTGAAACGCTGGAGGATCGACCTGTCTGGCGCGTCAAGGCAACCGCGAAGGATGAGACGGTTACATACCCGAAGCGCATGATCTGGGTAGATAAAGAGAAGTATCTTCCCGTCCGTCAGGAACTATATGCATTGTCCGGTATGCTGTTGAAAACCTGGACAATGTCCGAAGTCGAGCAAATTGATACACGCAATGTACCGACGCGCATGGAAATATCCGATCAATTGCGGGAGGGTTCCAAAACGGTTCTTAAGATGGAAGACATCTCATTCGGCATCGATATCGAAGATGAGATCTTTTCGTTGCGTTGGTTAGAAAGGCGGTAGATTACGGTTTGTTCAGTCGAAAATGTGGGGCAAGGGTGGTGGAGGTTTTTAGCTGGTCTGTACGGCTGTATCTGCGCCCGTATCTTTTATGGGTGCTCGTATAAACATTCACGAATCACGACTGAGGCGCAGAAGCAACCGAAGATGGCAGGCATATAAGAGATTGTCCCCACAACAGAGCGTGTCATATCGGAATCCGGATGTTTGATATTTTGCACGGTTTCTTCCGGAACATGTTCCGGCGAAAACACGACTTTGATCCCAGTATAGATACCTTGGCGGTGGAGTCGCTTGCGCATCACGCGAGCGAGCTTACAATGATGCGATTTGGAAATATCTGCAATTTCTACTTGAGCGGGATCCATTTTTCCTCCCGCGCCCATTGAACTGATGATTGGGATCCCTCGTTTAAAGCATGCGGCCATCAAATGTACTTTCGGTGTAATAGAATCGATGGCATCTACCACATAGTCGTGCGTGGTGTTGTCCAGAATCTCACGCGTGTGTGCATCTCTCAGAAAGAGAACGCGTGTGTCTACAGATATCGCTGGGTTAATATCCAAGAGGCGATCCCGTAGTACATCGGTTTTGTTTCGTCCGATCGTGCTATGCAAAGCGGGCAGTTGCCGATTCAGATTTGTGCATTCTACCGTATCTGCATCGATTAGCGTAAGTTTTCCTATACCGGCGCGGCAGAGCAACTCAGCCGCGTAGGCTCCCACTCCTCCAAGCCCCACTACTAGCACATGTTTTCGGGTTAGATCCGCACACTTGCTCTTGCCGAGTAACAGTTCCGTTCGCGTATACCAAGGATACAGGGGGTCTTGCTCTTTATTCATCATGAGGGAAAGATTTGTTCAAAATGTGTTTGGATGTTTTTTTTAAGAGTGGCTACATCAATAGATAGCAACAAAGCGGTATCATGATAAAGATCTATCAGGCTTTCGTCCGATTGGTCTGTTTCCAGAAAGATTGACTGCGCTGTTATCGCACGTGCAACAGCCTGAGTCTTGCGCGTGCGTAGCTGACGAGCGCCAAAGGATAAATGACAGTTGTGGTGTATCAGTTGTTCGGCGATCTGTAGGTTCCCCTGATAGGCATGAATTATCCAAGGGGTCCGATGGAAGCGTTTACGCACTGCGAGTAATTCGGGGTATGCACGAACGCAGTGGATCACGATGGGTAACCTGTATTGCTCTGCGATCTCCAGTTGCGATTCCAACAAGGAAACTTGGTCGGATACATTTCCACCGTGTGTGCGATCAAGGCCAATTTCTCCAATCGCATCGATTTGGTGATTGGAGGCTAGCTGCGCAAGCGTATTGAGCCATTCTTGTATGACTTTCTTAGGATGGGAATAACGTTCATGCCAGATTCCTTCGGATACAACTACCTGCAGGTTTTCGCAGTTCATGGCAAAGGTATCTTTGTCGGCAAGCCAAGGGTGTATACCCGTGGAAACGAGCCAGTGGTCCGGAAGATCCTTTGGGAGAGAAACGGGGGGGGCATTATACATACCCAGTAGGCCTCTCGTCTTCCGGGCTGCGTGCGTATGCATATCTATGTACAGCGTGCTGGCTTTCATGATGATTTTTTACTGTAGAGTCGTGGTATGTTGATCCGTTGTCTGGTTTCATTGACGCAGGTGTTTGCTGCAAATGCTTTTCGTTTGTCCGCAGTCAGGGGTTTCATTGGGTTCTGCATCTACGAGAGAGAAAGGAGCATGCGGAGTGAGTGTGCCACTTAATCGGGTTGATCTGTGTTATAGGTTGCGGTGGTCCTGCTTCGTGTTTCAAGCCTAGCAGGACCCGTTTCGCCTTGCGGCTAAATTGGTGGAGGTAAGGGGATTCGAACCCCTGGCCTCTTGAATGCCATTCAAGCGCTCTACCAACTGAGCTATACCCCCGACGTTCAGATTTGCAGGTAAGGGATGCAAATTACGTGGCAAAATGTTGCTTGTCAATCCCGCTTTTAAGGGGGGTGTCCCGTTGAGATGGTTGACAGCGACGCATATGGGGCCCTAATATGGTTTTTTGCTTTTTTTATTGGGTCCATGCATTTGCCCGCTTAGCGGTCGGTTGTTTGGCGCGTTTTTTAGTGAAGGGATGCAGGGTGAGTATAACGAGTGGTGTCGACTCGATCTGTAAGCAGTTGCGTATGAGTGCAGACACGATTCTGGCATTAGCGCAACAGGCAGATGTCATTCAGCAGGCTGCAGTCTTGCTAGTGCAAGGATTACAGCGTGGAGCTGCCATTCTTACGGCGGGTAATGGTGGGAGTGCGGCGGAAGCCATGCATATGGCGGAAGAGTTGACTGGTCGCTTCCGTAGTAATCGTGTGGCATTGCCTGGTATTGCGTTGAATGCGGATGGTACGTTATTAACCTGCATTGGCAACGATTTTGGTTTTGATGCTATCTTTTCTCGCCAAATCGAAGGCATCGGCCGTGCGGATGATATTCTGGTTTTATTCAGCACAAGTGGGCAAGCAGAGAATTTACGACTGGCTTTAGAGGCTGCCCAAAAAAAGGGGATGCACGTGATAGGTCTGTTGGGGCGTGATGGTGGTTCGCTTGCCGGTATGGCTGACGTGGAAATTCGGGTTGCAGGCGAGGCAACGGAGCGTATTCAGGAGGCTCAGCAAGTGGTGATGCATATATGGTTGCAGGCGATCGAGGACGTTTTTGTGGTTACATAGGGGGTGATGATGTTTGGTAAGATAGTGGCTGGTCCGTTGTTATGCTTGTTATTGCTATCAACGAGTGCGGTGGGACAGGTGCGGATGGGATTACAGTTGGCGCGCCGGTCGTATGTGGTGGGAGAACCGATTACGGCAACGATTCGACTAGAGAGTCAAAGCAGGGTTCCGCTTGTGTTGGGACGCGATGGCAATGCCGAGCTAATGCTTGAGATGACTGGAGGCAGCCTCGGCAGGCGCAGCATACCCGAGCGCAAACGCGTATCGCGGGATCTGGTGATTATGCCCGGAAGCACGATTCGGGAAATTGTAGAGGTCACTTCGCTGTATTCCTTTCTAGGACCAGGCAACTATCGGCTCAATGCGCTCGTGTTGCATGATGGCCGCAGTTTTTATTCTTCGACATTTGCGTTTGATGTTGTATCCGGCATCGAATTGCGGTCCTTTCGGCAGATGCTTCCGGGCTATGGGGATCGAGAAGTGGAGTTCAGTTTTCGCTATGCCACACGCGAGGGACGCGAGGAAGCTTTTATGGTCATTCAGAGCCCGGATGGTCGCTCCCTGTATGGAACGTTTGCACTAGGGCCGCTTTTGCGTATGTATCGCCCTGTCATTCGTGCGCGAGATGATGGATCCGTCGTGGTTGTGCACCAGTCGGGTAGCAATCGGTTTTCGCGCTCGATTTTTGAAGTAGAACGCACAGGTGCCATCCTGCGGGAATTGCGTCATTTTCGTCCGGATGGTACCCCGATTAGAAGAGAGTAGCCGTTTTATGAGCAGGAAGAACACGGATAGACAACAGTTTGCGCGCACGATGCGCATAGAGCTGGATGACGAAGAGCAGAAAATACGTCAAAATGGTGACACGGTTAAGATCGTGCTTCCTGATCAAGGGGCAGGGACTACCTCCTTTCAGCAGAATGTTCAGGCCATGGCCGAGCGTCATGCCTATGCAAATGATTATCAACGGTTGTTGCAAAGCGTGTATGATGCGGTGCTTATTACCGATGCGCGTGGTATTGTACGTGAATTCAATCGACGGGCCGTAACCTTTTTCCGGTATTCGGCCGATGATTTGCTGGGGATGCGGGTGCCGCGCTTAATTGCGGGGGCGGACGATGCTGTTATCAGCACCATTCGCAAGAACTTGATCGAGCATCGTTACACCTTGATTGAGGGGACATGCCGTCGTCGTGATGGTAGCTCATTCCCTTCTGAAATTGCCGTGAACCGTTTGGATACGGAACAAGAGGGGCGGTTATGTTTTTTCGTGCGTGATATCTCGGTGCGGAAACGTGCGCTGGATGCCTTGGAAGAGGCCATTCTCAAGTTGGAGCAGCATGACCGCAATCGTTCACAATTCATCTCGAATGTATCGCATGAGTTGCGCACGCCACTCACTTCCATGATTTATGCAATCAATAATATGTTACGCGGTATTACGGGGCCCTTGACTGAGGATCAGTCGCGTTATCTGGAAATGTTGCTGGGAGATTCACGCCGTTTACTTGCAACCGTGAATGATATTCTGGATTTGCGCAAAATTGAAACGCAAACCTTAACCTTGGTCAAAACACGTATGCCCTTCGGCCGTCTGGTTCAAGGTAGTGCCGATTCGCTCCGAGTACAAGCTGAGCAAAAGGGGATTCATTTGGACGTTGACCCAGGTGAGACGCTGTGGTTTGTGAATTGCGATGCCCAGAAGATTGAGCGCGTAGTATTGAATCTGGTTGGGAATGCACTGAAATTTACGACTAAGGGCGGGTATGTCCGGGTGCGACTTATGGAAGACCCTGATGAGAAAGGTTTCGTGCGCGTCATTGTAGACGATGATGGTATTGGTATCCCTAAAAAGGATCTTTCGCGCGTGACGGAGCGTTATTATACGGTGGGCGATCAGCCAAGTGGGTCAGGTCTTGGGCTTGCCATTTCAAAAGAAATTATACAACTTCATGATGGTTCTCTTCATGTTGAAAGTCCAACGCCAGGACAAGAGAAAGGGACGCGTATCTGGTTTCGTTTACCTGTTGTGGCGGCGCCATCTGTTTTGGTTGTGGATCATGATCCCACGATTTGTAAAAAGATGTCGGGTCAGGTGTCGCGACAGGGATATCGGGTCTTATGTGCGGCTCGTGGCACCGATGCCTTGCAGCGGATAGAGCATGATGCACCCGATGTTATTATTCTTGATATGCAATTACCGGATATCGAGGGGAGCGAGGTAGTGATACGCTTAAAAGGGGATCCCTCCACGGGGCGCATTCCGATTCTTGCGATGACCGGTGTCCCTTTAGGCAGGAACAAGGAAGATATTCTGCGTAATTTTGGTGTAAATATCATATCGAAACCGTGGAATGAAACAGAATTACTGGATGGTATCGTGAATGCGTTTCTGGTAGGACTACCCATAGCGCAACGTATATAAGAAAACATCTTTGACTTTCTTTTTTGAAACGGCGAAGGTTTCGTGTAATAAATTGGGGCTCATCTTTAAGACCCAGGACGTGAGGAGGGATGGTATGGCGGAGGAACCAAAACGAAAGTTACTGCTTGTTGATGACGATACGAGCTTACTCATAACCTTGCGTGATTTCTTGCGATTTGAAGGGTATGATGTAGTAACGGCCGAGAGTGGCGAGCAGGCTCTTGTTGCATTAAAGGACATGTGCCCAGATCTCATTATACTGGACATGAGTATGCCGGGAATGGGAGGTATCGGTTTCTTAAAAGAGATCTTGCAGAAGAATGGGAAGCCGCGTTATCCGGTTCTTGTTTTAACCGCCCGTGCAAACATGGCCGAATTTTTTGCTGATGTTGAAGTGGATGGTTTCATTGCAAAACCCTGCGATCCGCAGGACTTACTCATGGAAGTGACGCGGATTATTTTCTTACGTCGGGGTGAGAAGCAAGCTGCGGCCAGTGGTATGCGCAAGCGATTGGTGCTAGGTGAATCCGATATGGGATTTGCTGCAACGCTCACGACTTGGTTTCGCGATAATGGTTTCCTGGTAGAACATTGTATCAAGGGACCTGAAGCATTGGAGTCGTCTATTGTAAATCGGCCGGATGTTATTGTGCTGAATGAGTCACTTGATGGCATGCCTGGTTCCGCCGTAGGGGAAATGTTAAGTGTTATGCCGAATACCAAAGCCATTCCGATCGTGCTGTATGCGGGAGACGGTCGTACGTCCAAGCCGATTTCCTCGAATCGTGATGGGGGTGGGGTCGTTGCACTTGTGCCATCGGTAGATGTCGATGAAATCGGTCGGCGTGTAAACGCGATTTTCAACTAATTTGGTAAAGGAAAATACGATGCGCTGTCCGAAATGTTCGCACATGGAAGACAAGGTTCTAGATAGCCGTGTTTCCAGGAGTGGTGATGCAACGCGGCGTCGGCGAATCTGTTTGAATTGCGGGTATCGGTTTACTACATACGAGGAAGTGTTACGTCCCAAATTAAAAGTGATCAAAACAGATGGCCGGCATGAGCCGTTTGATCGTGGAAAACTGCTCAGTGGTATTGAACGGGCCTGTGAGAAGCGGTCGATCAGTTCGATGGACATAGAAAACCTCGTAGATGCGATCGTCGAGGAGGTAGAGAGCGAATATGAGCGCGAGGTTAGCAGCGATATTCTAGGGCAAAAGGTCATGGACCGGCTTGAGAAGATCGATGAGGTGGCTTTTGTTCGTTTCGCTTCGGTTTATCGTCGTTTTCGCGATGTTAATCAATTTGTCAACGCGATTCAGGATATGATTGGTAAGTCGTGATCTGGATTCCTTCTTCCGTTCGTGAAAGTGCGTCGCTATCCGCCTACATCAAAGACTACCTTTTGCGGATGGGGGTACTTGCTCGTGAGATTGATCCGCACAGTGTTGATGCGTTGAGTGAAGCTCTTTCGGCCTATCTGGCGCAAACGTCCGATCGAGCCGGTTTTTTTGTAGAAGATGGGAATTTGCTGCTGCTCGCCTCGAAAGCGTTGCATTCTGTAGGTGCGCACAAGGCTGCAACGCGTATGTTGATGCTGGGCAGCGGTTTTGCGCGCCCGGTTTCCTGGTTGGTAACGGAACATGACGCTGGTTGGACATTAGATGTGTCGCGGATCTCGGGGGATGTATCGGGTGGCCTGGAAATCATGTTTTTTCATTGCCTTCATGCTGCCTTGGAAGCGTTAGCGGAGCAGTGGGATCTTGCGGGAGGCCGTGTCTCCGTGGTGTTGCGTGGAACAGAAGCTGCAGGTGTAGGCTTGTTGGGGCGGCCAGCTACTTCGCGCCCCGTTCTACGATTTGTGGAAGAAGTCGAAAGCGCCTGTCGCGAAAAGCTCAAGCAACTTACGCATCAGTATGGCTGGGATGATACACCACGATTACTCATAGCGAATGCGCCATCTGCCAGGGGGAAGCGGGGCAACTATTCGAGAGAATCGAGATAATCGATGCAGGACCTTATTACCCTAGGGGATATGGATAGGTCTCGGAAATCTCGTTGATCCGCGCGCAGATTTCAGGGTCCAGCGTTATATCGGCAGATTTCAGGTTTTCCTCGAGTTGTTCCAATGTGGTTGCCCCAAAGATAACCGAGCCAACGAAATCTTGCTGGCGACACCAGGCCAGGGAAAGTTGTGCTACGGTCAGCGATAAATCCTTTGCCAATGGCAGAAGTGCTGCGACCGTGTTCAGGCTGCGTTCATTTACAAAACGATGGGCCATTTTCTTTTGGCGATTCCCTTCTTCCTTCAGATACTGTGAAAAACGGGCATTATCTGGAATGATGTCGCCATTGTATTTGCCGGTGCATACACCGCCGCCAAGAGGTGAGTAGGGTAAGCAGCTTATGCCTTCGCGGCGGCAGATGTCGGCTAGCGCATCTTCAAAGCGTCGATTGACGATGGAATAATTGTTCTGGATGGTTTCATACCGATTGAATCCGTGCATATGCGCGGTATGTTCGGCTTGCATCGTGCCCCATGGGGTCTCATTGCTGCTGCCGAGGATACGCACCTTGCCTTCTTCAACCAGCTCGGTAAGCGTTTCCAGTGTTTCTTCGTACGGAAAATCATGATCCGGCCAGTGTGTCTGATAGAGGTCAACATAGTCGGTTTGGAGGCGGCGCAAACTTCCCTCGATGGCGCTACGAATGTTGTGGCGGTCCAGCCCCGTATTGCCACCTCGAAGCGGTGGGTTGAACCAGGTATGGCCGGAACCGGCTACCTTGGTTGCTACGATCACATGGCTACGTTCCTTGGTTTTTAGCCACTTTCCGACAATTACCTCGCTGCGATGCACCCATTCGGCTTTTGGTGGCACGGGATATATTTCTGCCGTATCGTAGAAATTGATACCGGCATCCCAGCAGCGATCCAGAATCGCGAAAGATTCCTGCTCAGAGTTCTTTGAACCCATCGTCATGGTTCCCATGCAAAGATCGGTAACCCAGATGGATGATTTTCCAAGACGTTTCTTGTTCATGATTGGCTCCTTTATGATTCCGTGGTGTCTGATTACATCATGTAAGCTGCAGGTTAATGCATGGTGGGACGGGTGTCGAGTGTCGGGTGTCGCAAGGTGATGATCCTGGCACATGTTGGGTTGGGTGGCACGCCTTTGCATTGCTGGCTATGGACTGTACAATTCGCCTTTGGCGAAATTGGTGGCGGGAACCGGGCTCGAACCGGTGACCTAAGGCTTATGAGTCCTCCGCTCTACCAACTGAGCTATCCCGCCTTTTGATCCATTTTTTGATATGGAACGGCGAAAATTACCATAATCCTTCCACGCGTCAAGAAAATACCCAAAAAAATCGCTTTTTTGCCCTTGACGCTTATAGGTCGTATGATAAGGTTGAACTGTAGGTAACTATATGGTGGGTAAGGTAAAACAGGAGGTCGGTATGCGAACGGTAAAACTATGGTTTGTGGCAGTATGTGGGGTTGCAATGCTGGGTGTGGCGCATGCAGAGTTGAGCTGCGAGCTAGGGATCTTAACAGCGGCGACGTTGGAGGGGAATAATCCCGCAACGGGAGAGCCTTGGCAAGTTGGCGACCAGTATCGGTTGGTGTTTATCTCCAGTACGTTTGTGGATCCACAAAACGAAGCAGCTAATGATATAGCTTATTGGA
>PXBF01000199.1 GCA_003567005.1 PVC group bacterium
CATCTCTCAACTTTCTTCACCACCGACGTCCCGACTCTCCCAAGAGGTCGGGATCGGTGGGATCGAGGCAGCCTGGCAGAAAGCGAACAATAATACTGATAGGTTTCCGTGATTGGTATTAATCATTCCCCCGAACACACGTTGAAGACCTATCGCACGGAGTCAGCATTTTTCATCAGTCCAACCAACGGAAATACTGGATAAATTGATCGTGCAGTCCATCGCCGTTGGGAACAGGATCACGCCAGACAATCGCCATCGCATTACGTCTGCCGCGAACAATATTCCCGCCGCCCTCCATAGCTGTCGCCGTGGATACGATCAGAAAGAGATTATGCCGCACCCCTGCCAACTCAACAGCGTATGCCAACAAAGCGGTCAGCTCCAAATCAGATAAATCCGCCAATGCCGGATGCCCACGCCAATCCAAATCCAATAACTCGACGACAGAACGAAACTCACCTTGATCATCCATATGATCCTGTATGACCGAAAGTACAGCATCTAAACGTTCCGGATACTCGGATTCAATCGCATTCGCACCAACATACGGATACGGCATCTCGGCAAACAACGTGCGCAAAATCCGGTTTTCCACGGTATTAATATTCACCAATCCGCGATACGCATCGTCCTCTCCATCCTCAATCTGCGGAAACTGCTGGTTCGTGGTAAATGTCTCTAGAATCCGATGACGACGCACATTGTCAGCATGATCAAATACGCGCACATTACGCCAGTAGTTAGCGGGATGCGATAAGGTCGAATTAGGCAGCAAAAGAATATGACCAAACTCAAGCGGGGAATATAAATACCCATTACCTCCCGCATGCATCTCGCTACCTTTTTGGATACCAGGTTGTCCCAGCTCCCGCTGCGCCAGGAAAAAGGCAGTCCAGGCATTGGTCTGTCCAATGCTCGGAGTGAGTCCACCAGGAGCTTCACCAGGCGGGTTGCTAATCTGCCAAGGAGATTGCACGTTAATATCGTCTGGCAACGTCCAGTTGAAGCGGGGGTCCGAAACCTGGTACGTCTCGGGTTCCCAGCCTATATCATCACTGGCCATCGTTGACGTCCATTGCATCTCATAACGAAAGGTTCCATTCACTTGATCCACAATATCTCCGTCCGACAGCCGTACCACCACATTACTGAAACCCAGTGAGATGTTAAACGTATTCGTAGCCGTCGCACCCGCTTCTGGCCCAACCATTACAGGTTCAATTGTTGGACTGTAAAACCCATGATGGGTCCCGTTACGCTCAGGTTGATTAATCGTTCCGGATGTAAAGGTATTTTGATTCGTAATGCTTATACCTTCAGGTAGTTCCTCTACGGTTAAACTGTACTCCCCTTCAATCACGAAATTAGAATCACTTTGGCGAATATACGGATACCATGCATCGATGTGCGGCTGAAAGATCATGGCAAATTGCCCAGGGTCCCCACCAACACCAATACGGACCAGTTCGGCAACGACTTCATTAATCATCGGTACGGGTTTAGCATTGGGCCTCTCGAGATCACTCGGCACCTCTTCCTCAGAAACGTACTCCAGCAGTTGATCGAATATCCTTGCAGCCTGTGCCGCACTTATACTTGTTGCTCCCGCTCCACCCTCTTCAGGAAAGTTTTCGACCATAGCAGACTCTATCGCAGACCGATTGGCCTCCAATTCACTCGCATCCCCACCAACGTACACAAGATTCGTGCGATTACTGTCGGGCAAATAACGGGTAAAGGTTGAAAACAATTCATAGGGTACATCCGGCGCCTGACTGCGGAAAGCAGGCGGATTATCAAACGATCCACCTGCACTCGAACGACTCGTGATCAAATCGGCGTACTCCGCTACGGTCAAAACATTGGTTGCAAGCATAAGCTCGGAAACAGCCCGTCCCCCCGCACGTTGCTCTCCACCCACATGATTAGCATCCAGCATATCAGACAAATTCAAAACCAGGTAGGCTGCACGCCCACCGCCGGGCAACGATGTCCATGACGCGCGCACCGGCTCGTCCTGATCCTCCAGGAAGTCAAGTAGCGTATCCGGCACGTAGCCACGGACCTGACGCGTCAATAATGCTACCCCTGTATTCGGATGCGAATTCCAAGTACCTGACCCCGAAACGAGATAATCTCCCGGTGGGAACATGGAACCATCCATGGTTTGATTGACCGCATCAATTCCTCTGGCAATACCAGCCCAAACCATGTGGCGACTCGCCGTAGACGCCAGGTAATTCGCCGACCCTGCCCGCTCACCACGCATGGTCACCGTAAAGGATACCCCCAGCACCATTAACAATGCCAGTAATCCAAGCACAATGATAACCGCTACACCTGACTTCGAATTCTTCATGAAAATAACCTCAAAAACATTCTACCACCCACTAAACGAATCCCTAATCTCTGATCCCGCGTGCCCCGAAGGGAGTCGGGATACATAGCTATACATTCTAATAATTAGCGCGTGCTGTATTGCCTAAAAATACGCGTGTCTGAAACGTCCATTCTGACTCGACTCTAACTGCGTCTCGAAGCTCGAGCTGATAGAGATTACCCCAGGGGTCAAGAAAACCGTCTTCCAAATGCTGATCATCGAAGTCCATGAAGGCAATCCCTTGTGGGTTTGCGTCCGTGTTCTCCCCCGCAAGAACACCAACGGCAAACGCATTCATCTCGCCACTGCTAGGCCAAAAGGACGGCCGCGCCCCTGTCGTATGGTCATAATACGTATTCCAGTAGGCGAGCCACGCTTGCTGTAAGGAAGAAATTTCAGCACGTGCACGAGTAACGCGGGCGCGATCAATCGCACCTTGAATGGCAGGAAAGGAAAGGCCCATCAACACCGCAATGACGGCAACCACGACCAACAACTCCATAAGCGAAAAACCCTGACGGCCCTTGCGGTACCAGAACGCAGCTCGCCCTCCACCCTGAAATAACATTTCACGGGTCAAGCCTTGGATCCTACATTTCATTCTCGTATTGTTCATCCACATCCCACGCCTTACCTCTCACGTCCCACGTCTTACCTCTCACGTCCCACGTCTCACCTCTCACGTCCCACGTCCCTCATTCCCCACGCTGCGTATCCACGGGCAGCAGATCGGAATCCCACTCACGTCCTTCTGCATATACCCTGGCACCGGCTATCCGCGTATCTCCCGCTAACCGAATCGTGATTTCCACCAGATCGGCTATCGTTGTATCGTTAGGCCCTGGAGCCGTTAACAGCTCAACCTCAAAACTTTCCACATTATCTACCAATTCACTTCCATTCCGGGAAATCGAACTTCCCCCTCCGCTATACGTAATCCGCTCCGGCTCCCCTTCCTCATTCAGCAAGTAAAAGGACACGCTCGACCCGCCTACTTCGATGGGCGTTGCGTCTGTATCAGGAAGCGCCATGCTTAAATCGCGCTGAATCATATTGATAACAGCGCGCGCCTCTACGCCTAAAGTCGTCTCATGCAAACCCGTGCTCCAAGCACGCGTGCTTTGCTGAAATAAGTTCGCTAACATCAACACAATAATCATCAGAATCGCCATCGCCACCAGCAATTCGATCAGCGTAAAACCCCGCTTACCAGACTGAAGACGAAAGACTGAAGACCGAAGCCCCCTGTGAAATACATTTTCACGGGGCAAACTCGGCCCCCTCAACGTTAGAATCTGCAGCTTCATAATTTCAACCTTCATCCCTACAACCTGCGCTGTAAAATCTTATTACACGGGCCCCAAAGCCTATCCGTTTTTTCTATCAAAATCTTTCTGTCTAAAAAAATAAAGCCCACTAGCATTCGTTCCTTGGTGCCCCTACTCGAACCGAGGTCGGGGTGGTTCCCGTATCCCGCATCCCCAATTTCCGCTTTCCCAATTTCCGCTTTCTGCTTTACTCCCAATCCCCATCAACCTTCGTGTCTTCGTGTCTTCGTGCCTTCGTGGTTGCCACTCTCCACCAGCTTACCGTAGCAAAGCGAAGGGGATCCAACATCTCACGTCTCACTTCCCCACAATCCCTACTATGGCATTCCTGAATATACAAACTCCGTGTAAAACCGGGAAGCATCCCGTATAAAGGTATCACCGGTTGGTCCAAATTCCTGTGCTTTACACCATAATGTCACACGCCTGCGCCCATCTCCCGCTGCCGCAATTTCAAGAAAATAGCGCATATATTGATCTTCCGTGCCAAACGTAACTCTTTGAACCTCATCACTGGGTTGAATGGGCAGATCACTCAAGACAGCATTTATAAACGTATCCATGTCCAACCAGTCACCCGAAGAGAGCAACCGCGCTTCCGCACGCATGGTAGAAAACACATGATCGGCAAATAAAGCTTCTTGCGTCGCCTCATGGGACGTTGCGACCTGTCGCAACCCTGCAGGGAATAAGGAAAACAGCGTAAGCATCCCGACCGAAATCACAAAAATGGCCAGATTCACTTCGACCAAACTGAAGCCGCTTGACTGGTTGTTTGCAAAACATTTCATTAGTCTAAGTCTCCCACGCTAACCCTGCCGCTCATTCCGTCAACCTCGATCGTAAAACCCCCGCTTCCACGTCGCTCGACAACCTCAAATGCGCCCCCGGAAAGGGCACTTCCATCTGTATCGAATATAATCACCAGATTACCACCTACCCCACCAAAAGCCAATCCACTTGGCAACTCCCGTACGGTTCCAACCTGGAAAGCAACCTCATCGCCTTGTCCTAACCCTGGAGCCCGGTAAAATACCGTACTATCAGCAATATCCTCATCGGAACCCATTGTCGCGGAATCCCCGTCAAAATTGTAAACCGTCGAGCCTGCAATCTCACTGGCAGTCCAAGGCATATCATTTTCCATACGGATCACACCGCCACCTGTAACGTCCAAAACACGGCCGAAACTCATCACCGTGCGCATCGTTCCGTAATGATCACCCTGCTCGATTATCACGGCAACGCGTTGTCCGTGGGTCATGGCCTGCTGCCGGGCTTGCGTCAAGGTTCCACGCACAACCGCAGTTGACCCGCGTAAACCCGCTCCCTGCATAATGCCCCGAAATGCAGTCGTCGCGATGCCCATCATGATGAACATCAGCAACATGACCGCCATCAGTTCAAGTAAGGAAAACCCGGCGTTACGTGCATATGCATGCTTTCGCCTTGGCATATTGACAAAAGACCAAAAGTCATCCTTACCTGTTGCATTCTTCATTTCTCACCTAACCACAAACATCTCACATCAGTAGCGCGTACAACGAAACACTTTTTATCAGGATTACATTTAATCTTCATCTTCATCGTCATAGTCGGGAATATTCGTGCCAACATGGTAATCGCCTGCACGCCCCGCTACCCTGCCATCGTAATTTAAATCCAAAGTGATATTATACTGCCGTCCCCACGGGTTTACAACATTATCACCCTCCCAGCGCAAACTTCCCGCATCCAGCACGGGCGGATCCGCATCGCGGAGGATGCGCATCACGGCCGCATTGTTACCCCCCGAGCCATCTTCGCCATACATCATATCCTGCCCGGCATTTTCTAAATGATGTTCTGGTGCCGGGAACCGTCTATGCTGCAAGCGGTAAGCGGCAATCGCTTGACCAATAATACGGGCTTCCGTCTGCGCCTGACGCTCACGGGCACCATCGCGAACCCTGTTTACGGCCGGCAGTAAAAGCGCGGCAAGTATGGCAATCACAGTTACCACTAACAGTAACTCGATTAACGTGAAGCCACGCGCTACATGACTGCGAATCACCTCGTTCTCAGAATCCATAACCTTCGACTTTATGTTACGTATTTTCATGCATGTCCTAATGAAATAATTCTATCAAAATTCTACACCGCCCGTAATACGTGATTAACTAGGCACCTTCACATCTCAACCGCACTCTCATACCACCAATATGTTTATAGCCAGATCACTCAGGCCCGGAACGCCAGCTCCGTATATCTGCTGAAGTCCCGGACTCCCCATCACGCCCCATAGACCAAACGGCCACACTTTGCCGAATCGTTTCCTGACCGCCCCCATCGGCGGGAACCGTAACCCTACCATTATTATTCATATCCAAAGCAATTTGATAAAAATTGCCCCAAGGATCCCGTACACCCTCGGAAAGGTGGTGAATGTCAAAGTATGTATACCCACGTCGGTTATAAGAACGATACTCCGATACGTCGGGCGGATCATCACTGTGCCGCGTGCGTAACGTTTGCATGATAATGTCACTTTCCACCTGCAACGTACTACCGCCTCCCTCGAAAGGAAATTCCTGATAATCTGCGAGATACGCCTCCCAAGCTAACTGAATCTGTTCACTCATGCTACGCGCCTCTAGCGTCCGGGCGCGCTGACGAGCGACATTCAGCCCAAATAAAATCATGCTTGCCAAAACGATAATAATACCGACTGATGCCAGCAACTCGATCATGGTAAAGCCACTACGCTTCATAAAACATCCTCTCCTTACTGTCCTGCCGAAGATACCGAAAGATCTTCGTCGGACCCCGGCACACTTGTCCAAAGCCGATAGCTCAAATATGGTGGCTCGGATTCATACCCATACGACCCACCCCAGGGATTGATAACATTTCGAAAAAGGTTGGAATATGCCAACGTGAAATCGGACACCTCCTTTTGCCGCCCTATCGTGCCGCCTCTCATTCGCAACTCCTCCAAATACGGTTGCCAGCGATGTTTCAGCTCTTCATCGGACTCCGATCGCCGCGGATCGTCTCCTCCACGAAAGAATAAGTAGGAAACCAACCCATACTCAAGCCCCTCAGCCGAATACCCCTCCATTTGTGGCGGCTGATAACGAGAATCCGGATATACATATCGCATCCCGCGCGTAGGCGGATAAATTCCATGCGCCGCAAAATACTCTTCGAGAGCATTCGCCAATGCTTGCATGTCGGCAATCGCACGTGCGCGATTAGAGCGATCGCTCACGAGAGAGCCTACACGGTATAGCATTCCCGCAAGTAAAAGGATTATGGCCACAACAATCAGGATCTCGACTAGCGTGAAACCACTCTTTTTCTTATCTGTCATCATAATAGAATCCTCCCACATGATTATCATACCACGAAAGTCATAAAACGTCCAATCACTCTCTACAGCAAAATACGTTTGCTATTACACATCTGTTAGACCATACAGCATCCTGGAATATCTTATTCGTTGTATGCACCTAAACCCGATGCTGATTCGCTTCACGAAACCGGGCTCGCCGACTCCGGACACGCATCAAGTATACCATCCGCATTACGACATTTCCGTAATAATCGAAATCAACGGAACAAACATCGCGATCACAATCGTACCAATGATCAATGCAAGTAAGACGATCATGATGGGTTCAATGATGGATGTAAGCGCCTCTACCGCATTATCCACCTCATCGTCGTAATTGTCGGCAATACGAACAAGCATTTCCGGCAGGGCACCGGTTTCTTCACCCACATCCACCATGCTCACAACCATTCCGGGAAATACGCCGGAAGCCTCCATGGGCATGGCTACAGACTCACCCTCTTTGACACTGTCGTGAACCGACTGAATGGCATCTGCCAATACACGGTTACCTGCCGTATCGCGCACAATTTGCAGAGCCTGCAGAATCGGCACACCAGAAGCCATCAAGGTGCCCAGCGTGCGAGCAAAACGCGAAACCAACGTCTTCTGGACCAAGTCGCCAAACAACGGCGCGCGCATCTTGAACTTGTCAATCATTGCTGCCCCTTGCTCCGTCTGGTTCAGCAGTTTCGACAGAAAGATAATAGCAAATACCGCGCCGAGCAGGACGTACCAACGCGTGGCTATGAAATCGCTCGCGTCAATAACGGCCTGCGTTAGACCAGGCAACGCGCGCCCATCAAGAAGATCATCAAAAATCTCCGCAAAACGCGGGATAATAAATACCATCAAAAAGACCAGAATACCCATAGCCGCCGTGAGCACCACAATCGGATAAACCATCGCACTCTTGACCTTGGATTTGATCTTCTCCGCTTTTTCCAAAAACTCGGCAATACGCGCCAAAACAGAGTCTAATACACCGCCAGCCTCACCGGCTTTCACCATATTCACATATAAATTATCAAAAATTCTTGGAAAGCCACCCAATGCCTCCGAAAAGGTGCCACCGCCCTCGACAGATTCACCCATGCCACTTAATGCCTGGCGCAATCCCGGCGATTTTTCCTGTTTCAGCAGAATGCGCAAACCGCGCAAAAGGGGTAAACCCGCTTCCAATAACGTGGCAAGCTGACGCGTGAAAACCATTAACTGCTTCGGCTTGACGCGCTTTTTGAAAAGGCCCCCCATATCAAACCCTTTACGCTGAGATGCCTGTGACGTCGATTTGGCTTTTGCTTTTTTGCCACCACCTTCGACCGGTGAAACCCGTGTCGGGATCATATTCTGGGCTTTAATCGCAGCAATCGCAGCACTCTGGCTTGCCGCCTCAACCACGCCTTCTACTTCAGCGCCTCCCTGATTCTGGTCCATTGCAATGTAACGGAAACGCGCCATTGGATTCCTCCCATGTGAGCTTTGTCTTAATTATTCTTTTGAATACACGTAAACGTCGATTTAAACAAATAATGATGTTGCATTGTGATGACAAGAATCCCAGCCGTCAAGTAGACAAAAACACAATGTTGCTTACGGCACAAACAATCGCACAGTGGCAAAACCAAAGTGCCAAGTACTTTGCGCACAGCCCACATGCATTGACAACCTTTGTTCTTCCATGCAACATGCATGGCGAAATGATAAGGCATTAATACAGAAAGCGAGCACCACATGCCCGACGGATATCATGAAACACAGTTATCGGACGCAGCAAAAGAAGAGCACCGCGCCTTAGCCAGCCTGCAGGAGGAACTCGAGGCAGTAGACTGGTATAATCAGCGCGCAGATGTAACCACGGATGAAGACCTGAAAGCCATTCTGCTGCATAATCGCGACGAGGAAATCGAGCATGCGGCCATGGTTCTCGAGTGGCTACGCCGACGCCAACCCGCATTCGATGAACAATTGCGTACCTACTTGTTCACAACAGGACCGATAACAGAACTGGAGGAGGCCGCAGAAGCAGACGATAACGAATCGTCTGGTGATGGCTCATTGGGAATTGGCGTAACGAAATAAACCAGGAAAACTTTGAAAAGGAGAACAGTAGCATGACAAATCTATTGAGAAGAAACCTAGCCCCAATTACAGAAGACGCATGGCATGAGATCGATGAAGAGGCTAGCCGCACACTACATACACACCTTACCGGCAGAAAAATCCTTGAAATGAATGGTCCACATGGGTGGTCGCTAGGAGCCATTAATCTGGGAACGGTCGAACTCCAACAAGAAGAACTGATACCGGATGTAGGATGGGGTTTACGCCAAAACCTGCCACTTACGGAAATCCGCGTACCCTTTGTTCTGGACACATTCGATCTGGACACCATATCACGCGGCAACAAAACCGCCAACCTGGATCCCGTGACGGAAGCTGCGAGCAAAGCGGCATTGTTTGAAGAGACCGCAATCTATCAAGGATTTGCGGCCGCGCAAATTCCCGGCATGGTACAAGCCAGTGCATACAAACCTATAGCCCTCAATGGTGAAGCAGAAAACATGATCAAATCCATCGAAACGGCTGTACACACCTTGCAAAAGGCAGGAATCGCCGGACCCTACGAACTTGTGCTGGGAGACAAGCCATACCAGCAACTCTATGTCGGTAAGAATAATTGCTACCCCCTATATCGCCATGCAACCGAAATTCTGGGTGGAAGCATTCATTACAGCCGGGCGCTTAAGGGTGGCGTACTCCTAAGCGCACGCGGAGGCGATTTTGAACTCACCACGGGCCAGGATTTCTCGATTGGCTATAGCATGGTAGAGGCACAAAAGGTACATCTGTACATTGCGGAATCATTCACGTTCCGCGTATTGACACCAGAAGCAGCCATACCGCTAAAATAAGGCGCCTTCAACGACGCAACAATGGAAAGAACAAGCCCCATGCCAAACGCTATCATCCCTTCCTCTATGCCGTGCTTTTCATGCGATGGCGGAACCATGCCGGTGTTGGGATTCGGAACCTTTCAAATCAAGGGAGAAGACTGCAGAAATGCCGTCAAGATCGCCCTGAGAACCGGGTACCGCCATATTGATACGGCTCAAATGTATAATAACGAGCAGGAAGTGGGCAAAGGGATCAAAGACGCGGCAATACCCCGCGACAAGATTTTCCTGACAACCAAATTGAAAATGGGCCAGCTCGAACCGGCTGGCGTTCGCGCCTCTTGCGAAAGCAGTCTCCTATCTCTGGATACGGACTACATTGATCTCTTGCTGATCCACTGGCCGGAAGAATCCGTGCCGCTGCACGAAACGCTAGAAGCCATGGAACATCTCAAACAGGAAGGAAAAATCCGTCATCTAGGAGTAAGCAACTTCACCGTGGCATGGCTACATTTGGCGATGCATGCGACCGAGGAACAAATTTTCTGTAATCAGATCGAATATCATCCCTACCTCGACCAAACCCCTCCGATAGAAGCTTGCCGGGGCGCAGGGATCGGGGTTGTGGCATACAGTCCGCTCGCGCGCGGTAAAGTGCAGCGAGACGAAACACTCTTCAAAATCGGCCAAAAACACGACAAGACCCCATCACAGATCGCACTGCGCTGGCTGATCGAACAACCCGGTGTCATCGCCATTCCGAAAGCAAGCAGCGAAACACATATCCGTGAAAACTTCGCCATTTGGGATTTCGAACTCGACAAGGAAGACCGCAACGCGATCAACAGCCTCCCCAAAAACAACCGGCTCATCGACCCCGACTTTGCCCCAGCATGGGACACATAACCCCCCAACAAACGTATGACCTCCCCTTACATTCAGATATAAGGCTGAATGGTTTCGTGCGCCTGCGCAAAAGTCTTACGCCCTCCTACACACAATCCGATGTCCGGAACACCTGAAGCCGCTCTCTCATTGGCACTGTGTCATCCTGGTTGCCCCCTCATCCCTGCCGCCCCCCATCTGCCCCCCAAACCAAAAACTTTTTTCAAAGATTTTGGGGCTGATGCCGTCTAAAGGGTAGAAACATGATTTATGACTACATCAATGTGCGAGCATTCGGGTGCATAATTGACGGGCACGGAGTGTGTTTGCAACCAAACAAAAAGCACGGAAGATGGCGAACAAGCGCCAGTCACAAACAAGAAGTCGCATCGCAAAATGCTTCAAAAGGCAAACGGCACTTCATGGTGTTGCCCCTCTATTGAAGTGGTACCCGGGGCGGGACTCGAACCCGCACACCCTTACGGATAACGGATTTTAAGTCCGTTGCGTCTGCCATTCCGCCACCCGGGCAACGCGATGCACTCTACGCACTACCCTACTCTTTGGCAAGTCACAACATGATCAAATTCCAGTTAGCAACTTGGGTGTCACAGCGCAGTAGGGGTGCCCCAGTCCCTTGGGGCGTCCCCGGGACAGCCCAAGGGCCTGTCTTCACCCTTTGGGCTACGCCGGGCATGCTGGACTGCCCCTACTCAAGGGCTCAATACAAAATGAAGTTACTGGTAAGGCTTGCTTGGGATGGTTGAGATTGAAATTGACGAAAATAGATATTTTCAATAATGAGTACGCGAGAGTATTGCCGAAAGTGTTACGGCAAGAATGCATTCCCGGCTCACGCTTGGCAGATGTATTTGGCAATGCTACTCTTGACGCGTAACGGGTAACGGGAGGGGATGCATGGTTGCATCCACTTCTCCTGTTACCACGACAAAATGAGGGCAACATGGCAACAAGAAACACCATTTCACTTGTGCTAGTGATAACACTGGCAATGGGATTCGCAGCCACTTCGTATGGAAATGCCGAAAACGAAGAACAGGCTGCCGTTTCGGCACAAGCAACCGAGCTGGCCCCTGCGGACATGCCTGATGCCCAGCGCATCATAGGCCTGCATCGTTTCGTTCGCGATGAGATTCGTCAAACCAGAACGCAATATGGCTGAGCAGGCCGCACCTGCACGCCGCTCAACCGGGTGTTGAGCGCAAAACAAGGCGACCAGCAATCCCGCGCCGAATTGCTCGGTCATATGTTAACGGCTTCCGGTTTCCAAC
>PXBF01000161.1 GCA_003567005.1 PVC group bacterium
GCAGGCGAAGTGAGTAGGATGCAGCCGCATTATGCGTAAAACAGGCAAACACCAGTAAAGATGCTGCTGCCAGTAGAATTCGTTGCACATGTCTTGATTTCATAATTTGGATCTCCTCACTTCATGTTATTTATTACTGGTCTCATACACTGTAGTGGAATAGCGAACAGTCTAACAATTACAATATCCCGTTCAATTCATTGCATTATCGCGCCACACTGGACGCTGGAGGGTACGTTTCGTCATTCGCCAATCTCTTTGTTTGCATCATCCCCTAGCAATTTGACAGCTGTTTCAAGACAGTTTTTGAATCGCCGTGTGCAGGTAGACACCGTCTGATCGCCTTGTGGACCGTGCCAGGTCCGCGTTGCTCTGTTTTCTGTTGCTCTGTTTTCTTGACTTTAGTTTGTTTCATGGTTGGGTGCTATCTTTTGATGCAAGCCATTGTGACAAAGGCGGGAGTCCTGTTTGGTTTCCGGGTTTGTTATCGGTATTGCCGATTTACGGGCAAGGCGTTTATCGGCTGTGGATAATGATTAAAACGAATGCGAATATAACATGAAAAAAAATATCCTTTTTATTTTCACAGATCAACAGCACCGCGATGCGCTAGGATGCATGGATAACCCGAATGTCATGTCGCCGAACTTGGATAAATTGGCGCAGCGCGGTTGTTTGTTTCGACGCTGTTATTCGAACAATCCCGTTTGTGGTCCTTTTCGCGGTTCTTTGATGACTGGTCAATATACCAGCCGTTGTGGCGTTACGGGTAACAAGAGTCCCTTGCCGCAGGGCACGACGACATTTGCGGATGCTTTCAACGCGGCGGGATACCAAACCTCATGGGTCGGAAAATGGCATTTAGGCGGCAACGGGAATCAAACGATTCCGAAAGAATTGCGTGGAGGCTTTCAGCGTTTCAAAGGCTACCAATGCTATAATGGGTTTTATGAGGATGTTTGCTTTTATGATGAGCAGGACCGGGAGCACCGTTACGATTACCATCGTACAGATGTCACCACGGATATAGCCATATCGGAACTTGAGCATATGTCCAGTCAGGATAAACCGTTTCTTTTGATGATGTCCTATCAGGCCCCGCATTATCCTGTGCAACCCGCACCGGAATATGCAGAGATGTACGCGGGGCGCAAGATTACCCGGCGTCCAAATTGTCAGGATGTCGATCCATACACACCGACAGTATCGCCACGCAGTCCACGTCCGGTGGAAAATGATCCCGACTTTCAGCGCTACGGCAATAATCTGGACGAATACATTCGCCTCTATAATGCCATGTGCACACAGATTGATGCAAACGTTGGTCGATTGCTCGCTACCTTGGATCGATTGGGTATTGCGGACAACACGATTATTGTCTTTACGTCTGATCATGGCGATATGCAAGGCAGTCATGGTTTGACGAATAAACATGTTCCGCACGAAGAATCGGCCGGCATACCCTTGATCATGTATATACCAGGGTTGTCGGGCGGGCGCATGACGGATAACCTGGTCTCAGGTATTGATATGATGCCGACCTGTCTGGAGTTAGCGGGACTTCCGCCCGTGGAAAGTGTGGATGGTACGAGTATTGCCGGTTTTCTTCGGGGTGAAAGCGCCAGCACACAGGACGCCATTTTTTCCGAGTGCGGCGATTGGTGCATGATCGTAAAATCAGGCTGGAAACTGGCGGCGAAACGACGGGGTGACGGTCTTTCGCCGATGCTGATGACGCACCTTGACGCGGATCCCTACGAGCTGGACAACAGAGCGGAAGATCCTGCTTGTGCGAACCTACGTGCAGAAATGCTAAAGGAGCTGACTGCATGGAATACTGATGTACGTGGCAAAGGGGCTTGATTACTATAAAAAAGGAGAACGACGATGAAAACGAACACGACCATTTCTCGCATCGGTAACCGTATACAGCGCTGCGTCCCAAAAGCTGCAGCGGTCGCACTGAGCAGCAGTCTGGCGGCAACGAATGCCGAGGCAGGTGCGCCCAGCTCCGACGACTATGTTGAACCCTCGACGCCCTTTCATTTCCGTGTCGAACGTTTCGAGCACAACCCCATTATCACGCGGGAGCTACCCGGTCTGGGAGAGGAACTTGGCAACAACATCAACGGCCCATCCCTGATCCGTGTCCCCGATTGGGTTGAGAACCCTATGGGCAAATACTATCTCTACTTCTCGCATCACCATGGAAAATACATCCGTCTGGCCTATGCTGACGCACTCGAAGGACCTTGGACGATTCACGAACCCGGCGTCCTGCCGTTAGAAGAGACTCCAAGTTACCATGAGCGCAGGGGCGATCATGTCGCCAGTCCGGACGTGTTGATCGACGAAGAAAACCAGCGGATCGTGATGTACTATCATGGACATCGTATCCCCGGACACCCGATGAACCATCAGGTAACCTATGTGGCAGTATCGGATAACGGCCTCGATTTCGAATCTCTTCCCGACCCGCTGGGACACTTTTATTTCCGGGTGTTCCGACATGACGACGGGTACCACTATGCCCTCGCAAAATACCGCAATGCGGGCGGTGTCATGTACCGCTCACGTGACGGATTGCGCGACTTCGAGGAAGGCCCACGCATCCTGCCGCGTGTTCGCCACATGGCACTGTGGCAGCATGAGGGCAACCTCTATGTTTTCTTCTCGCGGGGCGGCGATGCGCCCGAACACATTATGGTAAGCCGTATCGAGAATCTGGGCGACGACTGGCACGATTGGCAATTCACCACCCCACAAACCGTTCTAAAACCGGAAAAGCAATGGGAAGGTGCTAACGAACCGATCGAAAGATCTCGTTGGGGGGCGATGTACCAACCCGTACACCAATTACGCGATCCAGCGATCTATGAAGAAGACGGGCGTGTCTATATGCTCTACTCTACCGCCGGCGAACAAGCCTTGGCCATCGCTGAGATTTTCCTGGAAGAGGAATAACCCCTGAGCGGAAAGCCGACAAAAAACAATGAAGTTACCGGCTAGTGAGGGCACTTGGGCGGCCAAGATGATACATATTGTAACTTCGGTTTGTTGCAGCGCATTCCCTTTTGGTGCGGTAATCCTCCCGCTAAGCGGGACTACGGCGGGACAGGCGAGCGAAGCGAATCCCGACTCTGCAAGAGGTCGGGACCGCTTTGGGTGGAGCGGAGCGACGGGGCCAGCGCACCCACATACCCACACACCCATATTTTCCCGCGTTCCGCGGTGAAGACATCACATCAAAACCGCCGCAACCCAGGCTGAGCGAGGGCACGACGGCTGATCAGGTGTAATATTCAAAGTTATCATTCTGCATGACAGATATTTACAGCGGCTTAGCCGCACAACTCCCCCGCACAACTCCCGCAATTCCATCGGACAATTCCACCGGAGGCACGCGCACCAACAGCGAACGAATCACGCAAATTGCCCGTTCCCCATTGCCTGAGGCGAAACGGGCCGCTGGCCTGGAGCCAGCAGCCCATAGTAGCCAGAGTAGACGCAGACCCGAAACTAACGAATCGTGATGACCGTGCCGGAAGGCGGCGGTGGTACCACCTTGAAGCTTTGCACATCCATCTCAAATTCATTATCCCCATCCCGCTGCCTTGTTCTACTGCCAACGCCAAAGTAATCCCCCAAGGTAATATCTTCTAAGGGAATAGAAGTGCTTATGGTATCCGAAAAAGACGCTGAATCGGTCACGGTAAAGGAAACTTCAACATCGGTATCCGTGAATATGAGCTTTGCTTCCAAGGTAAATGTATCTGTGCCCATCACCGCGCCGTCCCAGGCTTGCCGGACTCCAGCCCCCGCACCAGTGACAAAGTTAAAATCGTCAATTCCACGATGGGCGATGCTTAAGCCCCAAGCTGGATTTTGTAAAAATCCGACAAATATTCCGTTTTCGTTTATGTCGTCAGCTGTGTTCGTGTCGGAAAATAGCAGCATTCCAAAGCGGGTCGCCCCAGCAGCCCCACTAGACCCACCAGGATCACCTGCTGCAAGAGAATCGATGACGGTCGTGAAGGTGTGATGGCCCCCTCAGTGGTGCTAAGCGCATTTTCTCCACTCAATGCAGTAAATAGACCAGCATTACTCCAGTTTGGACCAGAGATATAAAAATTCTGCGCATTTGCTGTCTCGGTCCAAGTGCCAGCCTGCTCTACGGCAGTAAACCCGCCGAGCCCGTCATAATCCGAACCAAAATTCACGTCGAGGATGGCTGCATGTACCGAACCAGCAGCTCCCAGCATCATCACCACCGCCAGCGAGCACCACCACCATGCAACGTGTTTGCCAAACATTCCAATGCGCTTCTTACTCATGACATCCTCCTTGGCTTGTCTTCTTGTTCTCCACGCACAAAAACCACCAACATAAAGAAAAGCACGCTACGCGATAACAGTGTATGCATAGCAACCTTTTCATTAGTTGCTGCCTCACCATGCGACGCGATACTACCACCAAACCAACATATGACCAATTGCGATTTTAGGTTTTTTTATATTACGATTTTGCGACACAACCCACATGCCCCAGCACTTGCCTACTAATCGTAATCGCACGCTATCAATCGCCCGTCTCTGCGGGACTACGTAGGACAGGCTAGCTCGCCTTACCTTGCATGCACTTCGGCTGTTGGACATTAGCGATTAGATTCTCTCTAGTCTTGCTTCGCATTCCTAATCGCATCGATCGCCTCACGGGCATCGTCATGCCAATTTTCATCCTCATCTGCATGCAAGATGTCTTCGAGCGTCGGGAGCGCATCTTTGGCAGCGTCACCATATTCACCGAGGAGACGTATCGCATGACGCCTAGGGTTTTGCCGTAAAAGCGACATGTTGGTTGCATCGGAAGCCGCCTCGATTAAAACAGGAATCAAACGCTCTCCCGAGGGATCGAGTTCCGCAGCTCTATCCATGACGCGATTGATCATGGACTGTGGGTCGCCTTCTGGCGGATGCCGTAACACATGGAGCAGTCTCGCAAGGATTTGATCCGGGGAAACGACATCGGTTTCAGAATGATCGCGCAGGATATGAAATGCCGTTCTGGGCGCCGGATACCCTGAATAGGGATGTTGCAGAATCGCTACCGCGGCGGGAACAAGCTGAGCTGGATCATCCGTTATGTGATTCACCGTCCGTATCGCATGCAAACGAACCCAGTCATGCGCATCGTCAAGCAATTTCATCAATACCGGCAACGCTTCGCTTGCCTGCTCACCATAGTTGCGCAAAGCAATCGATGCCTGCACACGTACCCAGTGGTGTTCATCTTCCAGCAAGCGTATCAAAACAGGCATTTGTGCATCGAGCAGGGCAAGCAAAGATTCATGACCATCCGGCTCCTGTCGGAAACGATCTGCTTTTTCGATCACTTGAACATACGCGCTGCGTACGCGCCAATCCGGATCATCAGCCATGGACACCACAGCCTGTATCGCTTCCTGCCCACGATCAACCAAACTATTTACGGCTACGTTCCGGATGTAGGCCACTGGATCCGACAGAGCAGCCAGCAATACATCCAATGGTTTTGCATCATATTTGGCCTGAAAGGCAGCCTGTGCCTGCAGGCTGGCGTCGCGCACGCGTAATGTGTCATCCAAGCCTGGGAATGAAACAGGCGGCACAGTCCGGACACGATCGATTCTCCGATGCTTCCGTTGCGGTAGGTAACGGGTGATATCGAGACCGACATCCAGCCGATTACGTCCGCCGCCCTGCGCGGTAGACATCACGGCAAGTACATTGCCCTCTGGGCGCAGCAACGACAGCGCACTATCATCGAGTTCAAGAAACACATAGCCCCCACGCTGCCCGCGCACGACATCTACGACGAGTTGACCATTCAAGTAGACACGCGTTTCCGCAGGACGCACCGTCTGCAGACGCACGCGCAACTTCTCACCAGATAGATCTTCAACATCAAAGGTGCGTCGCGCAGCAACAATACCGTTTCTGTCAGCATCTTCGAACCCTTCGTCTCTTGCGAGGACAATCCCTTCGCCTTCTATCCATGCGACATCATCAAAATCAATCTGTGACCAGCCCGTAGGTAATGTTTCTCCTTCGGGCAGTATGGTTGTCCGCCACGATTGCGGTCCGTACTGCAAGGTGGCAGCCAACCGTTCCCATACAGGGGGGCGTAATGAAGGCATCGGATCGACTAGGTTCCGCGCTCTGGTCCCAGGCGCAGTCCAATAGATCGTAGATAGGTGTTTCAGCTTATCCCACTTATCCGAAAAACGCTCTCCTTCGCGAACATTCCAAGCAACACCACCATCTGAAAATCGTTCTTCTAATGCAGCAAACCTCGCGTCGGCAGCTTCCCCGGCAGCGCGCTGTAAGGCCTCAAACTGTTGCTTGGCCAAAAAGCCATGCTCATCATCAATATGGCTCTCGATTTCCATGATCGTATGATCAATCGACGCCAGTAACTTTTTGCGTGCTTTCCGGAGTTGCAAAACGCCTTGCCGATCTACATCGCGAGATAAGGCGGTTTCGTCCAGTGACGCCAATCCCGAATCAAATGATGCCCAGTCGCGAGCAAGATAGGAATCCCGTAATTGCTGTACCGATGCATGCAAGTCCACATGTGGACTGAACACACTCGGTTGTGCACCCAAAATACGCAATCTCCTATCTGGCGCAACAAACGCCAATGCAATGCCGCCTGTCGAAAATACGGGACCAAACGTAATGTATGTGGAACCATCAAAACGTGTGAGAGCCTCGTGATACGGTAATAGCACAAAACCGCCTTGCCAGGTACGACTCAAATTATAGTACCAGGTCTGCTCATGCATGAAGGTTTGCAAGGCATCCTCACCTGCCAGTGCCGCTCCCAGCGGACCCCACATGATCGACCAGAATCCTCCGGTATGCCCGCGTTCCCTTCCCCAGTGATACAACGCAACCGAGCGTGCGAAAGCCATTGCATCCTCATGGCGTCCAGCCAAGTGCATCAAGACAGCCCCCGAAGCGCTTGTGCCATTATTATCCGGTGATCCGCCGGGCATATGATCCCCATAAGCGATACTGCCCGTCTGGGCAAAACGGCTAAAAAAGTCCAATGATCGTTGCAGGGCCGTTTCATCGACAGACACACCACATTCGCGCGCCAGCACAAGGGCCAATGCGGCGGTCACGCCAGGTTGATTGAGGGCCCCATACCCCCGCCCCGGACTCCTGTGTCCCCAAGAGCCACTTTTCATTTGGCCACGCACCAATTCATCGACTATACCTTGCAATTCCTCCAATACCGAATCATCGCCTGTGGCAAGATAATACTCCGCCAGCATGATACCGGCATACCCCATGGACCAGCTATTGGAAGGCCTCCCTGCGTATTCACGAGAAGCTGTGTGATAGACCGCACGACGCACCGCATCCATATAGGCAGATTCGCCTGTTGCCAGTAACAAAAGGGCTCCCATTGTCTGCCCCACATTGCTGATTGTCACAATGCGTCCATTGGCTTGTTGGGCATCCAGCACCAGACGACTGGCATCCGCTACGATCCGCTTTGATTTGTCACATGCATCCGGCCAGCCATCCGCAAAAGAGCCCATCGCAGGAATAGGAATCGCAACATCCATTTTCTGATCCCCACGCACAATATGCAGCATGAGCGCTTCACCCGATCCTTCAGCCTCTTCGATCGCATTTCCGAGGGCTCTGCGGTGCCCTGTTTCGGCACCGAACAGGACATCGTTGGCCCCGATCACAAGATCGCCAAATTCCAATCGCCCATCGGCAGGTGATCCTTCATCAATCGCAACCACTTGAAAATGATATCCCCGCATCCAAACCGCTGCACCGGTTGGCCCCATATTCATATGAACGGCAGAGTGCGCCACATGCGGTGAATACACCACCGGCTGCACGGCGCCAACCAAGTGTGAACAGAAAACGCTTAAAGCCATCACCAATACCAGATAACGATTCATTTACTCCATCTCCTTATTGCAGTTCTATAGGGCTTCGGGATTTCAACATTTTTCCACAGACCAATCAATTCATTCTGCCACTTTGTTCGCCCTATCCAGTCAAGGCATCTCGGTGGCCAAACCGGTGCGAAGCTGTAAATTGGGATATGAGTACGTGGGCAATCAATACAAAATAAGGGGACAGACAATCTGAGAAAGAATTTTTAATATTTGCTGCTAATTCTTTTTGTATATGTAGGCATCAGTGGGCCCCAGATGAGCAAGAAAACGATAACATGCGTGTTGCAATCACGCAAATCGTCTGTCCCCCATTTACTCACATTTGCTTCTGAATCATGACTCCCACTGTCCACGATATCAGGATTGATGCCTATAAAATCGGTGATTGATTGCAAGGTTTTCCAAGTGTAGCTTGCTTACATGGATCAAACAACAGCAGATCGTGGAAATGAGCGACGCCGTGGTCGGTTAGCAGATCGTTTGGGATTATCGCTACATCAGTCGGTTCTTGAACGACGAATACGCAAGCTCATGCAGTTATACTCTCTGGAGAAAACGCACCGACCAGAGGACTGGTTGATGGCGGTCGCGCATGCACGTGGGGCAAAGGTTGTGATGCGGCCAAACGGTGTTAACACGGCGTTTGTTGCCCCGCCGCCAGATATTTTTCCGAATGAAGAGCTGGTTGTCGCCATTTGTGCGTTGCATCGGATGGATGAACCGCAATGTTTACGCTTGGCAGCCCAATTGATCTCGCGCGGAGCTGTTTCGGTCAAGCGCCTTATTCTTGTGGCACGTCGAGAGCGTACCGACCGTGTATTGGGAGAGCTGGCGCGCCAAGCCATCAAGGTGGAGCCTGCGCATCAAATCTGGCAGCAGATTGCAGCGGCGTTTCCGCAGCGCAACGCTTTACGTTCTCCCGTTGCACATTGGCAAAGGTTAGCATGGCCCGTAATGGCGGGACGGCGCGCTAACGCAAAGCGATGGGTGCTGGTACGATGAGTAATGCCGAGAAACTATTAAGCCGATTGGATGCCTTGCTTACAAATGAAGTCGATCTGACGCTTTATGGTCGGGCTGCTTTATTGCTGGGGTTTGTTGCTCCACCACCGGACTTTGCCTTAAGTCTGGATGTTGATGCCGTTCTATGGCTTGGACAGGCAGAAGCACTTGAGCAACATAGTAACTTCTGGGAAGCCTTGGAGCAGGTGAATCTTGAATTCGAGGAAGACGGATTGTACATGACACATCTGTTTGATGAGGATCAAGTGGTGTTGCGGGAAAACTGGGTGCAAGAACGTGTGGTCGTTGCGCTGCCCTATGACCACCTGAAACTATATCGCTTGGCGGATGCTGATTTGCTGTTAAGTAAACTGATGCGTTATGATCCGACGGATTTAGATGACCTGACGTTTATTATTCAGCAAGCCAAGTTCTCGCCAGATGAGGTTGCCACAATTCTGAAACAAGCCAGACTGCCAGACTCCGAAGAAATTCGAGAACAATTTATGCTCTGTACAAGCTGGCTGCGGCAGCAGAACCTGTGCTCGCCCGCATCTACCGAGCCGCAGCCCTAAGGCGACTCAAGATGACACAGACGAGCAACGCAGGAATCGGTGTGGGAGTATGTGGGTAAGTGTATGCGTGCGAGGGACCGCTGTTCGTATTTGCCCCACATACTCTCACAAACCTACCCCCCCCACTAAAGTGCCCTACTCCTGCAACAGCTCCAGCATGGCCTCGGCAAAGCCTTTGCCGATGCCGCACATAATCTTGGCGCTGCCCAGATAGTGGTATGCACCGTCCGAAACAGCGATCCGAACAAGTTCGTCTTCCTCCGGTGTCCTGTCGGGTTTGCTACGAAGCGCGTCAAGCTCGTGATCCCAGTATTTGCCTGTGTGCACGGCTGCAACTGTCCCCTCGAATTCCGGATTGCTAGCGGGTGCTGCCATGGCATGCTGGAAGTGGGTCTTGTAGTAATCGGGGTCTGTGTGTATGCCACCAACCCCCAGCACACCGATCACGAACGGCATATCCGGCGCATCGAGATCGTTTCGTACATCCCGGATAAAATGTTCCAGCAGCCAGGTGTATTCTGCTTGCCGGCTCGGCCGCGTTCCACCTCTTCTCCTATCGTTCCAGCCCTGGAACCAGATAAATCCGGCGCTTTCATAGCCAGCCTCTGCATCGTAGGCCGGATGCACGTTCTCTATGTCACCTAGTGCATCCTTAATATGGCTCATCATCATCCGATAATAACGGCCTCGACGCTCCATCTCGCGTGCTTTCGTCGCTTCAAAATGTGCGGGGAGTCCCTCCCGACCACCAGCGAGCGTCTCGGCAATATCAAAATCAAACGTTTTGATTTCTCCTTCGCGCCATAGGGTAACGTTGAGCATCCAGTCGGCGTCAGGATCGTCAGTAGCTCTAGCTCCCCAGTAAGCTGAGCGCCACTGTTCGATCGCATCTTCGCCAAAGCCATTGCCCTCCACGCCGAGGATCAGGTCTCCCCTTCGAAACGCGCGGCCGGGAACCCTTTCTTCCCTTCCCGCACGGAAGGCCACGGCAATGGGGTGTACACCATGCATCTCGTCAAGAGGCACCCCGCGCATCCCCGAGATTCCCAAGTAACTACCGGTGTTGCGACCGGCTGTCTCCGGCACCACATTCTCGGCGTCCACATAGTCTGCCGGCAAATCCAGCTTCTCTGGTATCGGAATAATCTCTCTATCTTCCTCTTCAGAATGATCCTCTGGCGGCGTCCATTCAACCGCGCTCGGCGACCGGAAATCGCGATGAAGCGAGGTATTTCCCTGCGATGTCTTGATAATCAGAAATGGTTCCTCCAAGGCCTCCGTACATATAAATACCAAAAGGATAATCCGGTCCCAGCATGTTCCTGTTACCGCCATATCGTGGCGCTAATGGTCCGCCAATTTTATCCCGCCACTGAGAAACCTGTACTTCATCCAGAACAACTGGGGAACCATCCTCGTCAAATAGGGCGGCAAACTCCTCGGCTGTATCGGGAAACATCTGAATGTGGGCAAACGTATTGGTATGAACGAGCCCTGTCATATTCGACTGCCCAGCCAGAATAAATACCTTCAAAGGGTTCGCCATGGCTTGGCAAGCCACAAGAACCGCACATGCAGAAAAAACCATCAATCTCGACATCGCTCTCATTCCTATTTCTTTCTTTTGTTCAAACATCACTAATCCCGCTCGAAGACCAGCCAAGTGGAGGTCCAATCGCCTGGGTGGTTCGGACTGAACCCGCCGGCTTCGATGAACAAGTAGTCCTTGCCATCAACTTGTGCATGCTCGACTGCCAACGCTTCTTTACGGTTCGCATCTAGCAGCATGGGCCCCGTCCACAACAGCAACGGGTCGCTTGTGCTCAGATCATCGGTCAGCTCGATTTGCTGTGGATTCCATCCGCCCGAAGGCTGTTGCAGCGAATCGGGATCAAAATCACGAATCGTCTCTACCTGACCCACCACTTTCCAGGAACCGATCGCTTCCGCACTCCTGCTCTCCTCTCCATCCCAAATGTAGAGGTCTTGTTCCGGATCAATATCACTTTCCGGATGTTGCGACTCCTGCCATTCGGCATTGCGCAGTCCCACCAACTGCAAGCCCTTTCGCAGTTCATCCTGGAAAGGCGGCAGCTTCATGCGACGCATAAATACAGTCATATAATTGCCATAGCGGTCCCCTCTATATTTCAAGAAACTTTTCGCGGCAAGATGGACCCGGCCACTTTCAAAATCTTCCCAACGCCCAGTCGTGACCCGCGCGCCTACCGGCTCAGCGCCTCGGCGGCGGGGCGTCGCTGTATCTCTATGGAAGATCCGCTCACCATTGATATAGATATGCGTACCGTCGCCAAATCCAACATGCGAGGTACCACCAACTAAAATCCGATAGGCATAGCCCTCTTCCATTGGCGGAATCTCAAACTCACCTGCCTTCAGCAATACCTCTTTTTCCCAGAAGGTATTCGGGGGCTCTCCGCAACCACAAAAATCAAAACCTCGACCTTCATGGCGATTACAACGCTCAGCGAAAACCCGCTTTTCCCCATTCAGATGTGCAAACGGGGCCAGCCCGCGCTCCCAGCCAGCGGCTACAGCATCAAACTCCGGTTGGTTCCAATCCTCCATCCCTTCAGGATAAGTGA
>PXBF01000170.1 GCA_003567005.1 PVC group bacterium
AGGATCTGTTGCCCCCGGCACGGGTTCGTCCCCACGGTACCATTGATACGAAACGCTGCCATACGGGGCATATAACGCGGCTGGTCCCAGCGTAACGCTGCTTCCGATTGTTGCCGCAACGCTTTCGGGCTGCTCCGCCCAGACCGGCCACTCTACTCGTAAAACCGCAGAAGTGTAGGGTGCAAAAACACTATCATCCGTGACTTCGACTTTCCAGGATCCTGTATGTGCCGCCGTAAAAGAAGAAATGGAAAGCTCGGCCTCAGTAGCTCCATCAACCGGCTCACCATTATGGTACCACTGGTAGGTTACGTCACCCTTCGGATGCTGTAGTACCACAGGCCCCAACTTTGCGGCAGCATTAACATCAATTGAAGCGGTTGTGGGAAGATCCACAGCAAAAGTCCGTGCCAAGCTCCAACTGGCCGCACCAATGACCCGACCATGATTGCCTGCTACATGCTCTCGGGCGACATCACCGCTTTTTTCGGCCAAGGGCCAATAGGCAACAAGTCCATCCTCTTTCCCCGTAAGCTGCTGGTTCATTTGAGATGCAACCTCATCCTGCGTAAGCGCCCTTGACCAGACACGTACCTCGGCAATCTTGCCATGAAATGCTTCATCGCGATTGCGATGTGACCAATAACCGATACGAAACGGTTCTTCCGATGAGGTTTCCAAGGACTGGCTCTGCTCGGCAATCGCTTCACCATCAGCATATAGGATCGTGGTCTCGCCATCATGGGCCAAGGCAAAGTGAACCCACCTATTGAGCGAAGGATACTCGAAATCGACATCTCCACTGCCCCAGAATTGTATGCGCCAGCTATCTTGCGAATCGAGCACGCGCAACGCAAAATCTTTTCCCGAACTTCCTGGTGCCCCCATCGAGAAAATGGCCCCATTATCATCAAATCGCCCTGTGTATACCCACGCTTCCACCGTTCTTGCAGCGTTACCGGCTACACCGAGATCTTCCGCGTTAACATCCGCTTCAATATAGCTGTCGCCATCAAACTCCATAGCTATAACTGGAAAAGAATCCGCCATAGCTACTGCGCCACCCATCACCACAGAAACAAACAGCATGGTAACCACGGTACGTGCCATACTTCTGTTCCAGAATCGATTCATACGAACTCCTATCTTTTTCCCTATGTCCTACAGATTGTTACAATGTCAGTTATCGGGATGCCTGGCGTGTAGTATTCTTTTGCACCTCGATACCATTGATAATGGGAGGCCGGGCTGATCCGTCGCGCGCTTTCAGTTCTACCTGCAAGCGATTTCCAGAGATGGTGTGGTTCATCTCATGCACCACGCCCCGGAAAGCACCGCCAGCTTCCTGCGTTACATCCAGCGCATCAAGAACTCTCTCGCCATCGATCCAGACTTCGAACACCCGCTCTCCCGGCTCAACGTTTGGCTGCAGCTCGGCAAAATGCAAACGCACCGTATATTCGGCATCCAGTAAATCCTCTATTTCCCAGCTTCTCTCACCTTGATGATACGAAGCCAACACCCATGGCAAACTGCCATTAGCATCCACGATTGCGGACGGATGACGGTGATGATCTCCCCCTCTGTCGAACCAGACACGATTTTCACTGTCCACCCGGCGGCCGGGTGCACCGAAATTCAGCCCGTGTCCGGCCGGGTCCGGTGCATCAGCATCAAAGCGGGTCCATTGCTCGATGTTCGAATCCCCCGGCATATGGATCATTGCCAGCGACGTCTGCAACGCATAGCTGCATGTGCAGGTACGCGTATACTCCAAGGCACTGATCACGCCGTCGGCCGCAACCATGTTAGCCGTACAGCCGGAACGGAACCCGCTGAAGTTGCCTGTACCCGACTCATTGGCTAAATCATAGTACCCCGCGTAACCATTGCGGAAAAACAAGAAATTCGGCGAAGCACTAAGCGTGTTACATCCATAGGCTCTACGGTACTGCCACTCCGAGGTTTCTCCTGTTAACGGCTGCACGCGCTCCCAAGGTTCGCCTGTGAGCAAGGAAATAGCTGGCCCCGGACGTCCGGGAATCAATTTTTCCCCATGCGCCGCTCCCGGCAGCACAAAGTTACCACTCGTCCAGAGTAACTCGCCTGTGGCACCACGCCTGCCAGCTACATGCTGTGGCTCATCGCGCAGCCGCCGACGAAGGTCCTGGCTGCCACCTTCAATCAGTATGTCCTGATCTGCGATGTACATCAAAAACGTCCCGAATACTTCACTATCATGCGACCAGCGTTCCCGGCCATTCGATAAGTCCAGTGCCAGAATGGCAGATGGCTCGTCAGGCTCCAGTCCGCGCCGCGCTAGTCGTTCCAAAGAGGTTTCCGAGAGACCGTCAATCAAATAGACAGTATCTCCATGCGAGACTATGGCATTGTGACGGAATCCAATTTGAGCCTCGCGCTCCCAGATCTTGCGGCCCGTATAACGATCCAGCACGGCAAGCCGCCGACTCGATGTGGCCGTGTGGCTTTGATCCCAGCCAATCCGCTGATCCTCAAACAAATGCGGTTCTGCTGTGATCACCAGATAATCTCCTTGTGCTTGGACATGCCCCCAATCGAAGGCATCATCATCGTCATAGATTTCCTGCGGATGCCGCCCCGGTAATGCAAACTCCTTGACGGTTTCCCCTGTAGCTGGATCGAGTTTGTGAATCACGCCTTCATGCCGCAGGTAAATCGCATCTGGCATGCTCA
>PXBF01000011.1 GCA_003567005.1 PVC group bacterium
CATGAATCTTCTTATCAACCGTCAATGCCATACTGTTTACTACTACTTGTTAACGTTACCATGCACAGCCTTTAAGGATACATGTCACCTCGACACATTCCGGCCATGACAACTTAGAATCTGTAAATCTAGGTGCTAATCCCCATATCTGCAAGCTTTTTATTAGCCGCAGTTTACGAAAATATACATCCGTGCTTCGTAGCCGTTATTGACAATCCCGCAGGCTGTCTGCCGCTTGGAGGAAAACGATTGATGTCGTCGTGGCGAGTATCTCTCTCTACGTTTTCCTCTATCGGCACAAAAGCGGCTTGCCGATCAGCATATCATATTAGGTAGCCGATCAACCATAACGCGAAATATATGCCAGACAGCAGAAACTAAAACAAAATGATCACCGAAGCACCAGGTGCCTGAATCGTCAACGGCATCGACATGCCATAAACAGACAATGAGCCACTATCACTCCAAGCTGCCCCGACCCTGTTGGCATCAATCCAGCCTCGTCCTCCTTCCGGATCCCGATTCATCCCCTGCCGAATATTTCCACCACTCGATGTGTCTTTCAGATAGAGTGTTCCCGCAGCTACGCCGCTCCAGTGCGTACCTGTAAAAGGCCACTCAACCGCATCTGGAACATCAGCCTGGTCTTCGCCAGCGTTCTGTGTCCAAATAGGCCGATTCTGCGGCGCTTCCCCATCCCACAAATCAACATAATTATTTTCGATTACGGTACTACCATCCATAGCGAATAGAGCATTGCCCACCCCTTCAACAACATTCGTGTTCGTGCCTGTGTTATCGCGGGCATCAATATCCGAAGTCGAACCGATAATGCGCCACTCGACTCCGCTAAGATCATGACCCGTTGCGTTATCCGCGAATGCCTGCACCGCAGCATTCCAGTAGCTAATGTCGTCTGCCTCGTTATGATTCGAATTAACACGTCCATTGGAAATAAATACAAGTCGATACTGATCGCCAACTTGCCAAGGCTCTCCCGTTGCAGGATTATTCCCTTCCAAGATTTCCTCTGTCAAAATTCCGAGTTCACAACGTACTTGCGCATGCGCAATACCCACCGCCATCAACATCCCCACCAACAGAACAGACACATGCATTCGTTTCATCTCGTTGCCTCCAAACGATTAATGAGTTCTAGATGTTATACTACACCCGTATACAGGATACCCCTATCAAAGCAGAAATGCAAGCGCATGAACGGCGCGCATACGTACTCGGCATCAGTTCTATTTTCAGCCACTCGTCGTGAAAAAAGATGATGCATATGGGCAACATGGCTAGACCTTGCAGTAGAGTGCCCAGTCCCTTGGGCAGCCACGAGACAGACCAAGCGCACAAAACCCCGGCCGTAAGCCCGCTTTCGCCGAAAGCGCGGCTTGGAAGCATGGTTTTGTCCCTGGTGATTCCGCAGCGCTTTCTATGAACTGAAGCAAGCCTGCTTACGTCGAAAGCAGGCTACAGAATATGCACCGATTTGTATGGGCGATTGGTATTACAACCTAGCTCAAAAGCGCCTTACTTGATGACAATCATCGAAGCAATAGGAGCCAGTATGGCCAGGGGCTCGGACATCACGTAAATGGAATGATTATTATCCGTCCGCGCTGTCACAGTATAGTTCGCACGGTCTATCCACCCTTGAAGATGATCTGCCTGGCCCTGCCGGATGTCGCCATGATCTCGCAAGTAAGGATGCGACGTCATACCGCTTGCATTGGACCCCGTGAGTGGCCATTGCGACCCATTCGAATCACTCACATGCTGACCTGCATTTTCGGTCCGATCAATGATATGCTGAATTTCCCCACTCCATAATTCGATAAAATTTGCAGCAACAAGGGTGGATCCATCCATCAGGAAAATTGCATGCCCTGCTCCATGTACATCTGGATTGGTTGCCGTATTATCGCGAGCGTTGACGTCTGCCGTGGATCCCACAATCTTCCAAACCACATGGCTGAGATCATGCCCCACTGCGTTATCCGCCAAGCGTTGCGCCTCTTCATTCCAGTCGCTGATAGCACTGGACAAATTATTCAGAACGCGCTCGCTACTGATAAAAACCAACCGATATGGATCCCCTTCTTGCCATGGCTGCCCTGTCGCAGGATTGTCGCCCGCTAATGTTGCTTCCGTCAAAACACCTACTTCACATAGCAATTCGGCCCGCGCAAGATTGGCTACCGCCACAACACAAAACAACACCGTTAACCACACGCGGGATTTAATCATGCATCTCCCCATAGCTTAAACTGCAGCGACGCTTTTTGTTGTTATGCACGGGAACAAAAAAACCTAGGACAAAGGCTAAGTATGCTTATCACTTCGTCGTTTCCTAAGCATCCTAAAGGCATCACTTGACAATGATGACCGAACCACCGGGCGCTTGAATCGTCAATGGCTCGGACATACCGTATACCGATAACGCGCTATTGGAAAACCAATTGGAACCTACGTTATTAGCATTAATCCAGCCCCTGCCATCATCAAATGCAGGCCTCCCCTGTCGGATCTGTCCACTCGCCGTCACATTACGAAGAGCACTGCCGGCCGCTGTTCCATCTGTGCTCGACCCCGTAAGAGGCCAGTTAACTGCCGTTGAGTCGGCCAGCGCAACGCCGTTCTCGTCAAACCAAACGGCGTTTTGAGGGGCAACACCGTC
>PXBF01000065.1 GCA_003567005.1 PVC group bacterium
ATATGAGCATGAACCGTGACACCTATGGTGGCGCGGTTCATGGCCTTGGGAAGCGGGGAATGACCGTCAGCATGGCCGATCACGGTTGCGCGGGGGGAGAGCCGGAGGGCTTGGCGCAGAACTTGCCCCCACGCTCGCCAAGGCCGCACAACGGCCTTGAATCACATCCCCCGATATGCTCTACTCATCACCCATGACGGAGGTTCGCACGAGGGTAAGGAGTCTCCGCCATTTGTTGTAACGTTGTGATTGTAGGCCATTAAGGGCAAGTGCGGGCATAGTATTTGACTGCGTAAGCGGGAGTTCGCCGTAACGCCGAGCGAGAGCCGAGATCAAGTTTTGTGGTAGCAGAACGAACGACAAGGGAGACTGATATGGCAGACTTGAAGATCCGCGTATTCAATGGTGATGACTCCAATCCGGAGACAACCGTCACGATTCCGTGTGGGGTTCTCAAAATTGCGTCCAGGCTCATTCCAAAGCAGGCAGCGTCGGCCCTGCAGGAGAAGGGTATTGAGATCGATGAACTCGTTAGGCTTGCAGACCATCCCGAGGCACGCGGCACACTTGTCGAGGTTCAGGAGCACAAGAAGAACGAAAAGATCGTTATCTCCCTTGAATAAAATAATGATACCTTTTGCAGGATGAGCTATACTAGGGCATTCTAGACAATGACCGAACCAAACATCTATTGTATCCGCCTGAAAAGGTCGCCATTCACAGTCGTATTGACTGTCATTTGGGCTTGGAGCATGTCGGTTGCCGGGAGGGAGGTTCCTCCGGTGCTTTCGATTCGTCTTGAGGCAGCGCAAATGTCTGAAGACATTTCCTTTTCTTTTCAAAAACCAGAGGGGTACGATAGTTTCGTGCAGTTTAGCGACGATCTTTCGCGTTGGCGTTTTGTTTCCCGTTTCTGGGCTGGTGATGGGCGTTTTGAACGAGTTGCATTTTCCGAGGAAATGGATCGAAGGTTTTATCGACTCATTGCTCATCCCGTTCCCACCGAGTCATGGGTAACCGCCAAAGCCGAGACGGATCGGGCAGAATACCGGATCTTCCACAGCGAGGCTCTTGGGCGTCCTGTAAGTTTTCATGTCTATCTTCCAGCCGTATATGCGGAGAACACCGGGCAGCGTTTTCCTGTACTGTACTGGTTACACGGATCTGGCCCGGGCATTAAAGGCATACCTGGTCTTTGCACCTATTTCGGCAATGCTATCGATCAAGGCAACATCCCCCCTATGATCATTGTCTTTCCGAACGGCCTGCAGCATGGAATGTGGTGCGATTCCAAGGATGGTCTGCTACCGATGGAAACGTTACTAATCGAAGACTTGATTCCTTATGTGGACGCCAGCTTTCGTACCATAGCGTCGCGAGAAGGGAGGATAATCGAAGGTTTCAGCATGGGGGGCTATGGGGCAGGGCGACTCGGACTGAAATACGCAGGGCTTTTCAGGGCTTTCTCGATGATGGGAGCCGGTCCGTTACAGTATCCTGATTTTCTGGTCGATGACCCGAACCTGAATCCTCTTTCTTTGCGTGAGATGATCTTTGAAAAGGTGTATGGAAGCGATATGGAATACTATCGAGAGCAAAGTCCATGGCGGCTGGCAGAGCAGATGGCCGATTTGCTTCCGGAGGATTTCTCAATACGTATCATGATTGGCGATGAAGACTCGATGCTCGATAACAACCGTGCTCTGCATGATCATTTTGTCGAACTTGGTATTGCGCACCAGTACCGAGAGTTACCAGAGGTCGGCCACTTTCCTATGCGCACGCTACTTGCGATTGGTCCAGACAATTGGGAATTTTACCGCTCCGTCTTCGGTGAATAGCGCGATCAAAGACATGATCCATCATGCTCATCCGTTGACATTGCCATTCGCGGATTTGCACCTTTTGAATGGATCATTCAGGCCAAGCTAGGACGACTTTGCCGGACTCACCGGTATTCATGGCTTGAAATCCAGCTTCAAAGTCCGTGAAGGGGAGTCGGTGGGTAATGACCGGGCTGATATCCAACCCCGTTTGAATCATGGATGTCATCATATACCAGGTTTCATACATTTCTCGTCCATAGATGCCTCGGATGGTTAACATGTTGAACACGACTTGCTGCCAATCAATGGCAATGGGTTCGGTTGGAATGCCGAGCATGGCCACTTTCCCGCCGTGGCACATGGCTGCGAGCATGTCGCGAAATGCTTGCTGGTTGCCGGACATTTCCAGTCCGACATCGAACCCCTCTTTCATGTCGAGTTTCTTCTGGATATCTGCCAGCGATGTGTTGCGGGCATTTACGGCAAGCGTTACACCCATTTTCTCTGCCAGGGCCAGGCGGTTCGGGTTTACATCGGTTATGACGACGTTTCGTGCACCAGCATGGCGGGCGACGGCTGCAGCCATCATGCCGATCGGACCTGCCCCCGTGATGAGGACGTCTTCACCAAGCACCTTGAATTGCAATGCGCTGTGCGCGGCATTACCGAAGGGGTCAAAGATGGCGCCGATTTCGAGTGGCACGCTGCAGTCGAGTTGCCAAACGTTGGTCATCGGCAATGCGACATATTCCGCAAATGCACCAGGTATATTGACGCCCAGTCCCGTGGTGTCTTTGCAAAGGTGACGTCGGCCTGCCAGGCAGTTGCGGCAACGTCCACAGACGACATGACCTTCACCGCTGACGATATCGCCTGGCTTGAATCCTGCGACATTGCTGCCTACGGCGATGACTGTCCCTGCGAACTCATGTCCAATAACCATCGGTACCGGTATCGTTTTCTGCGCCCATGCGTCCCAATTGTAGATGTGTAAGTCTGTGCCGCAAATCCCGGTCCGGGCTACTTGAATCAAGACATCGTTGATTCCATATTCAGGTTCCGGGACATCTTGTAACCAGAGACCCTTTTCTGCTTTTGCTTTGACGAGCGCTTTCATCCTTCTCTCCCTTGATGCGTCTTATGCTTTGGTGCAAAGCTGCCGTTTTCGTATGGCGGGTTTCAGAGTTTTGCAAAGGCGCGCAAAATGCTTTCAATGTGCGCATCTGTCAGTGCGGCCGAGACTTGAACGCGGAGACGGGCTTTCCCTTTTGGTACAACAGGGAATCCGAAAGCTACAACCCATATACCAAGCTCGAGTAATCGTTCGCTTTTTCGTATAGCTTCGGCTTCATCTCCAATCATAATGGGAATAATGGCAGTTGGTGAATCCTGGCATTCGAATCCGAGTTTTGCCAGTCCTTGGCGGATTTTCGCAATGTTAGTATGCAGGCGATTGATCAGCGTATTATCCCGTTCGAGTAGTTCAATTGCCTTATGCGCGCTGCATGCCGTTACGGGTGGTAAGGCATTCGAGAAAAGGCTGGTGCGGCTTTTCTGAATCAGGAGTTCAATGAGGTCCTGGCTGCCGGCTATATACCCGCCAGCGGCTCCTCCCAGCGCCTTGCCGAGGGTTCCGGTTATGATATCTATTTCGCCCAGTACACCGGCATGCTCTGCGGTACCGCGTCCGTTAGAGCCAAGTACGCCGACTCCGTGTGAGTCGTCCACAATGAGCCGAGCATCATAGCGTTTGCATATTTCGACAAGCTTTGCAAGATTCGCAACCGCGCCTTCCATGCTGAATACGCCATCTGTGATGACCCAGCGAGCGTCGGCATCCTGATTGGTTTTCAGTTTTTTTTCAAGATCAGTCGCATCGCGGTGAGCATAGACGATTCGTTCGCGTGGTTTAGCCAGGCGGCAACCATCAATGATGCTTGCATGATTCAGTTCGTCCGAGAAAATCACATCGTTTTTGCCTGTAATGGTTGGCATGAGTGCTTCGTTTGCGCACCAACAACTGGTATAGGTTATTGCAGCTTCCGTGTGTGAGAACGCGGCCAATTTCTCTTCAATGGCACGGTGGCAGTCGAAGGTGCCGCAAATGAATCGCACGGATGCCGTACCCGCCCCATATTTTCTTAGTGCTGCTTGCGCTGCTGCGACCACATCCGGATGGTTAGCCAGTCCAAGATAGTTGTTTGAACAGAGGCAAATTACTTCTCCCACCTCTTCTACATCAACGGTTGGCCCCATGGGGCCGCGCAGATGGCGTAGCACTTTACGCGTGCCTAATCGTATTTGTTCTTCCAGTTCCTGGCGGGTTCTGTTTTCAAAATTCATATCGTAATGTCCTGCGACCGAACCATATTTGGTTATTCTTGTAGATTGTGTATACCACCTAATGAACATGGGCGCAATCGCGTCGATGTGCGAATAGCAGTTGGATTAGACTGTCAGTATTGGTCTGACCATTCAAGGTCAAAAACAACATCAGCATATAGAAAACCATAATGAGATATGACCGGCTTTTGGTGTGCATACAAACCACGTATTGTGCGGTACGATATGCATGGGTTCACAGATGTGCTGTTCATGCTACGTATGCGGGCTAGCAATAGGCTGTGTAAGTAATCATGGCCGTAGGCGATACATGCAGGTTACTTCATTGTTAAAGGGAGGGATTTGTTGTATGCATGTATGTGTCAGTATGTGTTGCTGGTTGGCTCGAATGGTTGCAGTCAAACGAAACGTTTATTGGATTATGCCCATGATGCTCTTATGCATGGCGTACCCTGCCGAAGGTAAAGAGGATTTCGTCATTGCTTCGTTTGACACGCCTGCATCCACACAAGGTTGGTTTTCTATCAATGACGGCGTGATGGGCGGGGTCTCCAAAGGCGGTTTCGTACGTACCGAGCAAAATACTCTCTTATTCAAGGGGGAGCTATCGCTGGACAACAACGGAGGCTTTGCTTCTATTCGTACCCGCCCGCGCGATCTGAATCTCGAGGGTGCCCAAGGCATCAGCATCAAGGTGCGGGGCGATGGGCGGACATACTGGGTTGGTCTGCACACGGCGGGTTCGTTCAGAGCCACCTCCTACCGTGCTTACCTTCCGACCACCGCCGGTGCATTTACGGAGACTTTTATTCCGATTGAAGACTTCAAATTGCAGGCTTTCGGTCGACGTTTACCGGGAGGACCAGTCGATCCTGCTGCAATCACGGCTGTCGGTTTCACGATTGCGGACAAGAACCCGGGGCCCTTTGAGTTGGAGATCGAGTCTATCAAGGCTGTATTTGAGGAAGCCAACTCCCTAGCAGCGGATTCACCAGGGACAATCGTAGACGTTGCGGCCTCTTCAGGCACCTTCAAGACGCTCCTGGCTGCCGCGAAAGCCGCAGGTCTGGACGCGACGCTTTCCGAGGCCGGCCCGTTCACGCTGTTTGCTCCGACAGATGATGCTTTTTCCCGCTTGCCAGAGGGAACCATTGACTCACTACGCAAGCCTGAAAACAAGCAGCAGCTCGCCGACATACTAAAGTATCATGTTGTATCTGGTCGTATACCCTTGGCCAAAGCACTTGAGGCTGGTGAGGGTGTCACTCTTCAGGGGGAGGCGCTTTCGGTCACGTTTTCGGACGGTCGTGTCCGTATTGGGCCGGCGACTCTTGTTCAGGCGGATATCCAAGCGTCCAACGGTATTATCCACGTGATCGACGATGTGCTGCTGCCCCCTGAGCGCACTTCCCGGACTCTGTCATCTGCCGAGCTTATCATGCTTGCCATAGAGCGTGGTGTTCCGCTGTTCAACAGCGGTAATGCGGCAGCCTGCGTGGCGGTCTACGAAGTTACAGGTCAGGCTCTACTTGGCATGCCGGATGTTTCGGATAACATCCGTGCCGACCTAGCCCATGCGCTTTCCAAGATACAGGATGCAAAGTCCGAAACCGAGAAGGCATGGATTTTGCGACGTGCCTTAGATCGGGCTTTGGACGTTTTGCTGGATTAACTGGAGCATTGCGTGCGTCCCCCTTCGCGACGGGTGGTTGCATGTAGTAGGTCCATTCACCTAGACAATTTTATAAAGTTTCAAATGGTAATGACACGCAGGCGTCACCATGATAGTGATTCACGATGCCACTATAATTTGTATTTTACGCATCAAAGATGTTGCATTTTGCAACATCAGTCGATAGTTATGTTTTATGAAAAATTCTACCCCCATCTTACAATCTGCGGCATGTATAAAGCGTTATTGCGGTAATCCGGTTCTGGCGCCATCCGATCTGCCTTATCCGTCCTCGTTGGTGTTTAATGCAGGCGTTACCAAGTACAATGGACGTTATGTGATGGTGTTTCGCAATGATGTGGCCGAGAAGGAGGGGGTCAGCAAGTTCATCGAAACAAATCTTGGCTTGGCCTTCAGCGATGATGGGGTGAACTGGGAGGTTGAGCCTGCGCCATGCTTCTCGATGTCCAATTGGGATCGTGCCATATCCATGTCAGATAAGCCCGCGCGTGAAGAGGTGCGCAGGCTATATGATCCACGCCTGACGGTGATTGATGGGCGTTGTGTGATTTGTTGTGCCATTGATACGAAGCACGGTGTCCATGGTGCGGTTGCGATAACAGAGGATTTTCACCATTTCGATATTCTTTCTATGACGGTGCCCGACAATCGGAATATGGTGTTATTTCCTGAAAAGATCGGCGGGGAGTACTTCCGGCTGGAGCGTCCTTTCCCGGTCTACAGTCGTGGTGGGCGTGACCGCTTTGATATTTGGTGTGGACGGTCGAAAGACCTTGTGTACTGGGGGCGCCATGCGCTTGTGCTGGCGGTTGAGCAGGTTCCGTATGCAAATGACAAGATCGGTCCAGCGGCTCCACCGGTCAAGACCCCCAAAGGCTGGCTGACGACGATTCATACGGTGGATAAGGATCCTGCCCGCGGCAAGAATGGATGGGGAAATGCGTGGCGGAAACGGTACTGTGGGGGTATTATGCTACTGGATCTAGAGAATCCCTCAAAAGTGATCGGTTTATCCAGGGAGCCTTTACTGGCGCCTGAGGCCGACTACGAGGTGGAAGGCGGTTTCCGCAATGATGTGATATTTCCTGGCGGAATGATTCTTGAAGATTCCGGGGAAGTGAAAATCTACTATGGTTCGGCGGATACGGTGGAGTGTCTGGCAACAGCAGATGTTCACGATTTGATCGCGCTCTGCGAAGCGCCGGTATAAGGCGGTAAGCTCTACCTATTCTACACTGGATCTGGCGAGTCTCCCACTAACTTTGCAGTATAAACCGCCCACCGACCTTGCGTCGGTGGAGGTGAACGTTGCGTCAAAAAGTTGCTGACATTTCTCGACTTTCTTCACCACCGACGTCCCGACTCTCCCAAGAGGTCGGGATCGGTGGGATCGATACTACCTGTCAGAAAACAATCAATAATACCGAGATGTTTCAGTGATTGGTAGAAGCTGTTCCGGCAATCCCAATGGAGACGCAACAAATTTTGAAGAGATTTTCGACTGGACTGAAATTTATTCTGCAGGATCCGTGCCCCTAGAAGATACGATGCGGTATGTGTGGCCGCATGTCGTGTCGAAGGAGAGGACACCTTCGGCCTCATTTACAGGTATGGAAACTGTGCCTTGGTGGACGCAGAAGCTGGCATCCGGCCATGGGTTGTAGAGGCGGCAAACGCCACCGGCTTCGCTGTAGATTTCGAGTTTGCTCATGGTTCCCTTGCGGCGTTCGCACGTTACCAGAAAGGCACCGACCGCACGCAGCGATTGAAAGGCTGCATCTTTGTCGGTGGGCCAGTTGGGGAAGAGGCGGATGATGCCATTGTAGCTTTGCATGAGACATTCATTGATCACAACCGGTAGCGCAAAGTTCTCAAACCAGATGCCATATTCACTCATCCAGTCAAAATCCCGTGTGTCGGGATATCGGCCCTTGGACTGTAGCACTTTATCCGTGCAGGCACCATTTGGCAGGAGGCAGTAGCCGATCTGCCGTTTGAACTTCTCGAGGTCCAGCGCGCCAAGGCGGGCAGCTTGCAGGTTGAGAAAGACGAGTTCATTGCCACCTTCGTTTTGCTGGTACTTGTAGGAGTTTAACGCAAGTGTGTACTCTTCGGGGGAGGAATGGAGCCCGTGTTCTTCGCCGGGGAAAACCGTGACGGTATTGGCGGGGCAATTGTAGACGATGCCCGGCTCCTCATCGCGTACACTTGTGAAAATGGTTCCGGCGTCTGTTTGCGCTGTTGGGTAGGCCGGATAATGCATCAGGATTTCCTGGATACCATCGAGCGTATCCTGTTCATCTGCCGTACGGTTGAGTATCGAGCAAGCCTCCGTGAATGCATGGAAGAGGAAACGCGTCAGGGTGAGGTCGCAGAGTCCATCGGCATTACGCTTGAAACCGGGTTGCAGTCCGTATAGTTCGGGGGGAACGGTTGGAAAAATGTGGTACTTGTCGTCATTCCACTGTGGTCCATGCGCATCGGGACGGGTCATATAATCAATCATGAACAGCGTGGCATCGCGTAGCGGTTCAAAGACGCGTTTGGCGAGAAAGTCCTTATCCATGGTATATTGATAATGCCACCACAGGCTTTGTACGGTCCAGGGCGTTTCAAACACTTCCCAGCCCCAGGTGGGAAGCGGGTAGGGGTTCATGGTCATTTCAACGGGATAAGCACTATGCGGGAAAAATGCTCCCCGCATGCCATAGTAATTTTGGGCCCATGCGCGGCTGGATGGCAGCAAGTGATGTACCATATCTACATAGGGTAAATGCTTATCCAGATGGTTGGATGAAAACGTTACCCAGAACGGCTGCTGGGTATTGTAGTTCATGTGGTAATCTCCATGCCAGGCTGTGCCGATGTTGCCATAGCTCCAATTGGCGAAAAGGCCGGGGCAGGTCATGCCGGATCGAACGGCACAATTCAGAAAATACAAGTTGTGATACCAGGTACGCTCCAGCACTTTGTCCGCAAGGAATAGTGCCGACTTGGACCAGTATTCCTGCCATTGCTGACGCGCCGTCTGCTGGGCGGCATCGAAGGAGGCAACTGTCGGAGTTGGTACTGCGACAGGTTTTTCCTGCGGGAGGTTTGCAGCAAGTCCCTCCTGCAGTTCGACCACGGCAATGAATGGGGCGGTACCGGATAGTGCGCGTTCCAGTTCTTCCATTTCCTGCCATAATCCGTTCACTCGGAGTTCCTTTCTTTTTGCAATATCGGCTGACACACATACATGCAGGCAGAATGCCTTATCCTTGGCATGAGCTGGGGCCGGCGTGTCATCGATGGGTTCTGCATATGGCAGCACTTGTCGAAAAGAGAGGCATCTTTCGGCCTCGGATATGGCGGTCGTATATTTTGGAAGAGATTTCGGTGTTTGCGGATCCGGAAGCATTTTGATGCGGTTGAAGGGGCTGGCAACCGGTACACGTTTCGCGTTTACCGTTTTGATCCATAGGCGCTCGGCAGTCATATCTACAAAAAGCTCCGCGTATTGGGGCTCCCCATCGACTAAAAGGTCAACTCGACACAGACCCTCGGAAATATCGAGACAGTAGCCAAGTGTTTCTACCCGGCGGCGATCAAAGCCCAGCACAACCGATCCGCAGGGGAAGGGGCGAGGGTAAGGCTTTTTATAGTTCTCTCGCGCCAATAGGAGATAATCCTTATACCACGGATCATCTCTCAGCAGTTTGTAGTCGGAAGGAATGTTTCGGACCTTTTCAAATATTTCCTGAAAGGTGCCAATCTGTTCCTGATTGTTTTCGGCCAGCCGTATGTCCCAGACATTGTTGTGTCCAAAGTGTATGAGAATTGCATCCGGCCGCACGCGCACGACGGCTCCCAGCCCACCGTTACCCAGAATGGCACCCTCGAAAAAATTTACCGCTGGGGTGTTACGAATAATAGCATGGGATTTTGCAATTTCGTGCGCGTTCATATGTTCTTTTCTTCCACTGATTTTCGGTCATTCTATTGTGACATCTTTCTCCTTTGTTCCCGGATGATCCTTTCAAAACCAAGGGAGCGCAGAGAGTTGTTCTGCCGTTGTGTGGAAGAAAAGCTTGCGGGACTGGAAATCGTCCCAGATTCGTTGGATATCGTTCGTCGTAAGCTTGTAATACCCTTGGAAAATCTGTCCTTTGCCGAGCGCATCGATTTTGGTGTTCAGTTCACGCCAGTCATCATCATAGTATCCTTCGCCCGGCATCCACTGGATCATATCCAGCTGTTCAATGCTGCATAAGCTTTCCGTATGTTGCAGGGCATCGGGACCGTCGAGGTGATAAATGCTGTTCGCGGTGCTTTTGATTTCCTTGGTCAGTGATGGTAACTCAAAGGTGTCGAACATCTCCTTGCTGATCATGCAGGAAACATCGCACTGCGGCACATCAATAATACCGTCGCTATACATCCCGAAACGGTTCAGGCTGCCCCAAGTGGCTACATCCAGGACATCAGCTAGGGCGGCACGTACCTCTAACAGCGCTTCATCAACCTGTTCCAAGGCGCGCAACACGATATCCGGTTCAATCGCCATATCCGTCAACAGGTTTTGGGTGCCATACATTGCCGCCAGACAATCCAAGCTACCCTGCAAGTGTGTTCCCGTGATGATCAGCTTGCCATCGCAACGGGCACGAAATCGTTCAATGCATTCGACCGTGCGCTTCCACCAGTAGCCGTCGCGGCGGAAAGAGATTTCCTCGCCATCCAGACTTGAAAACAAGGGTTCCACCCAGTTGGTTTTGCCATCCTTGCTGTGCTTGATCTCGGCGCCGAGGAGGGCCGCGAAATGATCAGGCGCAAAGGTGATCATAAACGATGGTATGCTGTCGGCGAGAAAATCATGCGTGGCAGCCCACGCAAGTGTCTGGTCAATGATCGGGTCCAGATCGCCAAAAGCACAATCATAGGGACGCGGTTTTTGAACGGGCTTACAGTCGGGTTTGGGCTCAATCGCCTGGAAGAGCGGTCGCGGACTTTCGCCCCGCCAGAAGGCTGCCCAACGTTCGCGCGTTTCCTGAAAATCTGATTTGTATTCAAGTTTCATGTGTTTGGTTCCTTATCTGGGCTTAAAACTTCTTCGTGTGGCATTACGATTTTGCGTTGTTGTGGTGTCAGGCGTTGCAGGAGGCCGGGGGAGGGGCGGTAGGGATGACGGAACCACCCCCAGGATGGACCATAGCGGTAGACGGCAATGCGCCGTTCGCCGGGATTGACACGTTTGGCTGATCCGTGGCTGATGGCGTCAACAAAGAGGAGTACATCACCAGCTTGCATATGTACTTCCGTTGCTCCGTATATGCCGTCCACGGAACGAACTGCATCCTTTTTCTGTTGTATGACTTGTGGATGGGGTAGATTTGCCTTGTGGCTTCCCGGTATAACCATGGTGCCACCATCGCCGGGGCCGATATCGGTCAGGGCAATCAGGATATTGATCTGTCCGCAATGGAAGCCGCCATTACGGAATCGGAATTGCGTGCGCTTTACACCGTTGTGACCACCCGAGTGCAGTCCGATGGCCTGCCCCGGGCCCCGGATATTGGCAAAGTTTTCATCAATAAAGACGGGTCCATGGAGTGCATCAAACGTATTTTGACCGCCCACAAAGTGTTTGACTAATTCGAACCAGGCGGGGTGATCGATCAGGCGTTCCCAGGGAGCGCCTGCCTCATAGATTTGTTGCAGGTTTAATCCCTCTGTCGGGGCATGCTTGAATTGACCGTGGACGTATCCTTTCCAGCCGCCTGGTTGGATGTCAGCCAGTTCATCGAGACTGGCATTACAGTCGCGGACTTCCTGGGGGGATAAGGCGTTTTGCAGGTGAAGATATCCGCGCAGATCGAATAAATACTCCAATAGGGGAAGGTCATGTGTATCCATAGTGTTGCCTTATTGTTTCTTGTTTTTTCGCTTCGATAACTGGGCATAAGGGCCATTACATTGTTGATACATCATAAAATATGCATGATGATTAGATTTGGCAACCACCAAGAATGTTTCAAATATTATACTTATGATTCACACGATACATGGAAAGCGATGGCACACGCAACTGTATGTTGCGGGCAAAGTCC
>PXBF01000097.1 GCA_003567005.1 PVC group bacterium
ACCATAGAAATACCGGATGCATTATACCGGCAGGTAAAAGCCAAAAGCGCGCTCGAAGGCAAAGCCGTGCGCGAAGTTGCTATCAACCTTTTTCAGGGATGGGTGCTCCGTGCTGACAGCGCAAGGAACAAAGAATCCGCCGCACCGCACAACCGCCCTACCCCATCATGGTTCGGCGGCGCGCGGCACTATGCCAGGCAGGTCCCGAAACACGACATGGAATCCATCCGCCGCAGCATCACCAAAGGCCGCATGTCCGAGAGCGATGGACACGCAACATGAACGCGGGATTAGACACCTCATTCGTCCTGCGGCTATTGACCGGAGAACCGGAACAACAAGCTGCGCTAGCTCTGGCGGAAATGCAGAATCGGATTGCAGAGGGCAGCACATTGCTCGTCTCGGATCTCGTTGTTGCCGAAGTATACTTTGCCTTGCAACATCACTACGGTCTTCCCAAAACCGAGGCGTTGTCTCTGTTGACCGATTTCCTCCACGAACAAGGCATCACATCCACAGGCAATGCCAGAGCCGTGCTCGCCACCCCGAAGCTGGCAACCGTCAAACCGGGGTTTGTGGATCGCATGATCCACGCCGCTTATCACCAACTCGCAGCAGACATGCTCACATTCGAAAAAGCCGCTGCTCGCCTGCCCGGTGTGCGTGTGCTGGATGCAGCATCAATAGACTGATCGGACGGACTATCGCCTTGCCGACTTCTTCCGGCACTCACCGCTGCGTGAGCTGGATCCGGAATGGTTGGAGCGGGATTAGATTAGTCTTTTATACTTTTGGCAAAGCACCGTTCTGCATAAGCCAGTCGGCGACAGCTTCAACCACATTCCTGGCATCTGCCAGAACGGATTCAGCTTCATCTGGCTCTATCACCAACATTGACTCGTAATCTCCGAGTTGCCGTTTTTCAAAGGCAGCAGAAATGGATCTGGAAATAGATCTGGGAAATATTCCGTTTTTGACGAATTGTTCTCCAAAGCCGGATATAGCACCCTTGTGCGTCGAGGTCGAAATCCCTTTATGTAGCAAAGCGGCCTGCATCATGAAAAACATGGCGTAATAAGAGCGTGAAACCGATGATTCATAATCGCCCGCGTCCAGAAGCAATTCGGCACTACCCAGATATTTCCGCGCCCGAAGCAGAAGATTCTGCATTTCATTCATGCTGCAATCCCTTCCCGACGCAGGTTATTCAAGAGTGGGCTATGACGATTGCTGTAATCCGCTTCAGACACCGGAACAACAGAGATAAGGGTGGTAAACTCAAGATTAAGATCAGTAATCGTGTCGATCATGCGGTCAATTTCCCGGCCGGGCTTGACCTCGCCATCAAGAATTACGGCAACATCAATATCGGAGTCGTCCGTCTGGGCGCCACGAGCATAGGAACCGTAAACAACGAGCTTTTTGAGGCGTTTCCCATATAGGCGCTCCAGCTCGCTTCGTAATTTCAACACAGGCTCTGGTGTTATCATGAGAGCATAATACTCTGCCTGTGCATAAATGCAAACATAAGGATATTGATATAATTGCCAGGCTATTACCTGTAAGTGTTGAGTTGAAAGCACATTTACCACATATTGTAGCGAACGTTACATTTGCAGATGACGAGAGGCTTGGGCGGCCAGGATGATGCGGGGGGGACTTGGGGAATTGAACATCCAACGGAGCACTTCGTTGCCCCGCCAATCCTAATCGCACTCGCTCAATCGCAATTCCCGGCGGAGCCGCCTCCGGCTGGATTCGAGAGGGTGAGGAGTGCGATTAAGATCGGCGACGGTATCTTTACGTGGCATGCTTTTAATTTGAAGTTACAGGTGATATAAGACCAATGAGTGAGCAGAACATACAGACACCGCGCAAGGCACTGAACAAGGCATACCTGAAGGTGAAGCCTTGCCGGGAACACGTCGATTTGTTCAAGCGCGAGCTGCAGAAACTGATCCGGTCGTTGCGTCCCGATGAGAGCGAGGAGTTCAACAAGAACCTCATTTCGGCCTTTTTGCGGGAGACGTACTACAAGTCCGACTATTTCATGAACACCAAGAATCGCAACGATCTGGTGATTCACAATGGCAAGCGCGACAAGGATTCCGTCGGCGTGTTGATCGAGACGAAGCGTCCGGCCAACAAATCCGAAATGCTCAGCCGGAATAACCTCAACACCAAAGCCTTGCAGGAATTGCTGCTGTACTATCTGGATGAACGCATTGGTGCGGGCAACGACGAGCTCAAGCATCTGGTGGCCACCAATGGCTACGAGTGGTTTATCTTCGATGCCCAAGTCTTCGAAAAGGCCTTTACCCACGACAAGAAACTTGTCGCCAAGAACAAGGATTTCCGGGCGGGCCGCCTCACCAGCACCAACACCGATTACTTCTATAGCGAAATTGCCGCACCCTGCATCGCGGAACATGCAGACTCGCTCGTCTATACGTGGTTCGATCTCCGCGACTATGAAAATGTTTTGAAAAGCACCGGCAAGGAATCGCGGCTCGTCCCGCTGCTCAAGATCCTGTCGCCCGAGCATCTATTAAAGCTGCCGTTTTTGAACGATAGCAATAGCCTCGATCGCGCCTTCTATACCGAGCTGCTGTATATCATCGGACTCTCCGAGATCAAAAGCGGC
>PXBF01000108.1 GCA_003567005.1 PVC group bacterium
GGGTTTGCAGGATCCCATGTTCCGTGCAATTCCCAACACCACTCCCGCGCGTGCTTCAGCAGGCAGCGAATCTCATCACTGTTAAAGCCCTCCAGAAGAATCACCGGGAATCTTTGGAATGTTCCATGTATCTTATTCACTGTTGATTTGTTATCCTGTAGTCAGCAATTGGACTGGCGACTATAGGTTCACTACCTCTCTCTCTTTGCTGATTTATAACACTTCGACATTTCAGCATTTTTCCGCAGACCAATCAATTCATTCTATCCTCATTAATCCGTTGCGCATCTGCCGCCTCTCTAGTCACGGCACTTGGCCGGCCAAGATGATGCGGTGCGAAACTTGCGTTCTAACGGTGGGTTGATCCCGGTCGACGACAACGGCGACGACTACGGCTGACGACCGGGGAATCGTGTCCCGTAGTCGTCGCCGTAGTCGTAATCCGCAAAGGGAAGCAAATGTGGTGTTAACGGATGAAGTTACAACCTAGCGGAAGCGGAACACGGTTCCTTCCACCCCGGCGTAACTCTCCAAGTTGCCATACCAGTGGATTTCGTGGCGGTCATCTATCCCGTTATCGTTCATATCGATCATGCCCGCGAATGCGGGCAGGTTCGGCGTCACAAGGATGTCATCGAAGTAGGCATCGTTGCCCGAGTTTCCGATCTGGAATTCACGGTATGCTGCAGTCACATCCGCAAAAGGCATTGCGATTGCAATGATATGCTCACCATCGATAATCACGGAAAACGTCTGATCCGCGAAGTTCTGGTAAACGCTGACTCGCGTGAAGCGATTCGTATCGAACGCGCCTGAAAAGCTGTTCGTAAATACCACACCGTTATTGTGCCAGCTTGCGGTCGTATTCAGGGCCACCCAGTTGGTTGAAGTGCCATCGACCTGCGCAACATTCAGATCACCATTGTTATCGACAAAACTGCTAAACCCCATGCCCATAGACGCCTCCACAGGGTCTGGGCCTTCGCCAAAAGCAGGTTGCAGATAGAAATCCGTCCACACGCGTGGCGCCTCGGCACGGAGAATGTGCAAGGAGATTTCCGTATTATCGGGCAACATAACCGACTGGCTGCCCGATACATAAGCAGCCTCTGTGACGATAATACCGGCATCCTCCGTTTTCCATCCCGAAATGCGAAAGGGCTGCTGATTCGTCATAGACTGGCCATAGCTGTAGGATTCAAAATCATCCGAGAAGGGTATGGTTTGCGCCAACACGCCCTCCGTACCCCAATACTGCCAATTCGATCCCGTGATCGTGAAGATCCCGGTCAGCGTCAGCAAGGGGTTATCAAGCGTCCCGCCCGTGGAAACAATCTGCGTATTGTTTGCCATAATAATCGTATCCGCATCCAGCATACCGGCACTCGCAAGCAGAATCTGCCCTTCCCCGGTCAGTTCAACGGTGTCACTCACCGTAAGCGTGTGGGGTCCGACATCAATCACGCCCGCCAATATTACGTTATGGGCCGCAATATTGGCGTGCAGCGTAAGCGTGGCACCGGCTGGCACGGTGAGTGTGTCTGTAACCGTGAGCAAGCCGTCCACCGACAAATCACCAACGACGGTCAGGTTGTTTGCATCCAAAGTGCCACTCGCAATCAGCGTGGCATTGCTATCCACCATAATGCCGCCGGTAACCACAACATTTTCTTCCAATGTCAGCGTCGCGCCATTCTCCACGGTGATCTCCGCAACCGTAAAGCCGTCGCCTACCAAGGTCACGCTGTTTGAGACCGTTATGGGACCATAGTCGCCATCATTCACTTGCAGAATATCGCGCTCACGCCATACCGCCAAGGCATCCGAGATCTCATCGAACTGCGGTGGGGACGGATCGGTGAAGTCATCGTCCACGAAGAGCGTCCGGGCAACATAACCGTAGATATGCAATTCATCGGCATCAGGATCCGGGTCATGGTTGTTGCTGGCTGTCAGTCCAATCGGACGCGAGATGATGATACGGATATCATCGAGATAGGCCACATTGTCTTCATTGGTCACCTCGAAGAATTGATACGATGTCCCGGCAAAAGGCACATCCTGTGAGATCACAATCCCATCAAGCAAAAGGGCATAGGTTCCGAGGTCGTGATTTTGGAAAATCGAGACACGATGCCAGCTATTGCTGTCTGCCGTGGGTGCCGGTGATCCGAAAATGTTATTCGTGGCGCGCGTCCATGTATCGGTTGTGGCATCGAGATACTCGATGTACCCATCGCTATCGAAATAGAAATGCACTTGTATATCCTCGGGGATGCCGTCAGGTTTCGCACCGAGCGCGGGGCGCAGGTAGAAATCCGTCCAGATGCGCGTATCCTCGGCATCATCAATGTGCAAGGCAAGCTGGGCTTCGTCGTCTGGCAACATGACAGACTGCACGCCTGTTGAAGAGGTGATGTTGGTGATGACGACGCCACTCTCTTGCGTGCTCCACCCCCATAGTGCCAGATTCTGGAGTGCGGTGCCATTCGCGTATCCCTCGAAATCCTCTGAAAAATCGAGAGTCTGGGCGATGGTTCCGAATTCCGCCACGGTATTCCAGGCCGACCCCGTGATCGTGAAGGTTCCGGTCAGCGTCAGCAGGGAATTCTCAAGCGTGCCTCCGCTGGAA
>PXBF01000137.1 GCA_003567005.1 PVC group bacterium
AATGAGTAAGCAGTTCGACTAAGCGTAACCAAGTAAGAGTGGGCTTAAGTGTGCGATTAGGTGTAGGATAAAAGTGTGGGTCTTCCGTGGAATCTGTGGGTAGACTTGATCTCGTGTGGATCCTGAATTCCCGAGGGATTGTAACTATGTGGGCATTTGCAAGTCAAATGCGCTGATGATCTTTCGTTGCATGGGGCTGGTCTCGGTGTAGAGTTGCCCGTAGCGGTTTGAATATGTGATTTTTGAAAGCGTTTGCATTTCCTCCATGACTTCGCGGACTGTTAAATTTCTGAGAATTTTGTCATCTCGTATCGTATTGCGTATGCGACAGATGAGAATAAGAGCGAGGAACTGAAGGAATAGGCGCGAGTCCATAGCGGCAGCCGTATGAATTCTGAGCCTTTTCATGTCGAGGGTGTTCTTCAGGTCGTCAAAGGAGTTTTCGACGCTGTCTTTTTGCCGGTATACGTGCAGGGCATCGACGGGATTTTTGAGTTTGCTTGAAAGTATGCAAAAGAACCCGCTGTAACGTTTCCTGTACTTTTGAATCTGCTCGTCATTGAACGTCACTCGCAAGCCGCGTTTTGGCGTGTCTTTGATGATCAGGTAGCGTTGATAGCTTTCCTCATGCTCCTTGTTGCGCTGACCGGATTCGACTTCATCTTTGTAGGTAAGAAGCTTTCGGGTAAAGCGGTCGAATTCCTCGGCAGCCTGATTGGCGTTGTAATAGAGGTGCAGGTAGAGACGGCGGCGTTTCTTTCCCCAGGATCGCAAATCGGTGACGATATGGAGTGCTTCGGAGTCATCGATGTTGTGGTAATTGCGAGGTGAGCCGATGGTTTCGTAGTGACGATCCATGACCTCTTGCGTCCATTTCCTGCCCGCAGGCACTGCAATCGTGAAATGGTAGCGCCTGTCGAGCAGCTCAGTGATATTCGATGCACTGTAAAAACCCCGGTCCAGAACCAGATGCAAGGAGTTCGAGCCAAGAAAGTCGAGCGACTGGACCGTCGTCTTGAGCGTGGCAACGTCTGAAATATTTCCCGGCATACGCCTGTAATAGGCAGGCAAAGCACTTTTCTGGCCGAAGAGCATGGCCAAGTTGATCTGCGGGAGTGACTCGCCATCGCGGTTATACCCGAATTTGACGTACGCATTGGCGCGCGCATAGGAGGAAATCGAAGTGATGTCATAGCACAGGTAATCGTCCTCGGTCAGTTTCGCCAGCCATAGCGACAAGAACCGCTGCCGGTCGGCCTCGGTAATTTTCGCAAGCAACTCGCTGATCCGCTGGCTGATGATCGCCTCGCCCATTGGATGCAGGTGCCCTGCGCTCCATGATTCGCTGCGCGACAATGGCAGTCCCTTGTGGACAATGAAATGCACAAGACTGAGCATCATCTCGTGGTCGTCCGGGAAACAGCGTTTCACGAGAGGTCCCATTCCTGTTTGCTTGCAAAGCTTTTCAAGAAGCATGAACGGCCCCGCGACAGAAACCTTGGCACTAATGCCCGGTGTAACCGCAGCGCGTTCTGCGATTTTGCGTTTTCGGGTCGTTGGAACCACCTCCCCGGTTTCCTTGTCGAGTTTTCCGATGCAAACCTGCCGGTTACGCGGTGCTTTCTTTGCCTTGTCCCAGTAGCTGGTTACCGAATACACGTAGGTTGCGCCCGTTTTCTTGTTGTGATGATGCGTCAGACTGCCCATATAAACCTCCATCAATAGTTACAAACAAGACAAATGTAACTATGTTATTAAAAAAAAGAAAGCGTAAAATCATTGTTTTACGCTTTCTTTACGGGCGTTGCTCAAGAAACATAGTTACAGTATACGGGAATTGAGGCTATATGGCAAATCACCCGATGACAGTATGGTCAAGCATTATCCGCCTTGACTTTTTCCCTTTAGTTTATTCAATGTGTTCTTTCGGGATCGCACAAAGTCTGGAGTGAGCATGAGGCTTTGCGAGCTCTTTCGGCTTCCATCGAGTGCATGTTGGGACGAGAGGCCCTTGCAAAACCACTCCTTGGAAACGGCGGCAGAGGCCTGCCGCCCTCCAGTTCTGGGAACAACGGATGTTTTCATGGATGGAGGGCGGCGCGCATGCCTCGCCGTCTTGTCCGCCGGAGCCCGAAGGGCTAGGAGGAAGGCACTGCGAAGGCGGGCCGTCGCCGCCGCAAGAGGTTCTGCAAGAGCCAGACGATAGCAGATTGAAAGCACAACGGGCATGCGGACGGCATGCAACGAGAGAAATAGGATCATGAACCGAGTTGTTATAACAGGCATGGGCGCGATTTGTCCGCTGGGCTCGACTGCGGATGAGGCTTTGGCAGCCATGCAGCAGGGCCAGTGCGCCACGCGCCGCATGGACGGGTGGGACCAGTACCGCGGACTGCGCAGCCAGGTCGGAGCCCCGGCGGTCCTGACGAATGAAAAGGCCATTCCAAGGAAGACGCGTCGATCCATGAGCCGCATGAGTTTGTTCGCGGCGCAGGCCGCACAACAAGCGCTGGCCGAGGCTGGACTCGATCTGGAGATGGCAGCCAGTGGACGACTGGGCTGCGTAATCGGCTCCACCATGGG
>PXBF01000145.1 GCA_003567005.1 PVC group bacterium
ATGGATGGCAAAGTTAAATATGCCCAGTTCTTACATGATGCCAGCGATGTGCGATTCAATCGAAGCAGACAGCAGGAGCATTCCAATCTCACCGAGAAGATCGCAGAGGGCGATCTTGCGATTCGCGTTCCCGTAAACAAACCCAATGTCGAAATCCCTGTCATCGAACTGTTTTTGCAGTAAAGGGCTTGTTTGGCGAAACGTTCCCACCGACCTTGTGTCGGTGGTGAAGGAAGTTGATGAGAGGTGAGTGCACCCCGACATAACGTTTATCCCACTGGGGTAAACCCAGTGGGCGACTTGGCATTGAATTAGAGAGAAGTATAATATGCAGAGAATTCTTTGGTCTGACCATCCCGTTGTGCGTGACTACAGTCAGTTAGAAAAGCCCCGTGACAAAGAGAGGTTATGGCAGCATTACGCTTATCCGATCGGAAACGGACGTCTGGGCTGCACTGCTTTCGGGCATCCTGCTTTTGAGCATATTCAACTCAATCAGGATTCTGTCTGGGTTGGGAATGAAGATAGCACAGGAGGATATCAACCACTGGGTGATATCTACATCCATCTGGGACATACGAGCATGTCTGATTATCGCCGGCAATTGGATATTGATCGTGCGGTTCAAACGATTCGCTATTGCAGCGATGGTGTTGTTTACACCCGCGAATACTTCGCCAGCTATCCAGATCGTGTTCTGGTTCTGCGTTTATCTGCAGATAAACCGGGTGCTTTGCGTGGCAAAATATCCATGGGTAATGAACACGATGTGCCTGTCTCGGTAGAAGAGAACACGCTCGTCATGAAAGGCGATACCAGTAACTTCTGGCTCTGGCGTGTGCATATGGAAGATCCAAAAAAGTTGCTAGCCGATCGCGAATATGCATCGGATCAGATTATTGCGCTCGATGTGGAGACGCGCGTCCGGGTTCTTGCCGATGGAGGCAGTGTGTATCCTGGTTCGGATACCATTGCTTTTGATGGCTGCAATAGCATTACCCTCATCGTGGCTGCCGATACCAATTACGTGGCAGATCGCAGTAAGGGATGGCGAGGCGAGCATCCGCATGATCGCCTCTGTGCATGGGTAGAAGCCGCCTCTCAAAAGTCCTGGCAGGAACTATTAGAGGCGCATGTTTCAGATTATCAAGCCTTATTCAACCGCGTAAATCTACAACTGGCAGCTTCTGATTCTTATGCCAGCATAAAAACAGAAGATCGCTTGAAACGCTATCAGGAGACATTCGCAAGTGGAGCAAAGCCGGAGGATTATGCCTTTGAGGCATTGCTCTACGATTATGCCCGTTATTTAATGATTTCCTGTTCCCGTTCGGGGCAGTGCGCATTACCTGCCAACTTACAGGGCATATGGTGCATGAATAAGCGTCCGTCTTGGCGCTGCGATTTTCACACTGATATCAATGTTCAAATGAACTATTGGTTTACGTCGACATCGAATCTGACCGACTGTTTTGCACCTTTGGCTCACTGGATCGATTCCATTCGTGAAGTGCGCAAAGAAGAGACCCGCCGCGTTTTAGGGGTAAAGCGTGGCTGGCTCATGCGTTCTGAAAATGGCATCTTTGGTGGCTCTACCTGGCATATCCAAAAAGGGGATAGTGCTTGGCTTACCCAAAATCTTTGGGATCATTATACATTCACGCAAGATCAAGACTATCTGTCGCGCTACGCCTATCCCGTGTTGAAAGAAATAAGCGAGTTTTGGCTTGATCATCTGAAAGAATTGCCGGACGGAACCTTGGTGGCTCCCGCAGGGCGTTCGCCTGAGCATGGTCCCGTCGGAGTCGATGGGGTAACCTATGACCAACAGCTTTGCGCTGAACTGTTTACCAATACGATTGAAGCAGCAAAAACGCTTGGGATTGATGATTCATTCCAAGCAGAACTGGAAGAGAAACTTTCTCGTTTGCTGAAACCACAAATCGGACGATGGGGGCAGTTGCAGGAGTGGATGGAGGATATAGATGACCCTGAAGATGATCATCGACATATCAACCATTTAATTGGCGTGTATCCGGGACGACAGATAGATCCGGTAAAGACGCCGGAGTGGGCGCAAGCGGCGAAAGTCAGTCTGCTGGCACGCCGCGATCATGGCAAGGGGCACCCCGCTTGGAGCCGCGTTTGGAAAGCTTGCCTGTTTGCGCGACTCCGCGATGCAGAAGCTGCCTACCACGAAATTACCGAAACATTGGCTACCCACATTTATCCGAATCTCTGGGCCGTCCATCCGCCTTTTCAGATCGATGCCAATTTTGGTTATGCAGCAGCCGTTAATGAGATGCTTCTGCAAAGCCATACACAGGCGGAGGATGGCACGTACATCATACATATGTTGCCGGCACTGCCCGCTGCGTGGAATCGCGGAACCGTAAAGGGACTACGGGCACGCGGTGGATTCGCTATTGATATGCAATGGACGAATGGACAATTACAGGAGGCTGTTGTGTATAATGTTTGTAGCACTGCCGGGAATTGTATTGTCCGGTATGCGGACAAGGAAATGCGTTACTCGACTGAAAAAGATGCTCCGCTGCGTATTTCTGGCGAG
>PXBF01000090.1 GCA_003567005.1 PVC group bacterium
ATGACGCGTACGGTGACGAAGCGCTCTTGGCGCTGGGGCACGACAGGTTCGCCATTGAGAATCGGGCGTCCAATGTCGGGTACAGGTGATTGGGCTTTTTCAATCTGATCCAGCCCTTCGAGTTCCTTTTCCTGCATAATCTCGAGCAGCAGATCCCCAAAAGCTTCTGCGCCCATTTCATCGACCACGACCTTTAGGCGTCCGAATGCGCGTTTGCGCCGATTGCCATAGCGGCGAAATGCTTCAACGGCTGCTCGTGTGACTTCAACAACCAATGCTTCGGGCACCCAGTCGAAGATGACTTTCGCGAGATGGGGGCGTGCCCCCAAGCCCCCACCCGCATGATACTTCCAGCCGGTGACACCATCGCGCTCGACAGGAACCCAGCCTTGGCAATTCATCAAGGTCTGTGCTCCCGCTTCATTGGTGCAGGCTACACTGATTTTGTGTTTACGGGGTAGGTTGCGTTGATTCTGGATTTCATCATCTTCAGCAATCAATTTGATGATGCGTTCGGCATCGCCCGTCCTATGTGCGCTATCGCTTGTAAGGGAGGAACCAACCACATTACGGGCCACATCCCCACAGGCATTTTTGGTAGTGATGCCGACTTCGGCCATGCCTTCGAGAATCTTGTAGATGTCTTGTTGGCGGATCCAGTGAAACTGTAGCGTTTGCCGTGTTGTGATGCAGAGCTCGCCTTGACCAAATGTCTCAGCGAGATCGACTGCCCGCTGAAATTGTTTTTGCGTCATGCGGCCGCCTGGTGTGACGACGCGAATCATGAAGAAACCTGGTTGCAGTTGTGGATACACACCAGACCATTTATACATGGCTATTTCGTTTGGGGAAATGGATGCAAGCGGGCGCTTGGCAATTTCCCGGAAATTGAAATCGCACCCTATTTCAATCTTATCACGTTCGACCTGTGTCAGGTCTTCTTTGGCTGGCATGGTCTTCTCCTCTTGTTACGATGAACAGTAATATGCTATCAAAAGGGCATCAGACATAGATGTAAATACTCGATTGCAACTATTATTATACATATTATTTACACGTACATTTTAGTAGTGTTTCGGTGGCGGCAAAAAAAGATCCCACCGTGCTTTGGAGAACGTGGTGGCACTCGCCACAAACGCAACGTTTGCCTCCACCGACACTAAGGTCAGTGGGCGGCGAGAAATGGAATAGAATGCGTGCCATATTGAAAATAGGGAGTCGTGATAGTCAACTGGCGCAGGTGCAGTTTGGCGAGGCGCAAGCGCTTTTGCAGGGTTTGCTACCTTCGCTGGATATTTCGCCCGTATGGTTTTCCAGTCCCGGGGACCGTGATCAGCAGACTGGTCTGGAGGAGGCTCCTGCAGATTTCTTTACACGGGATTTGGATGACGCTGTTCGTGATGGGGGCATTGATTGCGGGTTGCATAGTGCCAAGGATTATCCGGATCCTGCTTTGGAAGACATGGATTGGTTCTGGTTGCCTTGTGCGCATGATACTGGGGATGTTCTTGTCGGCAGTTCGAGGCCTTGTGTGATTGGCGTCAGCAGTGCACGCCGTCGGGAGTATGCCGAACGGGCATTCCCGGAAGCTGCACTGCGCCCGATTCGTGGCACGATTGAACGACGATTGGAGCAGATGGATGCTGGTGCTTTTGATGCCATTATCATGGCCGGCGTTGCGTTGGAACGTTTGGGGTTGCAGAATCGGATCACACGGTGGATACCCAAGGAGGAATTGCCAACTCCTGCAGGTCAAGGGTCATTGCTGGTATCCTTTCGTGCTGGTGATGTTCGTATGCAGCGGTTGCGTTCGCTTTTTGTGAGGGCCGTCATTTTGGCTAGTGCGGGGACCAGTGTCGAGACTTGCAGCATGGGTGTTGTGAATGAACTGAAGCAGGCAGATGTTTGTTTATATGACGCCTTGCTGGATCAGCGTCTGTTGCAGTATTTACCGGTACATGCTGAAGCAATATATGTGGGAAAACGTAGCGGAAAGCATAGTCACAGCCAGCAGGAAATTTGTGAACGTCTGACAACGTATGCGCGTATGGGGCGACGTGTGGTTCGGCTGAAGGGTGGTGATGCGGGCATGTATGGCCGCTTGGCAGAGGAGGTGGATGCGCTGGATGCCTTGGCATTGCCATATCGTGTGTTGCCGGGGGTTAGTAGCGTGCATTGTGCGACGACCGGGACGGGATTGTTGCTGACGCGTCGTGGCATTACTGATCGTATTCATATATTAAGCGGTCATAAGGAAAAGGCGCATCATCCGCGGTCTGATGGTACGCAGACTGAAGCAATTTTTATGGGCACGCGCTGTCTGGCTGATATTGTGGGAGAGAGGTTGTCGATGGGCTATGCTCGTTCAACCCCGATTGCGCTGGTTTGGGCGGCGGGCTTGCCGGAAGAACAGATTGTGTGTGGGACACTGGCGGATATTGTCGATGTGGTCCGCGGGGTCGAAACGGGGGGTGCACCGGGACTGATTCTGATTGGGCCGGCGATGGATGCAAAATATCGTTATCGCGAACATGGCGCATTGCGTGGTATGCGTGTTTGGGTGACATGCAGTGCGGATGTACAGGAACGCGCTTGCAACGCTGTTCGAGATTATGGTGGTAAGCCCGTATCCTTACCTCTGATTCGTTTGAGACCGATTGATGTGGAGCTTAATTGGCAATTATACGATTGGCTCATTCTGACATCGCCAGCCGCTGTACGTTGTCTTGTTGCGCGGGAGATTGACTTGCGTTCCTTGCCGAAAATCCTGTGTTGTGGTCCGGGCACAGCTAGAGCATTAGGGCGGGTGCATATCAAATGTGATGCGCTGCCTGCGGGTTCGTTCAGCACGGATGGAGTGCTGGAAGAGGCGAAGCAGATTGTCGCGAAAGGGGCGCGGGTATTGCGTATTCGTTCGGATCAGGCTGGCGAAGGGCTTGCCATCGCACTGCGGGACGCCGGGATGCTGGTTGATGATGTGGTTATTTCGCAAAATGAAATCTTGCATGTGCAGCATCCGCCGTGTGATGCCGTATTTTTCGCCAGCGCTTCGGCAGTAGATGCATATATCACTCAATTTGGCAAGGAGCAACTTGCAGATAAGATGATTGGCATCATGGGGCACAAGGAGGCAGAGCGGTTGCGCGCAGCGGGGATTTGTGATGTGCGCATTTCAAAGATCTACACATTAAATGGTGCCGTTGCCACGATGGCGGCTGGTATGATTGAGAAGGAGTGGGTATGAATGGATTTCCCGATGTACGGATGCGACGTTTGCGATCGACGAAGGGCCTACGAGGACTGTTGGATCCGTCGCCACCGCCATGGCGTTCGCTGATTTGGCCGGTGTTTCTGGTGGAGGGCAAAGGTCAAAAAGAGGTCATTGCATCGTTACCCGGCCAATACCGTTATAGTGTTGATGCGCTTTGCGAGGATCTACAGCCACTGGTGGCAGGTGGGCTTGGTGGCATTCTTTTGTTCGGAGTGCCTTCTGATGAGGCAAAGACGGAGGATGGCGCATCGGCCACTCACGCGACGGGTATCCTTCCGCATGCCGTAGCGCAGATAAAAGAAATATTTCCATATCTTCCGGTTTTTACGGATGTGTGTTTATGCAGCTACACGCGTCACGGACATTGCGGACCACTAAAGAATGGAAGCGTGGACAATGATCGTGCACTGGCTTTGCTTGCGCAGACGGCACGTACACATGCTGCCGCTGGAGCGGATGGTGTAGCCCCGAGTGCAATGATGGATGGGCAGGTGCAAGCCATTCGCGCGGCTCTGGATGAAGCAGGTTTGCAACAAACGATCATTGTGAGTTATGCGGTCAAATTTGCTTCGGCCTGCTATGGACCGTTTCGGGATGCGGCCGCGAGTGCGCCGCAGGAGGGCGATAGGCTGGGGTATCAGATGGGGCCGGGATCGGTGGCAGAGGCTTTGCGAGAAGCCGCATTGGATGAGCAGGAGGGGGCGGATATTCTGATGGTGAAACCTGCGACGTTTTATCTGGATGTGATTGCTGCGGTTCGCGCACAATCGCAACTTCCCTTGGCTGCCTATAATGTAAGCGGGGAGTATACGATGCTGCATGCGTTGGCACAAGCTGGCGGCGGTGATTTGTATGCGTTGGTGCGCGAGAATTTACTGGCAATGCGGCGTGCTGGTGCGGATATTCTGATTACCTATTGGGCGAATCAATACGAGGCGATTTATGAGGCATGATTGGTATGAGCGGGCGCAGCGGGTGATTCCGGGGGGGGTCAATAGTCCGGTGCGGAGTTTCGGTTCTGTTGGTGGTGAGCCTGTGTTTGTCAAGCGCGGGGCGGGGAGTCGGATTTATACGGAAGATGGTCGAGAGCTGATTGATTGTTGTCAATCATGGGGGGCATTGCTGTTTGGTCATGCGCATCCCATGATTATGGATGCTGTTGCAGATGCTTTGGAGAGGGGAACATCGTTTGGTATTGCCACGGCGCGTGAAGTTGCGTTTGCAGAAATGCTGTGCTGTCTTGTTCCTGAAATGGACATGGTGCGAGCGGTTAACTCCGGCACGGAGGCCGTGATGACTGCGGTGCGGGTAGCACGCGGCTATACGGGGCGTGATTGTGTCGTGAAATTCGATGGCTGCTACCACGGTCATAGCGATGCCATGCTGGTGAAGGCTGGCAGTGGGCTATTGAGTGGGGCAGAGAGCTCGTCGGCGGGCGTGCCTGCGGCTACGGCGGCTGATACCTTGGTGGTTCCCTACAATGATCTTGATGCAGTAAGAACCGTCGTGCAGAACCGTGGAAAGGATATTGCTGCGATTATCGTGGAGCCCGTTGCCGCCAATATGGGGTTGGTATTACCACAACCCGGTTTCTTAGAGGGATTGCGTACATTATGCGACGAAGTCGGGTGTTTACTGATTTTTGATGAGGTCATTACCGGGTTCCGCTTTGGGCCTTCTACCTATGGCCATCTTTGTGGCGTGCCAGCGGATCTTACTTGTCTGGGCAAAATTATTGGTGGAGGTCTTCCCATGGCAGCCGTGGGAGGGCGGAAGGCGGTGATGGAACTTTTGTCGCCATGTGGGCCGGTATACCAGGCGGGTACGCTTAGCGGGAATCCCTTGGCGGTGAGTGCCGGGCTGGCGATGCTTCAATTGTTGGCTGACGGATCGATTTACGAGCAGTTAGAGAAGCTTGGAGAGGCATTGGCGCAGAACGTGTCGGCGGCGAAGCCAAACGTTTTCCTTCAGCGACGGGCTGGAGCCTTTACCCCGTTTATCAGCGATACTGCACCCAACAACCTGGCAGACGTTCAAGCGACGCGTCATGCAGACTATGCGCAGCTTTTCCAGCATGCGCTTTCCAAAGGCGTTTATTTGCCACCATCGCCTTTTGAAACGGCATTTCTCAGCGCGGCGCATACGCGAGAGGATATTGCGGTGATTGCCAGTGCTTTGTCTGATTTTCAGGATGGGCGATAACATCCGTTTTTACTTTTGCCTGCATTGAGCGGCTGATCGCTTCAGAACATACACAAGGTCAAAGGCAGCATGACCGCGAGAAGATAAACTTGCGGGTGTTGGTGTTAGCGGCTAGTGTACGCGGTTTTATACCCGAAAGGATCGTATGAGTGATTTTGCGCAAATGGCGCTTTCTGAACCGATTGTTAGGGCAATCGGGGAATTGGATTTTGTTACCCCGACACCCGTGCAGGAGGCCGTGATTCCGGTATTGCTGGAAGGCCAGCGCAATATGATTGCGTTGGCACAGACGGGAACCGGTAAAACCGCGGCTTTTGGTTTGCCTTTGCTTGAGCGGATTCATCTGCATCAGAAAGTCGTGCAGGCCGTTGTGCTATGTCCGACGCGGGAATTGTGTTTGCAAGTATGTGGTGATCTGAAATCGTTCGCGAAATACATACGTGGTTTGCAAATTGCTGCTATATATGGTGGTGCCTCTATTTCCGGGCAAATGCGTGCCTTGAAAATGGGGTCACATGTATTGGTGGCAACGCCAGGGCGCTTGCATGATTTGTTGCGCAGGGAGGCGGCCGATTTATCACATGCGGCGTGCGTGGTATTAGATGAAGCCGATGAGATGCTGGGGATGGGGTTTGAAGAAGATCTGAAGGCGATCATGGCTGCGATTCCCGGTCAGGTACAGAAGCTCTTGTTCTCTGCCACGATGCCGAAGTCGTTGGCGGCCTTGGTGCAGGCATTCGTAAAGGATCCGATTGAAATTGCCATAGGCGAACGTGGGGCAGGTGCTGAGACCGTTGAACATCATGTCTATGTGATGGAGGAGCGGGATCGATATCAGGCACTACGTCGTATTGTGGATGCGGAGCCTGATATTTATGGTTTGATATTCTGTCGCACGCGACAGGAGACCCAGGATGTTACTGATGCGCTGACGCGTGATGGGTATCGTGCAGACGCGCTGCACGGTGATCTTTCCCAGTTACAGCGCGATCGGGTGATGCAGGCTTTTTCCAAGCGTCAAATCCGTTTGCTGGTAGCGACGAATGTGGCGGCTCGCGGCTTGGATATCAGTGATTTAGATCATGTTATCAGTTTTCGTTTGCCGGATGCATTGGAGGGGTATACGCACCGCAGTGGACGTACAGGGCGCGCGGGTCGGCATGGGATATCCTCGGTATTGATTACCCCGAGGGAGCGTTCGAAAATTCCTTTTCTGGAGCGGTCCTTAGGGTGCAAGTTTCTGGTGCAGCCGGTGCCGGATGGGAAAACGGTTTGCGGTGTTCGCATTGCGGCCTGGTTGGAACGTATGCGACTGGATACGGATGCGGAGCAGCGCATTGCTCCTTTCATGCATGGCATTTTTGCGCAATTGGAAAGTATGTCGCGTGAGGAAGTGATTACGCGGTTATTATCTGTGCAGTTTGCTGATCTTTTGGAGCATTACCGCTCTGCGCCTGATTTGAATGCACGCAGTGTGGATCTGTCTGCCCGTTCTCTTTCTGGCAGGCGTGGCGGGAGGTCCCGTCCCCGTTCTCGCAAGCCTGTTGCGCCGCGTCCGATGCAAGTACATAAGCCGAAACGGGCCAAGCGTGACGATGAGCCATTGAAGGGAACGCCGAAGAAAAAGGCATCGGTTCCCCGCAAGGAGAAGAAGAGCGGTCGCATGGATGCTGCAAAAACGGTTACGAAGCGCGGCCAGCCGCGTGATGCCAAAAAGCAAAAAAAGGACGATACGCCAGCGTGGGTGCGGGAAGTGATGCAGGGTGGCAAGGGTAAGAAGCGTAAGCGGTGAGGCCGGGAAGCCGGAGAGACAAGATCCCCCTGGCTTGGTGCGATCCTACCGGCCCCGACTCCCTGCGAGGTCGGGGCGGTAGTGAAGAAAGTTGAGAAAAGGAGCTTCAGCGCTTTTCATCAACGTTTACCTCCACCGGGATGAACCCGGTGGGCGGTGCAGCGAATGGTTAGACGACGCCTTGATCGAGCATGGCATCGGCGACTTTGATGAATCCGGCAATGTTGGCACCGGCAACATAATCCCCGCTGTGTCCATATTCCTCTGCAGCTTGTGTGCATTGTTCGTGGATCGCGGTCATGATCTCGGATAGCCGTTGATCGACCTTTTCGCTTGGCCACTGCATCATGGTGGCATTCTGGGCCATTTCGAGACCGGATACGGCAACACCGCCAGCATTGGCCGCTTTTCCAGGACCGAATAGAATCCTTTTCTCCTGGAAGAGATCGACGGCTTCGGGTGAGCTGGGCATATTTGCACCCTCGGAAATAAGCGTGCATCCGTTCTGGAGTAATGCCTTTGCATCGTCCCCTTCGATTTCATTCTGTGTGGCACTGGGGAAGGCGCAATCGCATGGTACATCCCATGGTCTTTTGCCGGCAAAGAATTCCGCACGGAAGTTGTCGGCATATTCTTGAATGCGTCCACGACGAATATTTTTCAGGTCCATGACCCAGGCTAGTTTTTCGGCATCGATGCCATCGGGATCGTGAATATAGCCTGAGGAATCGGATAGGGTGACGCACTTCCCACCCAGTTGATTAACCTTTTCAATGGTATATTGGGCAACATTGCCGGAACCGGATACAACGCAGGTCTTTCCGTCCAAGCTATCATTACGTGTCTTGAGCATTTCCTGCGCGAAGTAGACAGCTCCATATCCCGTGGCTTCGGGGCGAATCAGGGAGCCACCCCAGCCGAGACCCTTGCCGGTAAGGATGCCGGAAAACTCGTTTCGGATGCGTTTATATTGTCCGAATAGATAGCCGATTTCGCGTCCACCAACACCGATATCACCAGCAGGTACATCGGTTTGATCTCCGATGTGACGTTGCAATTCGGTCATAAAGGATTGGCAGAAACGCATGACTTCTGCATCACTTTTGCCTTTGGGATCAAAGTCGGATCCGCCTTTGCCGCCACCCATGGGTAGGGTCGTCAATGCATTCTTGAAAATTTGCTCGAAACCAAGGAATTTCAAGATGCTTTGATTCACACTAGGGTGAAAGCGAAGGCCGCCCTTGTAGGCGCCAATCGCACTGCTGAATTCGATTCGAAATCCACGGTTTACCTGCACGTTTCCTTTGTCGTCTGTCCAAGGAACCCTGAACATAATCTGTCGTTCCGGTTCACAGATACGCCCGAGAATATTGGCATCGACATACTCAGGGTTCTGATCAATGACCGGCTCGAGTGATTCAAGCACCTCCTTGACGGCTTGTAAGAATTCCGGTTCTCCAGCATTACGGCGACTTACAGTATCAAAAACAGCTTTGGTTACGGACATGTTTACTCCTTTGTTGGCGTATTACTCTGCTCATTGTCTGAAAAAAAGTGGACTGCGATAATCGGCAATATGTTGCCGGATGGCAAAACAAAAAAAGCCAGTATTGTTGTTTTACACCTAAAAAGATGTGGCAAAATTGCCATAAATAGTGTTTTCGAGTAGTGGTTGAAGGATGCCACCAGATTAAGGCTGGTTGGCTGTAGACCTTTCGTGGATTATGTTTCTTGTGTTCATGATTGTTTATTTCCATAAGTTGGATTAGTATCTATCCTTATGAAAACACAAAAATTTGATATTGGTATTGGCGTTGTATTGGCAGTGTTGATGTGGGGCTTGTATATGTTCACGCTTCCAGGAGGAGCCGTACCGGGCCTATCAGCATCCTTGATTCTCAATGCACTTGGCATTCATCCGCAGTTTATTCCCGGTGCTCCCTATTGGCATGCACTTGCTGCGGGACTGGGACGAATAAGTGGGAGTCATGCGGTTTTTATGCTGAATGCCTTTAGTTCCTTGTGTGCGGCTGTGTCTGTTGGACTGCTCTATGCCCTCATGCGCGGGGCGGTATTACTCTACCTTGATCCTTATGCGGTGCGCGCGAATCGAGCTCGCGTTGCCAGTATGTTGTCAGGCATTGTTGCGGCAACGGGGTTGGGTTTTAGTGCGCCTTTTTGGAGCGTTGCGAATCGGGCTCACATGATGTCATTTGATATTATGTTATTGCTATTTGCGGGGTGGCTGTTGCTTGCCTTTGTGCGAAGTGGGGTGATGCTGTATGCGATTGTGTTGACATTGTTATACGGTTTTATGGCCGCTGAATTTACTACCATGATTGTGGTTGCGCCCATGTTTGCTCTGGGTATGCTTTATGCGCTCTGGCGGCATGGTGTCTTGATGCCACGTCGGTTGATTATCTTGAGCCTATGTCTTCTTTTGGGTATTGGCGCCGGATATGCGTTGGGTGCATTCTTGTTTTTCCGCGGCTCAGGGTATGCTTTTCGCGAATTTGGTGGTTTCGGGGATTTGTTCTGGTCGATATGGTTGAGCCAGGCGCGACAGATTTCACGCAGTTTGCCGCGTGAGGGATGGTTGATTATCTTATTCACGACGACCGTACCATGGTTGGCAATGTTCACGGTTGCTAAACGTGGTTTGAACGATGATCGCGACAAAGCACTTTTGCTGCTGCATGTCATCATGACGGTTTTTGCGTGTGCTTTATGGTTGCATGTTCCCCTGACACCATGGCGGTTGCTGGGGTGGCAGCGTCTATTGATTACTCCATATGTATTGGTTGCGATGGTCAGTGGGTATTTGGCGGGGTTTTGGTTCTTATTTGCGGGAAGATGGCAGGACGTGCGCGAGAATGGTCGCTGGAGCATAGTTCGTTTCGGCAGTGGGTATGTGCTCACGATGCTCTTGGTTGGGATGACGATCCTTGCGCCTTGGTGGTTTGTCGGGGAGGCCCAACCGCGTGGGGTTTCCGTTGCGCGCAAGATTTCCGAGGATGTCGTAAATAGTCTTGCGGGGCGTCGATGGTTAGTGAGTGATGGAGTGTTGGATGCCCATTATTATTTGCATGCCTGGGAGCACGACATACCGTTGCGCGTTTTAAGCGCTTCTGCGGGGAATCAACTTGTGTATCAGCGTTATGTGGCTAGTTGGTTTGATGAAGTACGGTTGCAGAATGCTGCGTTGCTCAGTATGCAGGCTTTATTGCAGGAATGGTTGTCTGATCCGGATTGGGTTAACGAGGTTGCGGTTCTGCATGATCCAGATTCCTGGCGGCGCGTTGGATATGAAGCGGTTCCGCAAAAGATGGTTTATATTGGGCTAGAACCCGGTTCGCTATTGATCAGCGAAACACATGCACAAGCGGGACAGGATTTTTTGCAACATATGCGCGATCGTTATTTCGATCTATCCTATGATGATTCAGCGGCAGAGCAGATTGTATCCTGGGGTATTCGCCATGCTGGTCGGTTGGGAAATGATCTGGGGGTTTTATTGGAAGATCAGGGGGAGTATGACAAAGCACATGCGGTTTATGATGCGGTGTTACAGCTGGATCCGGACAATATCAGTAGTCTGTTGAACTTATATGCAATGGTTTCGGAGGAAAGAATTTCAGATCCTGACGGGGAAATTGCGTATCGTCTAGCCGTTTTCGAGGAAGAATTAACGGAGCGCTTGCGGATTTGGTCGCTTGTACGGACTTATGGCATCGTTCGTGCACCGGAGGCCTTTGCGGAAATGGGCTGGGGTTGGGCCTATTCGGGACAGGCGCGGGTTGCTGTTGCCGATGTTGAACGAGCCGTTGCCTTGGTTGGGGATTCTCGTAGCCCTGCGATGGAAGCGCTCATGGCGGAAGTATATATGCTGGATGGACGTGCCGTGGAAAGTGCATCCATTTACCGCCGTATGCTTGAGGATCCTGAACAGCGTGCACGGGGCTTGGCGGGATTGTATCGTCTGGCACTTCAGCAACGACAGATTGGAGAAGCGCGCGATCTTCTTTCGCAGCTGGTCGATGCAGGAATGCCTGCCGATCGTGCTGTTTTGGAGGAAATTATGCTCGATTTGCTGGATGGACAGGCGGAAGCTGCCTTGGCACGGCTGGATGATTTTCTCATTGAGAACCGCGATCTGTTGCGTGGGTGGGTTTTGATGGCAGAAGCAGGTTTTTTGCTGGAAGAAGAGCGGGTCATTAATCGTGCGTTGCGGCGCATCGAAATGATCGAGGGGGGGCGTGGATACTACGGGTCTCTGATCAGGGCCCGATTGTCTTTCGAGCAAAATGATTTTATGCAAGCAGCTGATTTTTATGAAGCGGCCTTGATTCATCGTCCCGGGCATCCACCCATTGTCGAGGAGCTTTTGCGGTTAAATCTCTTGATGCAGCGGCGTGATGCAGCCCAGCGGCATATGCGTGCGCTTTTGCATGCAGATCCAGCCCATGCGCTTGCCTTATATGTCCGTGGCAGTTTACAAATTGCTGATGGGGATTATCGATTAGCAGAGGACTCTTTACGCAGGAGTTTAGAGTCCGAGCGTCTGCCCATGGCACTGAATGATTTAGCTTGGGTATTGGTGCAACGGGAATCGTATGAAGAGGCTGAGGCATTGATTCGCGAAGCGCTCGAAATGGATGAAACCCAGGCTGTTGCCTGGAGCTCGCTGGGGAACATCTTGATTCGGCAGGATCGACTTGACGAGGCAGAAGCTGCTCTGAGCCGCTCTATTTCCCTTGATCCCTCCCGCCCGATCGTTCAACTCTACCAGGCAGAGTTACAGATTTTGCGTGGGCGTTCGGATGCCGCCCGTGAGATTTTGGACGAACTCGAAGATCAGCGAGGTCGTATGGGCGATGAAGCGTTGACACTTTGGCGGCAGTTGGATGAACGCATACGTTAGATGGAGTGGCAGGCAAGCTGTCATTCTTTTGGGTAAGAAGCAATTCCTCCTTTTTGAGAATGCGATACGCGCCCGGTTTTAGATGGCCTAACGATAGTTGCCCGATTTTAATCCGTTTGAGCTTTTGGATCGCAAGATTCTGCTGTGCGCACATGTGCCGTATTTGGCGACTGCGGCCTTCTTGCAAAATGATCCGTAGCTTCGTGGTTGCGGGGTGTGCTTGTTGCTGGATGATTTGAACCTGTGCTCCCAGCGTTTGATATCCTTCTATGATCATGGGTGCTTGCAAATGATGCAGCTGATCTTTTGATACTTTGCCTCTGACGGTTACATCATAGGTTTTTGTATGCCTATAACGAGGGTGGGCGAGTTCATGGGCCAGTTTTCCGCTATTGGTAACAAGCAACAACCCTTCTGAGTATTTGTCCAGACGGCCAACAGAAAAAAGCCGCAGTTCAGATGTTGAAGGGAAAAGGGAAAAAATGGTGCGACCTTGCTTTGCGCTAGCGCTGCATATGAGTCCCGCGGGTTTATGCAATATATAGGTAACATGGGGCTGAGAGCATATAACGTCTTGTCCATCAAAAGAGATCTTGTCTGAATCTGGGTCCACCGTAGTGCCCAACCGTGTGACCGTGACTCCGTTAACGGCAATGCGTCCTTGCATAATAAGCGTTTCGGCCTTGCGGCGAGAGCTGATGCCGGCCTGCGCTATAAATTTTTGGAGTCGAATGGACATATGATCTTCTTTATACCGAAACACGCGCGATTGTATCGATCTGCATGTTTTTGTTGGGTTTGATCGCTATCGTTGTATGATTTATGCCGTGTGCAATGAAAAGTATTTCCTTGTATTGCACCAATTGTCATTTTCGGGCAAGCTTCCTTTGCTCATAGTGTTTGCTTATTCCGACGATATGATGGATACCATGGAATATCTGGTTACTCTTGCACAACTTTTTTCGCAACATCCGTTATTTCTTACAGGGCTTTTGCTGCTGACAGGATATTTGGCTGGTAAATGTGCCATGCTGGTGCGCTTACCAGAAATCAGTGGCTTCATCGTTGTAGGTATTTTGTTCGGGCATGTTGGGGACTTGGTTACCCAGGACATGGAAGCTCTTCTGCATGTACTCACGGAAGTTGCCATTGGTTTTCTGGCTTTAACAATTGGTGGAGAACTCGCCGCGCATCGCTTACGGCGAATTGGTCGTGATGTCCTGATGATCACGCTGACAGGCATTTTTTTTACGTTTGTTCTGGTACTGGTGGGGTGCAGTTTACTTGGGTATTTCATGCCGATGTTGCACATGCATTATCCATATGCGATTCTGCTGGCTGCTGTAGCTTGTGCGACTTCGCCCGCGATTATTGTGGCAGAGATCCATCACATGCGTGCACATGGTCGGTTTGTTGATTACCTTTTTGGCCTTGTTGCATTGGGAGATGCCGTCACGGTCGTTTTATTTGGTGCCGCTTTTTCGATCGTGATGAATATGTTGGGAACAGATGCAGGTGAGGCTGTGTGGGGACAATCCTTACGGGAAATTGTGCTGGCTTTGCTGATTGGTGGCCTTTGTGCATTTCCATTGTCGCTTCTCATCGCACGTGTTCGCAGTAGTAATGAATTGATGATTATTACGGTAGGTTTTGTTTTTGTCGTGACGGGGTTGGCCTTGTCCCTTGATCTGTCACCTTTGTTAATCAATTTGGTCATGGGGGGGGTATTGGTTAATCTGAGGCGCTCGAACAATCGAATTCTGTATGCCTTGGAACCTTTTACTCCGCCGATTTATGCTTTGTTTTTTGTGATTGCAGGACTTGAAATTGACTTGGCCGTGCTGACACATCCGGTTGGATTGCTGGCAGGTACCGCTTATATTCTGTTTCGAGGAATAGGGCGGAGCGTGGGGTGCGGTCTTGGTACTTGGTTGATTGGCAAGGGATGGAGAATGGGAACATATCTAGGAACGTGCACATACTCTAAGGGTGGTGTTGCGCTGGGGTTTGTGCTTCTGATTCGCACGTCTCCGCTTATGGATGCTGTTCGTGCGCAAGCAGTTGTGTATGAACATTTAGACCACTTGGTAACTATCGTCCTGTTTTCTATTTTTGCGAATGAACTCCTTTCTCCCCTTTTTTTACGTTATGCTGTCCAGCACGGCAGCGCTCTGGAGGTTGAATGAATATTTCGGAAAAAATGGATGTACGTTTAATGCGGACAGACTTTTCTGCATCGAACAAGGATGACGCGCTACGCCAGATGGCGGCGTTGGCAGTGAAATCTGACGTCTTGCGTGATCGTGATGAGCACTCGCTGTATCGGTATTTGGCGGAACGCGAAGAGGCGGTGACTACGGGGTTAGGTAATGGTGTGGCGATTCCACACGCTCGCATCAATGGACTAAACGATTTTGTTGTATTTGTATTAACCGCTCCGCGTGGTGTCGATTTTGATGCGCTCGATAAGCGAAAAGTGCATGTGTTTTTTGTCGTTTTCGCGCCGGGTGATCGTGTGCCTGAGCATTTGCAACTATTGGCAGCCATTTCGCGGTTATTGTCGCAAGATATGGCACGCCGCGAGATGCTGAAGGCAACGGATCCGGCTGTTTTATACGAAATTGTCGGTCGTGTGATTGATCAGGGTGTAGCGCTACCTTCAAAAGACACAACGATGAAGCTCATGTATTTAATCCTATTTTATGAGGATGATTTGCAGGCCGTACTCGAGTTTTTAATCGATCAGGGCATTGAGGGAGCCACGATTATCGAATCCAAGGGAATGGGAGCTGTTGTCTCTACGATTCCATTATTTGCAGGATTGTTGCGTTTCATGCGAGAGGATCGTAACGCGAGCCACACCATTATGGCCTTGATTCCGGCGCGGCACGAAAAGGTGATTTTGCAAGGTATTGAAAAGATCACGGGTGATCTTGCGCAGAAGCAGGGTGCGATGATGATGACATTAGATCTTTCGTTTTACAAAGGTACGATGAGTATGATTTGAGATACGGGTTGCGTGTTTTTTCCATTTCCATAAGCTGAGGGGTATGATTTTCAAGGTTATAGCAGGAATCGGTTGTGTTTTGGTGAGTAGCGCGATTGGTGCGCCTACCAGAGAAGATGAAGATGCTATGCGCGCAGCGATCCGCGCACGCATGGCCCTTTTGCGTTTGCATACAGCTGTGTCATCTGACCGGGTTATTATTGTATCGGGACCACGCCCGAGTTCTAATGCCTATCTTCTGGAAGCGGTGCAGCAGCAGCGCGCAGCCATTGAACGTCTATTGCGTATGCAGGTGCCCTTTCATGGGCAACGTATTCGCTTGCAAGTTTTGCCGTCGGACGAGGGGGACCAAGACGAGGAACAAGGCATTCTGCTGCGGAGTCAAATTGTGTTGGGTGATTTAACCCATCGCATCCTTTTGCCGGACTATGAGAGTTCGTTTTCGCAGACAGCGCAGGAAGCGTTAATTTATGCATTTTTATCTGCCTACGTACTAGATGCTGGCGATGGGAAAACACGGCCATACTTACCACCCTGGTTTTGGCAAGGTGTTATGTATGTCTTGTATCCGGATGATGTAAAGATCACCCTAGACTATGTTCATGATCTTTGGCGATCAGGACGCATACCCTCCTTGTCGGGCTTTCTTAACGACTTTCAGGAGGATCGCTTAGGTGAAGGTGATGCTCGGTTTGCTGGTGCGGTTGTGTATTGGCTGCTTTCACGCCCTCGGCACTTGCGTCTTAGAGCAGAGCTTTTTGCGGCTTTCGCCGCGGAAGAAGTTGTGGACATTAACTGGTTGCGTGAACGTTTACCTGCAGATCCAGACGAACTCTTGGACCGGTGGATACTGACGCAACGTCGTGTTGTCAGAGGTGTGGGAACTGTGCTACAATCGCACCTTGATGATTTACAGGAGCTATTGTTCCTTTACCCAGGACGCCACGGTATTCCCCGATCGGCAGACATTTCCTGGGGGGCACCGTTACATACTTTAGTGAAACATCGTGAAAGCACCTGGTTCCGCGATGCGATTCATTGGCGCCGCAATCGATTGCAATTGGTATCGCAAGGTCGTCCGACGCAGTTTCAAGAAATTGTAGATGCCTTCATAGGCGTGCTCGATGGTGTGCTTTCGGGGGCAGAGATTGTAGAATTGGAGGAACAGGAGCAAGGGGCCCACACATCATTAGCGTTATTTGCCGTTCAAGTACAGGAGCGTGGTGGTGTTTGGCGGGAAGACGAAGGAGACTTTTAGAAGAAAGGATTTGGTTATGAGTACGGGAAAAAAGACCCTGGTAGGGCAGATCGATCCAACCGTATTGGCATATACAGCAGGAGAAGATGTTTTATTGGATCGGGTATTGGTTGAGGTGGATTGTATCGGTACAGCAGCGCATGTAACGATGTTATCCGAGATGCCTCTGGCGCACCCGCTTTTTACTGTTGCGGAAAAGGATCAAGTCGTTGCAGCTCTAATTGGTGTCATCCGTGATCATCGCAAAGAGGCCTTTCGGATAAGTGCTTCCGACCAGGATGTCCATTTGGCCGTTGAGCGTGCCCTGACAGCGAAACTGGGCGATCTGGGCAAGCGGGTTCATACAGGGCGCAGCCGTAATGATCAGGTTGCGGTAGATTTGCGTTTGTTTGCGAAAGAACAACTTTTCCACATTTCTCGAGAGACTGCTGGGCTTGCGAAGGTTTTACTTGCTTTTGCCGAAAAACATAGAGAGGTGCCGATGGCTGGGCGTACGCATTTGCAACCTGCAATGCCCAGTTCATTGGGACTTTGGGCAAGCGCACATGCCGAAAGTTTACTTGATGATCTGGAACTGATACGGGGCGCGTATCGTCAGAACGATCGTTCCCCTTTGGGGTCTGCTGCAGGCTACGGTGTTCCTCTACCGATTGATCGCGCTCGCACATCGGAATTGTTAGGCTTTTCTCGACCGATCCATAATGTTTTATATGCCAGTATGGCGCGTGGTCGTTGTGAACATGTGATTTTGATGGCTTTATCACAAGTGATGCTTTCAGTAAGTCGTTTGGCTGAAGATATGATTCTGTATTTGATGCCGGAATTCGGATATTTTAGTCTGCCCCCTGCGTATTGCACTGGTAGTAGCATCATGCCGCAAAAACAAAACCCTGATGTATTCGAGTTGGCCCGTGCGAGAAGTGCAGATGTGCTCTCTTGCGCCATGCGTGTTGCGAGTATTCTAAAGGGTTTGCCGGGTGGTTATCAACGGGATCTACAGGAGACCAAAGCTCCCTTTATGGAGGCATTACGGCTGACGCACGAAACCGTTACGGTGTTACAACCTCTCATGCAGTCCTTGCAAGTGCATGAAGACTCATTGCGGGCGGGGTGTATACCTGGGGTTTTTGCGACGGATCGGGCGCTAGAGTTGGTCGCGGACGGGGTACCCTTTCGCGATGCCTATGATCGTGTTAAATCCGAACCAGATGCGTTAGAGGGGCGTGATCCGCTGGTCGCTGCGCTGCAGAAAAAACATGAAGGCGCACCGGGGGGATTGCATATTTCGGGGCTTGCTAAGCGTGCTACTGATACAATAGATTTTGTTAATCGTGAACAAAAGTGTTATAACAATAAAGTATCTGCATTGTTGGGTATAGAATATCCATCTTTGTAAAACAGGAAGCAGATGCAGTAGGAGAGTATATGCAAAAACAGGTAATGTGGCGTTGGGTGTCGTTGGGCATGTTGATATTGCCGGGGGTGGCTTTGGCATCTGAAACGGGGAATGGCATATCATTTGAAACGGCCATGGAGTTTGGGGTTAGATCTATTTATGTGATTCTTGCGGCCATGTCGGTTCTGACGCTGGCGCTGATCTTGTATTTTTTCGCACTTTTGCGCGGACGAGCGGTTGTGCCGGAGCCCTTTCGCACCGAACTCATAGATAAGTTGCGTTCAGGGAGCTTAGAGGATGCGCGACGATTGTGTAATTTTCGCGGTGGTCCGCTGAGTGCGGTCATACTGGCAGCGCTTGAGCATGTCAAGAATGTGCCCGATGCAGATTCGACGCTGTTGCGTGATGTCGTGGAGGCTGAGGGTGCAAGGCAGTCAGAGTCAATGGAAGGGCAAACCCAATTTCTCATGGATGTAGCCGTTATTGCCCCGATGGTTGGGTTATTGGGAACCGTTTTCGGTATGATGCTTGCGTTCAATGCGGTGTCCGGTCAAATTGCCGTGGTGCGGCCAACCGCTTTGGTTGAGGGTGTGAATAAAGCTATGCTGACGACAGCGTTCGGTCTGGTTGTGGGTATACCAGCTATGGCTTTTTACGCGTATTTCCGGCGTCGTGCTGCGAAACTGGTTTCCCTACTCGAGGTGAATGCGAGTGAGATGTTGATGTTGTTACTCAGCCGGAGGCCAGGTGCATGAACTTTCGTAGACAATCCAAACGCGCAAGTGTCGGGTTTCAATTGGCACCGATGATTGACATTATGTTTTTGCTTTTATGCTTTTTCATTGCTGCACAAATTTATGCGCAGTGGGAAACGGAGATTGATATTACCGTGCCTACTGCTGAGACGGGTGAGTACCCGAGTCGTTTACCCTCCGAAATTATCATCAACCTTCGTGCCGATGGAACGCATGTGGTCAATCAGCGTGAATTGGATCATCAAGAATTGCAAGATTTGCTAGAGCAAATTGTCGCATTGTATCCAGGTCAGCCCGTTGTAATTCGTGCAGATTTGCAGACGCCCTATGAATATCTTATCCGAACGCTAGATCTTTGTCGTCAATCAGACCTTTGGAACATTTCCTTCGCAACGAAAGAACCGAATTCGTGAGGCATTTTATGTGGAAGATAAGGCGGATAAGGCTGCGCGTTGCCGTGGTTTATTCCTTTTGCTTGATATTGAGCAGTGCGGTAGGTGCTATGGATGATGACTATGCAGATCGCATGCGGTTTGCCGATGGTCTTTTTGCACGCCAGATGTATGATCTGGCGCTGCGTGAGTATGCATCCATATTACGGGCTTTTCCTGAAGGTGAACGAAATGATGCCGCTACGTTTCGACTGGCAGAAAGCTTGCGGCTAACGAATGATCATGAGACGGCTGCCCGGTTTTATGGCCGTGTCGTCTCGCAGTTTCGCGATAGTCCTTATCGTTTGCGTGCCGCTTATCGGCGTGCCAGGTTGTATGCGGATGCTGGAGATTTGGCATCTGCGCAAGCACATTTCGAAGTTATACTTGGGGCCGATCCTGAGCCTGCGCTGGCAGCTGCAACGCGTTATCATTTAGGGGAAACGCTTTATGTAAGAGACAAACTGGACGAAGCAGACGATGTCATGGCGCGTTTGCTTGAAAAACACCCTGACTCGGAGTTTCAGACTTTTGCATTACTCAAACGCGCCAATATTCGTCGTCGTCGGTTGTCGCAGACGCTGGAAGATACAGGGCAGTTAGATGCTGTTGTTATCGAAGAGGCTTTGGTTTTTTATGAATTAGCCGAGAGAACTGCCGATACAGACCGTTTAAGGGCTGAAGTTTTGTTCCAAAAAGCCGATTTGTATTTTCGTCAGGAGTTGTTTGAAGAGGCGGCTGGCATCTATCGGGAATTACTGCGATCCTATCCAGCGGATGCGCGGGCGAAGGATGCGCGATTGCAAGCGGCATGGTCAGCTCTTCGGGCCAACCTGTATGCGGAGGCACTGGATATTACGGCTTTAGCGCTTGCTGATGCTACTGACGACGATAAGGTCGATGAGTGGTTATACATCAAGGCGAATAGTCAGCGACAGTTGTTGCAGACGGCAGCGGCTGCTGCAACGTATCGGGAATTGCGCGAGCGTTATCCTGAAAGTCGTTTTTCCAATGCGGCCATATTCGAGACAGCGATTGCGTATTACAAAGCGGGTGCTTATGAAGATGCCATTCGTGCTGCAGAGGATGTTCGAATGGTGCGGGAGAAGAGCAAGGATGTAAACTGGCTTTTGGCAGAATCTTATGCTGCATTAGGGCGTAAGGCTGAGGCCGTGCAGCATTACCGTCTGGTGGTGCGCGATGCAGGCACGTCCACGCGCGCGCGTGATGCGCTCTTTCGATTAGCTCATCATCTGCGGGAAAAAGCGGCATATCGTGAAGCGTCACAATTTTATCAACAATTGGTTGAGAACTTTCCTGATTCTTCCCTAGCGCCGCAGGCACTGTTTGCATCGGGGTATGCTTTATCTCGTGCGGGTGGGTATGAAGAGGCTGTTCGTGATTGGAGTCGTTTAGTACGGGATTACCCCGATGATGCACTCGCGGAAGAAGCGCTTTATCAGAAGGCCATAGGTGAAATTCGTCTGGAGCGTAACCGGGATGCCATTTCTACATTGGAAGAATTGCAGCGTTTGTATCCGGATAGTCGTTTTCTTGCTGATAGTTTGTATTGGCAGGGCGTACTGTTATTTGATGCGGGGCGTTACGAAGAAGCAGAGCCTCTTTTGCGTGAAGCGTTGCAACGGGCGTCACGTGATGCGCTACGTCGCGATGCGCAATTTCAGCTAGGGTTTGTCTTGCAACGATTGGGGCAGGCATCTGAATCGGCCGAATTACTAGATTCGTTGCTTGTATCACCATTGCGAGATCGTTTCCCCCCTGCGTTGTTGGAATGGATTGCTGCGCATCATGGAGCAGAATCGCAATACGATCAGATGGTTTCGGTGGCAGCTTTGCTTACTGAGCAGGAGGATGCTGCCTGGCAGCAATCAGGCCATGCGTTGATGGGGCGCGCATATGTTGGTCTGGAAAAATACGAGGATGCCGAGGAAGCCTGGCGATCGGCATTGGATATAGATGTCCGGACTACCTATGCTGGTGAAGCCGCTTTACGGTTGGGTCTGTTTTTATTGGAGCGTGAGGCATTGGATGAAGCACGCATGTATTTACGTCGCGCATCCGATCTTGCTGCGGGAGCTGAGGCTGATGCTGTTCGGGCACGTTCGCTTATTGGGTTGGGTAAGGTTGCTTTGGCTAATGAACAACCGAATGAAGCAGTCCGGCTGTTCTTAAGCGTAGGTATTTTGTATGATGACCCAGAATTGGTGCCTGAAAGTTTATATCTTGCCGCAAAATCTTTTGCAGCCGAAGACCGTCAAGATGATGTAGAGCGTATCACTACAGAGCTGAAAAGCCGCTATCCGGAGAGTGATTGGACAGGGAAAGCGAGGCAGACATGGGATCCATAAAGCGTGGTCGCCTCGACATTTCTGATGATGCGGATTTCATCGGGTGGGAAGTAGATACACGTCTACGCGGCCAGTGGTGTATCGCGATTCTGGCTGCGCTTTTTTCGATGATGATTCATGTTTTTATGGCATGGGTAGCATCGCGTGTAGATTTTTCCTATTTAGCGGGAGGGCGTCCTGATCCACCAACGCGCCGTTTTGAAACCATGACAGTGGACCGTGTGGAGCTGCCTGAAGATGTTACCCCCATTGTAGAGACATTACGTTCCTTACAACCATCTCTTGCAGCCGATTTACAGGTTCCACTTGAGACTTTGCAAGTGCCACCCGAATCTGCATCTATTGAACCCCCGGCGGTTCGTGCCCCTGAAGTAGAGTTGGATCTTGCCACGCTATTAGACGATACGGCTCCCTCTCTTGATATTGATTGGCAACCACGTCAGGAAATTATTGCCATTGAAACACGCGTTGTGACGGATCTCGATGTGCCCATGCCTCGACGAGAGATTCCTTTGATCGAACGCGTTCCAGATGCTCCGGATATCGCATTGCCGATTGACGTTGCTAATATTCCAGATGTTTCTGATGGTTTGACGCGGTTGCAATTACCTGCTGTTACCGATATCACAGAAGATATGGGGCCGTTGCCGGGGCCATCCCCGATTCTCGATGAAGGCGGACCTTCGATTGTGCAGGATCCGGAAGATACGAGAGAGTTATTCGAAGAGACCCCTGATGAAATAACAGATGCTGAACCGATCGAACAGATTCTTACTGCGGAGGTGCAGACATATCGGCGAGAAGGGGAGCGGTATGGGTATTTTCGGCTTACGATTGATCGTGTGAGTGCGGATGTATTGCCCGTGATGCCGAAGGATGTTTTGTTTGTACAGGACACATCAGCCACGATTGCTGAACGACGTTTGCATTTCACAAGGGAAGGATTTCGTCGTGGGTTTGCATACATAGGGGCACAAGACCGCTTTAATGTCGCTACATTTATTGACCAAACCACATATGCATTTCCCGATTGGATGTTCCGCAGCGACGAAGTGGATGCTGCTGCTCGGCAGTATTTTAATGACATGGTTATTGAAGGGAACACGGACTTTTTGCAGGCGATGCGTGATATTCTGGCATTGGAAACGGATCCAGAACGTCCTGTTATTGTAATTGTTGCAACGGATGGGTTGATGCATAGCGGTGTGACTGACAATACGGAAGTTATTGCACGTTTCACGCGAGAGAATGCGGGGCGAATGTCAATATTCTCCTTTGGCGTTGCCGAGCATGCCAATATGTATTTGTTGGAGATGCTTAGTAAGTTCAACATGGGAGATGCCACGTATGTTACGACAGGACGATGGGATATTCCGGATGCTTTGCATGATTTCATCCGTTCGGTTAGCCGCCCTGTGTTAGCGGATTTGCGTGTTCGTTTTGGTGTTGACACGCAGATTGATGGTTTTCCCTTGCGGCCGGGGAATTTGTATCTTGATCGTCCGCTGGTTTTGTATGGACGGTACCCTCTTGCGGAAGAACGGCTTGTGTTTCATGCTGCTGGTCGTGCCGGTGGGACACGTAGTGATATGGTCTTTGATTTGGCTTACCCAGAATTATCTCCAGGAGAAGGAGATGCGTCTATTCGAGATGGTTGGTCACAACAGAAAATTTATGATCTCATTGCACGTTACACGGAATCGCGAGATCGTAGCTATTTACGGGAAATGTCCCGAATTGCTAGAAGTTATGATCAACCCATTCCTTTTCGGACATATTTTGGCCTGTAGGGTCTCTTGATGTTCAATTGTGATACCATTTCTTTGATGGGGATTGATTTTAAACTTCGTTCATAAGGCAGAAGGTAAAGAATAATCGATATGGCATCGTTTTTTGCGTGATTCTGGTCTGTGGGGCATGTTAGATTGCAACGTATGAAGGTGAAAGAATTTAGCAATTATCGTGCGCCGAAACGCCGCCCTTGGATCCCCGTGTTAGTCGTGTTGTTACTAATTGCGGGCGCAGTCTGGTTTGCACGGCGTCCTTCCCGTGTTGCTGCACCGCAGGAGGTTGAAGGAGAGGTCATTGCTGCGTCAGAAGATGGGGTAGATACTACCTCTGGGCGCACAAGAAGATTATCAAGGCAGAATCAGGAACCCTCTCGCGATGTGACGGCTGAAGCAAACGTGCTGTCTGAAGATGTGTCAAAGCTTTTGGAAGAAGCAGCGGCATTGCGAGAGGAGGACCGGTTGCAAGCTGCTCGTGAATTGTACCAGCAGGCATTGCGGTTGGCTGCGGATGATGCAACGCGGCGTAAGGTGGAGGACCAGTTAGGTCAAGTGCACATTGACTTAATCTTTTCCCCGCGTCCGATGCCCGAAAAGCAGGAGCACCTTATTCAGAGTGGGGACCAATTGCGTTTATTAGCTCGTCGTTTTGGGACAACAGTGGATCTCATACAGAAAGGCAATAACATTTCGAATCCGAATCGGATTCGGATTGGTGATCGTTTGCTGATCTTTAGTGGTGATTTTGAAATGGTTGCCAATAAGACACGTCGAGACATGGTTGTGTATTTGGACGGAGAGTTTTTTAAGCGTTATCGTGTGGGTACAGGCGAGTTTGGCAAGACACCGGTGGGAACGTTCGTCGTACGGGACAAAATATCTGAGCCATCTTGGTGGCCTCCGGATGGGCGTGAAGTTCCATTCGGACATCCAGACAATGTGTTGGGCACACGTTGGCTTTCTATTGAGGCTACAGGGGACACGCCGCGCGTGAGAGGCTATGGTATTCATGGTACCTGGGAGCCAGATAGCATTGGCCAGGAAGAGAGTGCTGGATGCATAAGAATGCTCAACGAAGAGGTCGAAGAACTTTATATCTACATTCCTTCTGGTACACCTGTGCGAATAGAAGAGTAGGTGTGTTATCTCCTACTCCTGATACAGTTCTGGCGGAGGAATAAACTGTATAAGGTCATCATCGTGAAGGATGTCTGTATCGTGTCGTCCTATAAACATACGCCCGATTGGAATCAGAATGAGTATGATTACAAGTATACCAATGGCGAGTAAGGCTCGTTGAATCCATTTATCGTGCTCACCTGCCTCGGTGAAATGCTTAATACTTGCTTCGGTCAAATGCGCACAGGTTTCTTTTGCCCGCAGAAACAGCTTTTTTGTCGAATTGGATATGTCAAATATCCATCTGTGAACCGTTTGTTTCGATGTGGTCGGAGTCGCTGCGGTTGAGGGAGATGCCTCTGTACTCACGGAAACGTTATTTTTACGTTGTCGATTTTGCACGGCATAGGAGAACAGGTCATCTGAAGAGGGATTTATATCGTTTGCAAATTCATCAGAATCTTTCTGTTCTGTGGATTCAGAGGGCGGTGGGGGTGTTGATTGTTTTTTTACTTTCGGTAATTTCGGAGGCTGCGGTGAGCCTACTTGCTCCATGTAATCATCGATAAGGGGTTCGGGGTCCAGATCTACACACTCTGCATAGAGTTTAATGAACCCTTTTCCATAGATGGTGGCAGCAATGCGATGAAAGTCATCGTTTTCGAGATCATCGACGATTTGTACTTTCATGCGCGTCATTTCGGCAACCTGAGACGTGGTAAGTTGCTTACCTTGGCGCGCTTCGCGTAATATGGGTCCAATGGCCATAGTTATATCTCTACCTCTTCATTCTCTAGATCACTATCTTCTTCGATGCCATCGTTGGTGTCATGGTCCTTTTGAACATCAAGATCGATGAGGATCTCACGCGGACCAGCACCACATGGAGGACCAACGATACCACGTTCTTCTAGAATGTCGATAATTCTTGCGGCTCGCGTATAGCCAATCCGCATACGTCTTTGCAGAGAAGACGTTGAGGCGCGCTGCGTTTCGCGGATAATCGCAATAGCTTGCTCAACAAGCTCGTCATCTTCGCCATCATCAATCGAGTCGGGTGCAGCAGCACTTTTTTCCAGTTTATTTTTAATTTCCATTTCAAAGGAAGGTTCTGCCTGCTCTTTCATAAAGGTAACTAGTCGGTCGACTTCATCATCCGTTATCATCGCGCCTTGCGCGCGGACGAGTTTGCTTGAGGCTGGTGGGAGATAGAGCATATCGCCTTGCCCCAAGAGTTTGTCGGCTCCAGACTGGTCAAGAATCGTACGGCTATCGACTTTTTGGGCTACTTGGAAAGCAATGCGAGCAGGAAAATTAGCTTTAATGGTTCCTGTGATGACATTGACGGATGGGCGCTGGGTGGCAATGATCATGTGAATGCCCACAGCACGCGACAACTGTGCCAGGCGAGCGATGCTGTTTTCGATTTCAGCGCCAGCTGCCAGCATTAAGTCTGCGAGTTCATCAATCACGATAACAATGTAAGGAACGGAGGTTGGCAAATCATCTTTTTTTAGGCTATCAGAGGAATCATCTGAAAAAAGATCTCCCTGCGTAGCAGTAAGCCGGTTATTGAAACCTTCGATATTGCGAACTCGGGCTTTAGCAAACATTTTATATCGTTTTTCCATTTCGTTGATTGCCCAACGCAGGCTGAGAGATACTTTTTTCGGGTCTGTTATGACGGGCACCACGAGATGTGGCAAATCGTTATAGATGGAGAATTCCACAATTTTTGGGTCCACTAGGATTAAGCGCAATTCATCGGGTGTTTTGCACATGAACAAGCCGGATAACATAGCATTGATACAAACCGATTTTCCTGCGCCCGTTGCGCCCGCTACGAGTAGATGGGGCATTTTGGCCAGGTCTGCAATCACGTTTTTTCCTCCCACATCTTTGCCTAGTACAAGCGGCAGTCTTGTTGTTCTTGCGCGCCATTCATCGCTTTCGATAATATCTCGGATGACAACCATATTGGCCGTTTCATTAGGAACTTCTATTCCAACAACGCCTTTTCCTGGAACGGGAGCTTGCACGCGCAGACTATGCGCTTTGAGGGCGAGCGCTAGGTTATTGGAGAGAGCCGCGATTCGCTCAACACGGACGCCACGTGCTGGCAGGATTTCATAGCGTGTAACGACGGGCCCTTGTTTTATACTGGAAATTTCGGCACTGATGCCGAACTCGTCCAGCGTTTGCACTAAGAGCATGCCGACGGCTTCATTATCATTCAGGTTTGCACTGCGACCATCACGCGTTGGTGCATTGAGAAGTGTAACAGGAGGAAGCTTGTAATGAGGGAATTGGGCCTGATCTGGGTCAATAACTGGAGGGGGTAGGGGGGCGGGTTTGTCCTCAGGCTCTTCTTTCACCTGCGATGGCATCGGCTTAGCTTTTGTAAGCGCGCGACGAATGGGGGAGGTTGGTATTGGCTGAGAATGAACAGGGCGTTTGGGGCTTTCGTCCGGTTCTGGCAGGTCTTTTTCGATTTCGGGCGGCTCATTTACCCTTCTTTTGGCGGCGTTTTTCTTGCGTAGCTGCTTTTGTAGTCGTGCCTGTTCGCGCCGCAGCAAACGAGCTTCTTTTTCCATTTCCAGGTTTCGGGCATCTAGGCGGGCATGGTGATTGGTGCAATACTCCCAGGCGAGTGTAGCACCGGCCATTGCATATTGGAGTCCGACATATACATTATGTGGGCCAATCGTTAAAACAAGCGCTATGAGCAGTAGCGACCAGAGAATGAGCCCCGCTCCCAGTGGACTTAGCCATCGGATGAGTAGGCCATGGGTGATCATCTCGCCAAGCAGGCCGCCCTCATATGCCAGATTATAGGTTTCGCGAATATGCACCCCGCCATGTAGATCGATAATAGCTGCCAGCAAGCAGAGCGTTATCGCCAGCCAGAAAGCGATTTTACGTATGTTTCTGCGGTAAAAGATCAGCAGGCCGCCTATAGAGAGTAGCCATACAGGGATTGCAAATGCACCAATACCGGCAAGATTGAGCGCGAGAAAGGATGCCCAAGCGCCTAGAGGACCGATCCAGTTGGTAGCAGGGTAGTTCGGTGGTGTGCTAAGCAAAGAGATGTCTCTCCAATCGTATGACGAAAGGCTTAAGAGAATGAAAAGGGCGCATACGATTGTGATCATACCAATCACGACACGCGTGCTAGAAGGATATTCAACTTTATCAGTAGGTGTCATAGAGAATGTACCATCAGGGCTATTCGTTGTTTATGCGTCTGGTTCCTCGGGTAGAGGGATCTGTTCTGTTGGTGGGCGCATTTCAGGAGTCGGATCCTCAGGGATGCGGATAGGTTGGGCCGTGACATGGACAACAGGTGGTGTAATCGCACTACGAAGATCCGTGCCACGATCAATATTCACGGTTGCTGTGACTTCATATTCACCAGGTTCGGTAATGTTTGTGCAGTCGATAAAAACACGAATGTCATCTGCTGCAATTTCATTGACGGTTTGTGGGCTTCCCAGGAGGCTTACACTGACTGTAGGGGGTGAGAGATCAAATGTAAGGTTACTTTCTGGTGCGCGCAGAATCAGTACAGGCAGATTCTCCCATTCCCGGCTGATGGCTTCCGTTACGATATTCACACGTGCCGAAATCGAGCTTGGTGTGACGTCCCATACACCTGTTTCGTCATCGGTTACGAGGGGCAGTTCGCGCGAAAAAGATACGGTTACACCCTCGATGTCAATAGGGGGTGTTTCCATGATTTTCAAATCAGTGAGTAGCTCCTGGGGGCCTCGGACGGTGACAATCTTGGGAGAGAATTCGATTTCGGCACGTCCCAGCGCGGGGCGTCCGAGCAGTTCTGGCCGCGCAACACTTACCTGCTTTTCGATTTCGCGGTCTAGTGTGAGGTGCAACAAATTGGGACGAACCTTGGTTACGGATATGGATCTGGGAACACCATGTACATTCCGTATTCCAATGGGTACTTGCTCTGGTCCCGTTCTGCCATATGTGCGGGGACGTACAACAAGACGCAATTGGCTTTGATCTAGTCTGCGCAAGTCATCCAGGGAGCCTCGGCAGGTGACGTACGCATATCTTGCATCCTGCTGCAAGACCGCCATTCCAGATTCTGCCTCAATGAGAATAGGCACCTCGAATTCATCCGTTTGATTGGTGATACGTTGAATAGAATAGATCGTAACGGTTGCCAATGTAAGCGCGAGAAGCTTGATGGAGAGATTTTCGCGGTATAATTTGATCCAATCTTCGCGTTTAAGAAGCATGTGGTACCTCCTTGTTCCCGCGGCTTTCTGACTTCGCGATCCCTTCCGGGGTCAGGTCGAGTTGCTCTTGCATCCTGCGCCAGACATTGTCTTCCTGTGAACCGCGCAAGAGCGCGGTGAGGAAGCGCCGCAAACGTTCGCCATCGAGTCCACGGCTCAAGCGGCCTCTGTAACTGACGGATATCGCCCCGGTTTCTTCTGATACTACGATAACCACTGCATCGGTTTCCTCACTTAACCCAACGGCAGCTCGGTGGCGTGTACCAATGTTTTTATGCAGTTCGAGACGTTGGGAGAGAGGGAAGACACAGCTAGCTGCCATAATGCGGCCGGCATGAATCACAACGCCGCCATCGTGTAGCGGTGTGTGCGGATAAAAGATGGTGGAGAGTAGTTCGGGAATTACGGGAGCATCGATCGTGACGCCAGAATCACGCACGCCACGCGTTCCAATTTCGCGTTCGATGGCAATTAAAGCTCCGACTTTGTGGTCTGCAAGATGCGTAACTGCTTGCACAACACTATCGATAATGGTGCGTTTATCCGTGTTAGATGTAAACACAGGCTGTCGTCCCAGTTCTGCGAGTGCACGCCGGATTTCGGGTTGAAAGATAATAACGAAGCCGGCAGCGATATACACGGAGAGTCTCCGTAAAAGCCAGTTTAACTGACTGAGATTGAGAAGGTATGTCATGGTTAACAAGACGGTGATTAAAAGAAGCATGCCAATAAGGACTTGTGCCCCACGCGTGCCGCGGAAAAAGAGAAAAATGTAGTAGAACGCAATTGTCAGGACAAGAATTTCAAATAAGCCTGTCCAGCCAATAGCAAGTGTGGTTTCCAGCATCGATTTTCTCTCTTCCGTTAAACATGTTGCCATTGCTCCGGGTTTCGAATCGCAGCAGCAATGCGTGCGGCTTGTATGGACTGCTGTACATCGTGCACACGAAGAACCGAGGCTCCTGCCAGCACCGCGCTGGTGAGAGCAGCTATGCTGCCAGGAAGCCGATCTTGCGGAGACGCAACTTGTCCTACCATTCCGATAAACCGTTTGCGAGATGCGCCTACTAAAACTGGCACACCCAAAGAGGTAAAATGCGCTAATCGATGCAAAATTTCAAGATTGTGAGATAGTTTTTTTCCAAATCCGATACCTGGGTCTATTACAATCCGTTCTGCGGGAATACCGACTCTGGCTAAAGTTTGTATGCGTTTATTCAGCCACTGATAAATTTCGCTTACGCAATCCTCATATTGCGGGTTCTGTTGCATGTTGGAAGGGGACCCTTGCATGTGCATAATGACGACCCCCGCTTCGGTTTTATGTGCAAGCTTTGGCATGTCAGGGTCTTGCGTCAAACCGGATATGTCATTTATGACACAAGCACCAGACGAGATCGCAGCTTCGGCTACTACACAGCATGTTGTGTCGATGGATATGACGGCATCAGGGCGTTTCTCCATAATGCCTTCGATTACTGGGAGGATGCGGCGGATTTGCACATCGGCAGAAACGGGGGTTGCCCCTGGACGACTAGACTCGCCGCCAATATCTATGATTCGTGCTCCATCACGAAGCATTCTTAGTGCTTGTTCGATCGCAACCATCGGCTCGATGAACGCTCCGCCATCCGAAAAGGAGTCGGGAGTCACATTTATGACTCCCATTATGACAGGCTCAGTCGCGCATGAGATCTCTTTATCGCGACATTTCCAGACTATATTGGTGTTCATGCCTGACATGGTACTAGCACTTTTCGCGCTGATTGCTTTAGGGAAGCAAGTTGCCTGTGTGAATCATGATGGCAGATGCGCGTTACGTATCTGTCTCTTGATTCTCTGTTGAAGCTTCTTGTGAATCCGTTTTCTGTTTTTCGGCCGGACTTTTTTCATCTTCGTCTTTGTCTATGTCGTTACGTTCTTCCTGCGTCCGTATACGTCCTGTTTCGACGATATCAACGACATCACGACCATCGATTGTCTCTTGCTCAAGCAAATGTTGTGTTACGGTTTCCAAGGCTTCGCGGTATTCTTGCAGGATGGAATGGGCACGGTCGTGCGCTTCGTGCAGTAAACGCGCTACCTCTGCATCAATGATTTGTGCGGTTTGTTCACTGTAATCCTGCTGGCGCGACACTTCACGCCCGAGGAACATAACCTCTTGGTTTTGTCCAAATCGTTGCGGCCCCAGTTTTTCGCTCATGCCCCAACTACAGACCATTTTGTGCGCAATGTCTGTTGACTGTTTGATATCTTGTGCTGCACCGTTGGTGATTTCACCGAACACAATTTCCTCAGCACATCGCCCGCCCATTGCGCCTGCGAGTTCATCCAATAATTTCGAACGACTCTGGGTATAACTATCCTTTTCGGGTAGTGACATGGTTGCGCCTAAATAGGCGATTCCGCGGGGAATGATCGTAACTTTATGCAGAGGCTCTGTCTCTTTCAAGACCTGCTGCACGACGGCATGACCAGCCTCGTGATATGCTGTCAGGCGTTTTTCCTTATCATCTATTTTGCGACTACGTCTTTCACTGCCCCACAAGACTTTATCACGTGCTTCTTCCAAGTCTGGCATTTCGACGGCATCCTTTTCGCGACGGGCAGCCAGCAGTGCAGCTTCATTTAACAAGTTTTCCAGGTCTGCTCCTGAAAACCCGGGGGTCCCGCGCGCAATGCGCCGTAAGTTAACATCATCGGATAGTTTGATGTTGCGGGAATGAATTTTCAAGATATCTTCCCGTCCGTCTATCATCGGAAGGTCAATAACGATCTGGCGGTCGAAGCGCCCGCGTCGTAAAAGCGCGGGGTCGAGAACATCCGGCCGGTTGGTAGCGGCGATAATGATAACGCCTTCAGACGTCTCAAATCCATCCATTTCAACAAGTAATGCGTTTAAGGTTTGTTCCCGTTCATCATGTCCGCCGCCAATACCGGTGAAACGGCTTCGTCCTACAGCATCGATTTCATCGATAAAAATGATACACGGGGCACTTTTTTTCCCTTGTTCGAACATGTCGCGTACGCGGGAGGCCCCAACGCCCACAAACATTTCTACGAAATCAGACCCACTGATGCTGAAAAAGGGTACATCTGCTTCACCGGCGATTGCTTTAGCCAGAAGGGTTTTTCCCGTTCCTGGAGGCCCCATTAACATCACGCCTTTGGGAATGCGGCCACCAAGTTTCTGAAATTTTTTCGGGTCTTTTAGGAAAGCAATGATTTCCTGCACTTCTTCTTTGGCTTCATTGACACCGGCAACATTCTTGAAGGTGATTTTGTTTTTTTCGCGATTTAACATGCGCGCTTTGCTTTTGCCAAAGCTCATCGCGCCATGCCCTGCCGCGCGCATCTGCCTGATAAAGACAAAATAAATCAGCCCGAAAATCAATAATACAGGCAACAAACTCGACAAGATGTGCCATAGGAGCGGGTTTTGCGGTGGGATTTCTGTTTCGACATCGTGTGCTCTAAGCCATTTCATGAAGTCACGATCGATATCGGGTACATATGATTTGAAGTTTTGGGTGATTCCCTCTACTTCCACATCTTCGTGCAATGTGCCTTCAATGTAGATTGGTCCTGACATATCTCGAATGATTCGAGCACTTTGGACCTTATGGTTTTCAACAAGACTTACCAAGTTTGGCGTATCAGCATCTGGTGATGAATACGGTATGGTACTTACGGCGCGCTCGCGCATGTTGAGGAAATACATCATGGTGAGGCCAATTCCCAGCATCACAATCCAGGGCAACATGCCACGATATTTTTGTGGTCCTTGCGGTGGTTGTGAGGGAGAAGGCTTTTGGGGGCCATGCGGTGGAACTTGAGGCATACTATTATCCTAACCTTTCTAAATCTATCACAAAAATCATGCCATATTTACATGATTCGTTCTCATTCCTATCAACGTTCAGAGCTGTATCAATTGATGTAAAGCAGGATAATATACCGCAGGGACACGCGATTGGCAATAGCTGGATGTCAAGACTGCAAGCCTTGTGCGGTATACAATACATTTGTTGCAATAGAATGGTTTGCTATTGGCGAACACAAATTGTTGTCTTGCACCGAAAGTTAAAGAAGTACAGGATAAAAGCGATATGTAGAACCACGAGAAAGGGGAGGCGATGACATCTTTTGTAACGGTCAGAGACGTTTTGGAACGCGTGCGGTTGTTTCGTCAACAGTTAAAGTCTTTTTATCAGGAACTTGCCGAAACGGCAGACAAACGTGAGTTGCAAATTTACTTGGCTTACATGATCCGGCACGAGGAAAATTTTGAAAAGGTTCTTGCTGAGCATGATGACGCATGTATCAACCATAAGCTTGATACCTGGATGCAGTATGGTCCCGAGAGCGCTGGTTTTGCGTTGCCTCCGCTTAGCGATCTTGACCCAGCAAACATGTGTGTAGAGGAAGCCGAATGTCTGGCACTCGCTTCGGAGAATGCTATTTTAGCCTACTACAAAGAAGCGGCCAAGAGTGTGCAGGGGGCTGAGCCACATGCTTTGCTGGAACAATTGGCAGAACAACAAGAGTCGGATATTTTGATTTTGAAACAAGCCAGCGAATCCTTGCGGCAGAATATATAGTTGGAATAAAGGAGTTGAGCTGGGTTAGATGATTTTGAATTTAGGCAGGTCCTGAATGTCTACCACTCCCACGGGACATTGATTTTGATCCACGACGACGAGATCGTCGATTTGATGGGACTCGAACTGTGTGAGTGCGTCAACGGCCAAATCATCTTCGTATACCGTGACAGGGTTATGCGTGAGAAAAAGGTTCAACGGTTGATGCAATAAATCTTCATGATTCTCTAGGTTGCGGCGTAGATCTCCATCCGAGAATACGCCCTCGAGTTTGCCGTTCGGATCAATGGCGATCGCGAGGCCTGTGCGGGCCTTGGTCATGGAAAGAAGGGCTGTTTTAATGTCCGTGTCATTCGGCACGATCACGATGCGGTCCTTTTTGCGCATGATATCCCGAACGCGGAGGAGTAGTGCCCGGCCGATCGCGCCAGCAGGATGTAGGCATGCATAATCCTCTCGCCTAAAGCCGCGGGCGCGTAGTAACACCATAGCCAAGGCATCTCCCCAGACCAACGAGGCTGTCGAGCTTGTCGTGGGAGCAAGGTTAAAAGGACAAGCTTCTGCGGGTATAGCAACCGAGGCAACGATTTTACAGGATTTGGCCAGCGTACTCTGCAAACATCCAGTTACGGCTACAGTAGTAGCACCCATGCGTTTTATCGCTGGCAGTAAATGGATCAGTTCTTCCGATTCTCCCGAATAACTGAAGGCTAGAAGAAGGTCATGCTGCTGAACAATTCCGAGGTCGCCGTGAATCGCTTGCATGGGGTTTAACACAACTGCTGTGGATCCTGTGCTTGTCAGCGTTGCTGCAATCTTTTCCGCAATATGCAGGCTTTTGCCCACGCCGGTCACGATCAACTTCCCGCCTTGCTCCAGGCATTGTTGGGCGGCTTCGAGGGTTGCAATGAATCCTGTGTCTAACTGATTGCGTAAGGATTGCAGTCCTGCAATTTCGCAATCGATAACGGATTGGGCCTCTGCAATTTCTTTTCTCATGTGTTCGGTGCCTGTTTGGAAATCCGATCGTGCTGCCATATGCTTACGTGGCATCCTCTAACAGCGCGCAATCTGAGATGGTTCATGTATTTCATAAAAAAGATGTGAAAACGGTAAATAACGGTGGGTAGGAGAGCAAGACGAAAATTTTGTCTCAACGGATACCAGGGAACCTAGTATCGCAACATATCGTTACACTGGTTAGCCGGCCGCCCGGGTCCCTCGGGCAAAAACGCGTTGGTAACTTTGTGGGAATCGTGCTCCGAACAGGGGTGCTATATTGTGTGAACGCTCGAACAAAAATACAATATGTAGTGGTTTAGATTGAAGTTATAGGTAAGCTTGACATGAGGGCATCAGTTTGCTCTAAGTGAATTCCATGAAAAATACAACATCATCTACGGGTCAATCTCTTGCCATGTCCATATCGGACAAATCTCTTTTCCCCGGTATTCCGCGTGTGGGAAACCTGCGTCGTTTTCGTGAAGCCGGATTTACCCATATGCATCTTTCTTACAAATGGGTGAAGAGTGAACCGATGACGGAGCAGGAAATTCTGGATTGGGAAGAGCCGCTTGCTGAGAGCGGTATGCGCATTCTCGATGTGCATGGGTGCCATCCGAATCCTCCGGCTGACTTGAGTTCGGATGGGCAAGACCAGCGGGAGCTTGCCATTATGTTGCTTCGCCATCGGATCGAAGTGACGCATCGTCTTGGTGGGGATGCTGTGGTTTATCATGTTCCTACCCGACAAGTAGCAGAAGCGCATAATATTTCCTATTTTATTGAGGGCTTGAAGCAAGTTGAAGACACTGCACGTGAGCTGGGCATTTGTGTTGCCTTGGAAAATCATTATATACCTGAAAATGACAGAAGCGCCCTAGAGACGGCTTTTGAGGCATTCGATGCAGCATTCATCGGCTTTACCTTTGATCCGGGGCATGCGCTTATATCGGGTAACACGGACTGGCTACTACGGCACTGCGGTCCTAGATTGCGTGTTTTACATTTGAATGACAATAATGGAGAGGGAGATCGGCATTGGATGCCGTTAGACCCCGAGGGGAAGGCTGATTGGCCTGCTATTATGCGCTTTATTGCCGATAGCGCATACGATAAACCCTTGCAAATGGAAATCAGGCGTCATCCAGATCGTTACGGAGAGCATGAAGACTATCTCGCCAAGGCGAAGCAGACGATGCAGACGCTTTATGGCATGATGGAAAATCCGTGAGCGGGCCAACGGCTCAATGCTTGTTACGGTCTGAATTCTCATCTGTGGCTGATTGCATTGGCCAACAGATGCACGTAAGAACTGGAATGGGAAGACTCTGTTTGTTAGATCGGTAAGGATTGCTGAGGCCGAATGTTGCAATGGGTGTTTCGACTATCGCGGGTCACATTCCGAAGACTGGGTGTTGGCCGTTCGAGCAAATCCAGACTGGGAATATCTTGAATATGACTAAGTTCCCCCAGCTCTCTGTCTTGCGTACTATCCGCCAAGCCTTGGCAGCGTCGTATTCCCAACTCCCATTGCGTAAACATGTCGGCGGGAACGTAGAATCGTCGCCATTTCCGGTGATAGTGTTCATATAAAACGAACGTATTGACCAGACTTATGTGTTCACCGAAAGGGGCGATTAATATGAGCAGCAAACGTCTAATTAGTCGAATGATAGGTCGGGCAGTTCGGTGCCCTCATTCAAGATGTTCAAGTAGGCGGTGTAGCCGAAAACCCGGTTACGCTTTGCGCCCGTCAGTTCGCTGGCGATGCCGAGCGTGCAAAGGTGTTCGAGTGCCTTATTGACGGTGACATGGCTTAGTCCCGTGCTGCGCTCGAGCAGGCGAGATATAGTGACGGGACGAAGGAGCATTTCGTGGTGAATACGTAGGACGGATCCGGCAGGCCGTCCGAGCGATTGGATCGCCTCGCGGTCCTTCTGCGCCAGCGCCTCCAGGCGTTGAGCGGTTGTGACGGACTGTGTGGAGGTTTCAACTACTGCATCAGCAAAGAATCCAAGCCATGCCTCCCAGTCGCCTTCTGTTCGTACACGGTTCAAAAAATCATAATAAGCCTGCCGATGCGTCTTGAAATACAGACTGAGGTACAAAAGCGGTTGTCGTTGGACGCCTGCCTCATAAAGTAGGAGTGTAATAAGCAGCCTTCCAAGTCTTCCGTTCCCATCGAGAAAGGGATGAATGGTTTCGAATTGTACATGTGCAAGTGCCGCTTTCAGTAATGGCGGTGTTTGCTCCGGATCGTCATGCAGGAACTTCTCCAAGTCTCCCATGCACGAAGTAACCTTTTCCGGCGGTGGCGGGACAAATACAGCATTTCCGGGACGCGTGCCACCAATCCAGTTTTGGCTGCGGCGGAATTCCCCCGGTGTCTGGTGCTGTCCTCGTCCCGATTGCAACAGGTAGGCATGCATTTCGCGGAGCAGGCGTAGCGAGAGCGGGAATCCTTCCTGTAAACGATTCAACCCATGTTCTAGTGCTGCGACATAATTACTGACCTCCCTCGCATCATCAAAGGGGGCACCGGGTGCTTCCTGCAATTCAAAAAGCAAGAGATCGGATAACGACGACTGGGTTCCTTCAATCATAGAAGAGAGAACAGCTTCTTTGCGCACATAGGAATAAAGAAAGAGAGAAACATCAGGCAATAACAGTGCTACGCTGTCCAGGCGTCCTAACGCAAGTAGAGCCTCATCAAATCGTTTGCGTAGCGAAGGTGTCCAATCAATGGGTGGCTTCGGTGGAAGCGGCGTCGGAACAAATGCTGTTGCCTGCTCTCCTGCTGTGGAAATCACTACGGTTTTGCCTTGTATGTTGCGCTTCATGCGAGTCCATTTCGCTTACATTGGTGTTTTTCTTATGTAACGATATGTCGTTTAAATTACATAATGACGATGGTTATGTAAAGATACACTTTTGCAGAACTTGTCTTAAAGTAGGTCCGGTATGTGTCGGGTGACAAGTGCCGGGTATCGGCGCGTGCAAAAAATTATGATTGGGCTGCTTACGTCAAAAACGATTGTTGGCAGAGGGCAGGGGGATGATCGCTGGACTTCACTTTTCATAGGTGACCCCTGCTACTTTTCCCCTGCTACTTTCGGACAGATAATCGTGGGTATGTTCTGCGTACCCCGAAATCAAGAACATCCGCCACCACAAGGGATATATGCAGGTCGAGAGAAAGGTGTCGCGTTTCCGTGGGACGAATTTGGGACAGACTATGGACGCCAGCGGTTGTCAGGCGCTGAAACTAGCCCTGCCCTTTACCCGTAAATAGACACTGGACAACCTCATCGTTCCTCCAGCAACGCGACGCCCATACACATGAACTGAAACTCACGGTATCCACGCCAGAGCAGTTGATGTCCAGG
>PXBF01000186.1 GCA_003567005.1 PVC group bacterium
CTATGTCTAGCCATGAATCAATGGTGCACCGCTATAGCATCCACGCAGAATTAGCAGGAAAATGATTTGCCGATAATTTGATGTGCTTTTTTCTTGCCGAACAGCATGGCAAAACATAGATTCCTGATTAGCAGGGTAATGACTGGCACCCAAAGGTAAAAGGCATAAATGCTCTCACAACTGACAAAAACCAGCCATGGGCTGTATTTGCGAAATCAAGCCGTCTAATACTATTGTTCTGCGCAAGAAGATAACATCATGATGCATAAACATCTTGCATCACCTTTGCCCGTTGATCGGGTGACACCATGAGAACTACGTTAACTATCGATGACGACCTTATTGCTGCGGCCAGAAGCCTAGCGCAAGCAAAGTCGGAATCTCTCGGGAAAGCCATATCCGACCTCGCTCGTCGCGGACTGACCGCCACGCCACGGTTTCGCCGAAATCCCCACGGCTCAGGGTTTCCTGTGTTTTCCGTTCCGATGGGAGCACGTCCCATCACGTTGGAGGATGTGCGCAGGGCGGAGGAAGAAGAATAATGGTCTGTTTCTTGATGTAAACATGATGATCGCCTTGGCATGGCCGTCTCATGTTCACCACCATAAGGCGCAGGCATGGTTTTCCAAGAATGCATCATTGGGGTGGGCAACGTGCCCCCTAACCCAGTGTGCATTCGTTCGAATATCCTCCAATCAGAAAATCATTCCAGACGCTGTCACCCCCAAGGAGGCATTCGCTTTGCTTGAAGATGTTGTCAAACATTCGAGCCATACCTTTTGGACAGATGACATCAGCATTCTCGAAGACCACATTCCCTCCGATCTTCTTGTTGGCCACAGACAGATCACAGACGCCTACTTGCTCGGTTTGGCCATTCGACACGGAGGTCGTCTCGTGACGTTAGATAAAGGGGTCTCGGCGCTGCTGTCAACACGCAGCCCGCATCGCGCCGCGCTTCACGTCCTGCCGGCCTGAGAGAGAAAAGGGGCGCAGAACAGGAATTTTGGAGCGTGCGCGGAATACCGCGCCGCTCAAATGCACGTTGGCCTCCGATGATGGCCTCCCAATATCGCCCTTGACTTGGTGTATCCTTCTGGCTACACTGGGGACGATGATAGAAATTCGCAAAACAACCACGTTTGCCAAATGGATAGACGGACTGCGCGACATACGCGGACGTGCTCGCGTCTTGGCGCGAGTAGAACGACTTGCCGATGGGCATGCTGGAGACGTCAAGCCTGTGGGTGAAGGGGTTTCGGAAATGCGGATTGATTACGGCCCCGGCTATCGGGTCTATTTCAAGAAACGCGGACGCTCGCTGGTCATATTGCTTGCGGGTGGAGACAAGGGTAGTCAGAAGCGGGACATCAGCACTGCGTTGCGTCTTGCGCGCAACCTGTAGGAGAAAAGATATGAGCAAAACAACTACGACCAGATATGACGTAGCCGAACACCTTCGGACCCCGGAAGAGATGGCCGCCTATCTGGAGGCCTGTCTCGATGAGTCCCAGGGCGATGCTGCATTCGTTGCCAAGGCCCTCGGTGACATTGCGCGTGCGAAGGGCATGACACAGGTCGCACGAGATGCAGGATTGTCACGAGAGAGCCTTTACAAGGCTCTCTCCGGGGACCGTACGCCTGGATTCGATACCATTCTCAAGGTGGTTCAGGCACTTGGTATTGAATTGCACGCGGCTCCACTCCACGCCTGAGCAGGAAGAGGCCAACAACAGCCTGCTCCTTATTTCAAATAGTCGAATACGACCATTTGAAAAAGGAGATGCACACGTTGTGCCCAGAAAAATTATCTAGCCTGAATAATTCACGAGAAGAAATTTTAACCACGGATGGCACTGATTTCACGGATAAATGATAAGAATGATAAAAAAATCCGTGTTATCCGTGTAATCCGTGGTAAAGATATATAAGCAAACAGCTTATGGATTATTTCATGAAGTTGATGAATAGCTCAGGCTAGACACATTATCCCGATAGTGCATACTATATCTGCATTGTTATAGGTAGATGTATGCACGGAGAAACCTATGAGAACAACACTTGATCTCCCTGCTCCCCTCATTGCTGAAGCGATGAAGGCCACGCACCAGCGTACGAAGACGGCAGTCATCGTGACGGCGCTTGAAGAGCTCGTGCGCAAGAGCCGTATCCATGGCCTAACCCGGTTTAAAGGGAAAGTCGATCTGAACATAGACCTGAACACTATTCGAAAGCGCTCATGAGCGTTCTGGTCGATAGTTCCATATGGGTTGAGTACTTCCGTGGTTCAGGGGATGACGAAAGACTCGACTTCTTAATTGAATCATGATTTCAAAAGAACAACTGAAACTTAACGACCAACAACTTGAACGCCTGGCTCAGGTTGATGCCGATTACCGGATGCAGCATACTGATCCAAGCAACTGCCGTCCGATGATTATTATCAGGATGTGATGGCAAACTCAGGAGTTTTCGGCTTATGAGGTCGGCGGACAGGATGGCTGTTTCAAGGTTGCCGCACGGCTCTTCGCTTTGACGGGGATGACCGCGACGGCTCGGGTCAGA
>PXBF01000107.1 GCA_003567005.1 PVC group bacterium
GCTGGACCTCTGACACCACACTGACACCTGATACTGCGTTACCGGCAGGAGAGTATGTGTGGTGGGTCGGGGCGTGGAATGCCGTGACCGGTCGCATGGTTTGGTCGGAGCGTGGGGAATTCAGCGTTTCTCCTGACTGATCAAAGTGGTTGTCCAACGTAAAATCTTATCTCCATTCATGGGATGTTGAGCCTGAAGCTGCCACGCTTCAGGCTTAACATGCAGATTGTAATGCGATCACGTTTGTGTCGGAAAAAGGTTGCGGGGTAGACATAGGGACGCTACGTTTCCTGCTCTGGTTTGCAAACGATCATATTGATTTTGCCTGTATCTGGCATAATTATCGTTGATGGTGATTTGATGCGTTTTAATCGTAAATTATTCACTGATGGAAATGAAATACCTTGCATGGTGGTGCTTGGTATGCACAGAAGTGGAACAAGCAGTTTGGCGGGCTGTTTGCAGAAGATGGGGCTTTATCTGGGAGACGTGTATGAGAGCAATCCCCATAATAGCAAGGGCAACAGAGAGAATCAAAGGGTCAGGGATTTAAATGATCAAGTTCTGGCGTGTAATAAAGCGGGCTGGGATTATCCTCCTTCTCATTGGCAACGTTTGAGTTGGACAGATGAACAGGCCGCTGCACGCGATGAACTGATTCGCAATATGCAGACTGAAGCCAAAGCGAACGGTGCCACTTATTGGGGGTTTAAGGATCCACGTACGCTTGTGACTTGGCCCTTTTGGAAGCATTCCCTGCCGCAGTTGTGTTTGGTCGGTACATTTCGTCATCCAGTTGCCGTAGCCGCATCCTTGCAAAAACGAGATGGGATGCAGCCAGAGAAAGCCTACAAATTATGGTGTGCTTACAATCAACGTTTGCTCAAGATATGCAGGTCAAGGCCTTTTCGACTGTTTGATTTTGATAGCTCTGCTTCCTTATATCGTCGCGCTCTTGTTGCTTTTGCCGAGGAACATGCGATGGATCCAGCAGGGGCCGATTTCTTTGAAGAGGAGTTGCGCAGTACGCGTTTTGGTAAAGATGAACACAGCCTGCCTTGGCACGTGAAAAGACTTTATCATAAGCTTCAGAAGCAATGTGTGAGGGATGAGGGAGGCTTTTGATGTTCAGTAGGATGCGCAGACCGAGACTATCAGTAATTGTTAATATGTATAACATGCGACGCGAGGCTGAGAGGACCTTGTTATCTCTGACAACTGGATATCAACAATCTGTTGAAGAGAGCGATTACGAAGTATTGGTCATTGAAAATGGGTCCACAGAGCCGTTGGATGCGGAATGGGTGCGTAAATTCGGCAAGCAGTTCCGATATTTTTTTATGGACTTCCATTCGTTGTCGCCTTGTCAAGCCATTAACGCGGGGGTAAGGCTTGCCCGGGCTAGCAGGGTTCTGTGTTGCATTGATGGCGCACGCATTCTTTCTCCCCATTTGATCCAACGAAGTTTGCAGGCCATGGATCTCTTTTCTCATCCTTTCGTATATACACTGAGCATGCATATAGGGGCTAAACTTCAGAATCTGGCAGTTGATGAAGGTTACAATCAACAGGAGGAAGATGAATTACTGGAACGCATTAACTGGTTTGGTAACCCGTATTCGTTGTTTTCCGTTTCCAGTACAGCTTCTTCCAGCGGTGACGGGTACTATTCGACAATCGTTGAAAGCAACGCATTTTGTTTGTACAAGAGAGATTTTTGGCGATTAGGTGGTTTTAATGAACGCTTCCAATCGAAAGGAGGTGGATTGGTCAATCTCGACTTTTTTAATAAGGTTCATGAGAACAAATTGTTTTCCCCTATACTGTTACTTGGTGAAGCGACATTCCATCAGTTTCATGGTGGCGTTGCGACGAATGTTTCTCAAAAGGATCACCCTTTTCCTGAAATGGTTGCAGAGTATCAGGACATATATGGCAAACCATTCGATTATTCTGCTGTATATCCTCCCTTTTTATTTGGGAGATGGGTTCCCGAAGCAGCCAGGTTATATGAATCAAGGTTGAGTGTATGCGCCTGATCATGACGTTGCTATTGCGGGATAACGCTGACATCTTGCGTGCGAATCTTGACTATCACTTTGCGCAAGGGGTCGATTATGTTATTGCCACGGATAATTTGTCCAAAGACAAGACGGTTGATATTTTGGATGAATACAGTGAGCGTGGTTTGCTACATGTCATTCATGAAAAGAGCGACACGTATGAGCAGGGGCGTTGGGTTACAAGGATGGCGCGGTTGGCAGCAGAAGAATATGAAGCCGATTGGATTATTCATAATGATGCTGACGAATTTTGGTGGCCGAGATGTGACGGAACTTTAAAAGAAGCTTTCAGGGGGCTTTCGCCGGAATATAATGTGGTTACCGCCAAGCGTACAAATTTTGTTTATCGCAAGCCTTGTAGGCATCTGCGTGGGAAACCTTTTTTTGATAGCATGATTTTTCGTGATCGCATTTCACTAAATCCAATTGGAAAGCCGCTTCATGCAAAAGTGGCGCATCGTTCTCATGCTAATGCCGTGCTGCCGACCGGCAACTATTGTGTTTCCAATATCGGACCGCAAACCATCTGTGAAGATGTGTTTGAGATCTTTCATTTTCCCATCAGGACGGCGGATCAATTTCTGGAAAAAATCCGTTGTGGAGGTGCTGCCGTGAGCAATCACCCTGGTTTACATGCCCGAAAGGTTGGTACGTGGGAAACCCTCTTTGAGGAATTCAAGGAGAGTGACAAATTTCAATCGTATATGACACAACATACATATAGTTTGGGGCGAATCATCAGAGAGATGTTTAAGGGTAACTTGATACGCGATACGCGCTTGCGAGATTTTATGCGGATGCTTCGCGCAGTGCCGTGAGTTGCTTCTGCAAGTCGTGTAGTTTACGCATTTTATGCATGAGCAAGTCTGGATGAATCGTGCGCAATGGGGATTTGCTTGGGAGAGAAAGGATACCGGGGCGCGCATAAATAATCATATTTTGTTTGTACCACCACTCGATTTCATCGTATTCCCAGAATATTTCACGAATGATGTCATATGGTAGGAATCCGCGCTTTCTGAATTTATCTTCCCAGTACTTTGGCCACTGGCAGTTGATGTGTCCCTGTCCCTGATCCTGGGCGGGATTTGCGGCGGAGAAAAGCACAACGTCTCCATGTGCACATAGTGAATCCGTAAATCCATCTGCCGACTGTTCCGGCAAGTGTTCCGCAACCTCGAGAGAAATGACGAGGTCGAATTTTCGTTTGAGACTGAAGGGGTGTCGCAGGTCAATCGCGTTAAATTCGTTTTCCGGGACATGGAGTTGTGCTCGATCGACATGATCGCCGTCGATACCCAGTACATCCTCTATGCCCAGTTCTTTCGCGGCAGCGATCCAAGTGGCCAATCCGCACCCTGCATCTAGAATGCTATGCGGTTTAAGGATGGCCAGTATAAATGGCAGCATGATGCGGGGTGCTTTCATATTATGATGGGCTTCAAGGTGTATGTATAAGCTCATTACATTCCTCTGTTTTGATGAGATAACAAACCTGATTACGGGATTGTAGACGGCTTGTTGATTGCGTTTGGGAGAGGTAATCATGAACGGCTCTGCAACAGCCTTCCCAAATATAATAGTCATCGATCAGGAGGATTCCTCCCTCTTGCAGCTTTGGAAAAAATGTTTTAAGAGACAACATGGTTGAGTCGTACCAGTCTCCATCCAGGCGAAGCAGGCAGATGTTATCGATATCTGATTCAGGAAATGTATCCTGAAACCATCCTGGGTGAATACGCCATTCAACAGTTGTCATGCTCATAGCTGTTTCGGCTTCTTCTTGTTCAGCCTTACAGTTATTGTGATATTGGGGGCCCATTGTATCGGTTTGCCAATCCTTCGCTCGTGCTTCGTCGATGGGTTGTGCCTCTGGTAGGCCTTCAAAACTATCGAAAAGATGGTAGGTGCCGATTTTTCCGAGTAGTCTGGCGATGCCTGCGATCATTCCCCCTCGCCAGCATCCGCATTCAACGACTGAACCATGTGCATTGCGGTTGGAAGCCCAGTCGCTTATTAATGCAAGCGTGTCGATATACTTGGCCTCGTTGATCATGGTGAACGGGGCAAAAGCTTTGTAGAGTTCCTTGTGGTCTTGCTTTCGCGCGGGATCTGCAACAACATCGTTACGGTTGGGTTTTGAAGATGCTGACTCAGATGGTCTTCTCCAAAGCGATTTCAAGATTGTTTTCATTTTGGAAACGTATATTGCTTACGCAGTCGGGTCAAGGTCATTGGATATATGAGCAGCAATTCGAATTATGGACGGGGCCGGCTACAGGCGGAGCGATCAACACGCCAAAAGGGAAGCCCCTTTTAAAGTTGTTCAAAGGTGATCCTACGCGAGTGCGTTCGTTGCTTTCGGTATTGCTCGCGCCGGCCAATTTACTTGGCATACTTGCACGCAAATGATATTTAACTGCACGAGCGTTACCGATTGCGCAGTGGGCGTTTTGTGGCGATTTGTGACATCCTTTTTTTTACTTTCTCTGGGTTCATGATTTGATGAGAAATCGATTTGAAATGGTAAGAGCAGTTTTTTATGCAGCACTATAGTATTTCTCCTAAAGAGATGGTTTGCAGTTTTTGGTGTCATAGGTGGTTGCTCTTATCGCTTATTAAACAGGAGATAGCTGGACGATACAAAGGGTCTACTCTTGGGTTGTTCTGGTCTTTTGTGACGCCCTTGTTCATGCTTGCCGTTTATACTTTTGCTTTTGGTGTTGTTTTTCAGGCCCGATGGGGAGCGCTGGAAGAATCAACATGGGCATTCGCAGTTGTCTTGTTTGCCGGGTTAATGGTGTTTAATCTTTTTGCTGAGTGTTTGAATCGTTCTCCATCACTGGTTCTGGATAATGTTAACTATGTGAAGAAGGTTATATTTCCTCTCGAGATTCTGCCTGCCGTTGTGCTTGGCAGTGCGTTGTTTCATATGGGAATCAGTGTTTTGGTTTGGTTTGTTTTTCATTTGTTTCTTTTTGGATTACCACCGGTGACGATATTGTTACTGCCATTTGTCTTGTTGCCATTGGTGTTGTTTTCGTTAGGTTGCTCTTGGTTTTTAACTTCCATAGGGGTTTACATTCGGGATGTCGGGCATGTGATCGGCATATTGACGACAGCACTTTTGTTTCTTTCCGCCATTTTTTACCCGATCGAGGCTCTGCCGGAGGGATACCGTTCGCTGCTGCTATTGAATCCGCTGGTTTCTGTCATTCATGAGGTGCGAGAGGTGATGATGTTTGGTGGGTACCCGCATCCGCTAACATGGCTTGTGATGATTTTCGGGGGAGCCGTTACGGCTTGGCTTGGTTTTGCTTGGTTCCAGAAGACTCGGAAGGGATTTGCCGATGTCCTCTGAAATTGCCATAAAAATTGCGAATCTCAGCAAGTGCTATCATATTTATGAGAATCCGCAACAACGTCTCAAGCAGTTTGTGCTACCAACCATTCGAAGTGTGCTGCAGCTTTCCCAACGGAACTATTATCGTGAATTCTGGGCACTGCGTGATGTTTCCTTTGAAGTGAGCCGGGGCGAGACGGTTGGCCTTATCGGGCTTAATGGTAGTGGAAAGTCAACCTTGCTGCAGATGATTTGTGGAACCTTGAATCCTACCGCAGGAGAGATGCATGTTCATGGGCGCATAGGGGCAATTCTGGAGCTCGGATCCGGGTTCAATCCAGAGTTTACAGGGCGCGAAAACGTGAACATGAATGCGTCGTTATTAGGATTTTCCCCTGCCGAGATAAACGCGTTGTTTGATGAGATAGCAGCCTTTGCGGATATTGGCGCCTTCATGGATCAGCCGATCAAGACCTATTCGAGTGGCATGGTCATGCGTTTGGCTTTTGCTGTGCAGGCCTGTGTACAACCGGATATATTAATCGTCGATGAAGCCCTTGCGGTCGGGGATTTACGGTTCCAGAACAAATGTATTCGAAAAATGGAGGATCTTAAGAATCAAGGGAGAACGATCCTTTTCGTGACACACAGTGTTGGTATGATCGAGGCTTTTTGCGACAGGGTAATATGGTTACACGGGGGTGGGTTATTCAAAGAAGGTGACCCATCCGTGCTGGTGCGACAATATGTGAACTTTATGACACATGGGATAGAGGACAAGCACAAACCTGTGATCACGCAGGCGCGTTTACCTGTGCAGTCGGCCGATGAGGCCGGTTGGATTATGATTAGCGAGAAACACAATGCCCGCAACAGGGGGGGGGTCACGATTGAGTCTGTCCGGGTTGTGTCCGCAGAAAGAGGTATTCCTGTTTATCAAATTAGCGACCTGTTGGCGCATGATCTGACCGTGGAGGCGATATTTTATACGTCGCATGAAGTGGGGACCCCTTTATTCGGCTTAGGCCTGCACAACGAGTTAAACGAACCGGTTGTTCATTTTACCAACTGTGCCGTGGAGCAGCGTTTTCCTGCTCTCGTTGCCGGGGGGCGATACCGTTTAACTTATGATTTTACGTTGCCGCCTTTGCGGGACGGGCAATATCTTGTATCCGTCGGGATGGATGATGGGGTTCCCGGTGCGAGTTCTTTGCTTTGTCATGTATATGATGCATGGATACTATCTATAGAGAGAGGCCATTTGCTATATAAACAGGCGGGATATGTACAGCTGGATGCACCAAGTATCAAATGTGAATTAGTAGAGGATGATGCGGCAGATGCGCATCGAGACCAGAAATGACACAAGAGAGACGTGATGGTATTCAACGAAAATAGACATTGTTTTGTCATTCTCGGCATGCATCGAAGTGGAACTTCGGCTTTGAGTGGGGTGTTGAATCTTTTAGGCGTTGACCTGGGCAGGAATTTAATGCCTCCCCGAGATTTTAATCCTAAGGGTTTTTTTGAGAACAGTCTGGTTACGCGGTTCAATGACAAACTATTGAAGAGACTTGGTTCTGCTTGGGATGATCCTTCTTTATTGCATTCAGCCTGGGATGACTTTTGTTTTACGAGTGATCTTTCAGAAGAGCTGAATGAAATTTTCACAAAAGAGTTTCACGGTAGAGCCCCGATAGGGTTGAAAGATCCGAGAATTTGCATTCTTTTACCTTGGTGGAAGCGTTTTTTTGCCAATAATCGAATGAATCCCCATTATATAATTGTCGTTCGGCATCCATTGGAGGTGGCCGCCTCCTTGTCGAAGCGGAGTGAAGCAAAAATAAAAAACATCAATGTGTCGTTGCTCTTATGGCTAAAATATGTTCTTGAGGCGGAATTTCACACACGCGGGGCGTCACGGTGTTTCCTGGCATTTAATGATTTGTTGTCGGATACAGCCGAGACACTGGCACGTATCTCGCTTGAACTTGACGTTGATTTTCCAACATCTCTGTCTGCGGGTATGCCGGAAGTATGTCGTTTTCTGGAAAAAGATTTGAAACACCATGATTCTCAAACGGAACCGCAGATAGACTCTTTTTTTCCTGCCGTTGCGCATTGTTATGATGTGCTGAGGAAAATGACACGTGCAGATTATGTGGAATCACCAAGCATTTTGCACGATCTGGATTGCTGCAGGAAGCAGTATTCTGATCTCTGTACATGGTCGGGGTTCGTTCATGAGAGCGGAGAGAAGGGGGGCATCTCGCAGCTGTTTGTGGACACAGGCGAAGGCTTCAACGAAGAGGAAAAGATCATTTCGGAAACCGTTTTCAAGCATACTTTTCACTATGTTAGATTTGATTTACAGCCATTTTCTGCGATTCATCGTCTTCGATTTGATCCATTCGAGGGGCATATCGGCAAGTTCAAGCTGTTGGAGGTTATGACAGACGGCACGTATGCAGGTATAGAGCAGAGTAATTGTTCTTTTGAGGAAGACGGATGGTTGGAATTTTTTACAGATGATCCATGTCTTACTTTCAAGGGTGACTTTAGCAATGCTACGTATTTCGCGTTATCCTTTATGCAAGAGTCGTTATTTGACGAAGAAATCACGCAGCGATTTTCTGAAGTTTCTCACTGTCTTTTGGAAAAATCGGTAGAGGTTGCACATGTAAGATCTGAACTTGCTGATATGCGAGACAGTTGGTCTTGGCGGTTAACAAATCCGATTAGAAAGCTACATCGTTATCTTATAAGAAGTAGGGGATAGTCACGATGTCGGGCCGGCGAGACTTTGAGCACAAAAGATATGACGATGCGCCATACGATCAGGCGCAGCGTCCCACTGCACACAATGTGGAGGTTGATGCTGGTTTGCGCAGCTCTGAGAATTTGTTTCGTTGGTGTATCAGAAAGCCCTGGCAATTGATTCATGGAGCCTTCAAGCGCAATCAGCAGGTCCTATCGACTCCGCTGCAACTTTTGCATATAGTCTGGCTATGCATGAGGCATCCTTTACGGTTCGCAAGGCATTTGCGTGCATTACGCTTTGTATTGCTTTGGCGCGAATTTCGTAGGCTGGGATTTCGCAAGATGATGGCGAGTGTGCGGTCAACCATGATTGCCCCAACTGCTCCGGGCGTCGTGCGAAAGTCGATTCGTCCCGTCCTTAATCGCGATGCGTTCATGAAGGCAAAAAAGGCTGCATTGCAGGATTATTTACAAAAAGGGGACACTCTTGTTTTTCCTGTTTTCGCGGATGATCCGGTTTTAACGGTTGTGATCGTGTTGTTTAACAAAGCCGAGTTGACGCTCGCCTGTTTGCGCACGCTTTGTCAAAGCTCCTATCGGAACTATGAAGTTGTGATCATCGACAACAACTCAAGCGACCAGACCCATGCATTACTGGCTACCTTGCGTAATGCCATCATCGTTGAAAACAATGAGAACGTGCATTTTTTGCGTGCCAACAATCAGGCTTTGTCGAAAGTGCGAGGCAGATATCTCCTTTTTCTGAACAACGATACAGAGCTTGAAAAAAACGCTATTGAAAGAGCTTTGCGGACGATTGAGAGCAGTCCCGGTTGCGGAGCTGTGGGAGCGAAGCTTGTACATCCGGGCGATCGTTTACAGGAGGCTGGCAGCATTGTCTGGAGCGATGGGTCGTGTCACGGTTACGGGCGTGGTGCTGACCCTTTATCTCTCGAGTATAATTTTATGCGCGAACTAGATTTTTGTTCGGGAGCCTTTTTGTTGACGCGCACAGAACTGTTTTCGAGACATGGTGGATTTGACACGCTTTACGAGCCGGCATACTACGAAGAGACTGATTACTGCTTTTGGCTGCAGGATAACGGTTATCATGTTTTGTATGATCCACGCGTGACTGTCATGCATTTAGAATTTGGGAGTGGTCCATCGGAAGCCGGTATCATTTTACAAAAACGGAACCAGGCGCGCTTTGCCAAAAAACATGCCATCCGCCTTGCTGGTCAAATGGATCCATGCCAGGCACAGCTTCATGCTGCACGTTTTTCGCGGCAAGCCCGCAACCGTCCAAGAATATTATGTATTGAAGATATGGTGCCGCATCGTGATTGTGGCTCGGGTTTTCCCCGGTCCAATATGATTATAAACCTAATGGCAGAGCAGCAATACAGCGTTTCGGTTTACGCTATGAATTTTCCTGTTCAAGAAGATCTGGCTCTTCTCTATCGAGACCTTGATCCGCGTATTGAGGTAATTGATGGATATGGTCCAGATTGTCTCGCCGCGTTGCTCAAGGAGCGCACAGGGTATTATGATATTATTTGGGTCAGCCGGCCTCACAACATGGAGGCATTCAATAGAATACGTTCTGCATGTTTAGATTTAGATCGAGTCAGAGTTATTTATGATGCAGAAGCTATATTTGCGCAGCGCACGATTTTACAAAGCCGCGTTTTGGCGGATGGAAAAATCAATGCGGAATCTGCAGTCCATGTACTTCAGCAAGAGCTTGATATTGCGAAACGTGCCCACACGGTAGTAGCGGTATCCGATGATGATGCCGAATATTTTCGAAAAAATGGATCTTCTGATGTTCATGTTATCGGACATGTGATGGAAGGGAAGCCGACTCCTGCATCGTATGCGGCGCGAAAAGGTTTGCTGTTTGTTGGCAATCTTGATTATGACGATTCCCCCAATGTTGACTCGGTTATGTGGTTTTCCGAAAATGTATGGCCTTTGATCAAGCGAGACATTCCCGACATTACATTTGATATTGTGGGGTCTGCCGAAAGCCGTCTGATCAGAAGGATTAAGGGGGCCGACATCAGCGTGCATGGTAGAGTTGATGCGTGTCTATCGTTTTACAATGGCGCAAGACTTTTTGTAGCACCTACCCGGTTTTCTGCTGGTATTCCTATCAAGGTGCTTGAGGCGGCCGCATTCGGTTTACCTGTTGTTGCGACCTCTCTATTGGCAAGTCAGCTGGGTTGGCAATCGGGCAAGCAACTTTGGGCGGTTGAACCTGAGGCTGATCGCTTTTCAGAGATGGTCATTCGCGCATACCAAGATCATGCAGAATGGGAGCACATTCGACAGTCTGCAACCCATACCGTAGAGCATGCGTTTTCTAAAGTTGCTTTTCTGGATAAATTGTCGCAGCTTCTACAGCCTGCGTCATGATATGGTCTGAAGAATGTATTAATGATCGTTAACCATTATGCTCGTATTGCTTGAAATGGATCTATGTATATGAAGATGGAATGTAACCAAACACTACGGCATGTATTCGGATCCATATTGTACTGGGGGCCGGTTGTTATGTTTTCGGTATATCCGGCTTTGCGGTTATATGGCCGTAATGCGGATATGCTGCATTTATCGATTTTGATTCGGCCGGCTGTTGCTGCAACGCTTCTTGCTTTGGTGTCTTACCTTATCTTGTTTTGCCTGTACAGGCAGCAGATATTTGCTGCGATTGCCGCATTAGGATTTATGATCCTGTTCTGGAATTATTCGGTCCTTTATCATGGTCTGAATCGATTTCTCCCCATAGAGCACTGGCATGCTATTCCTTTGGTGATTTTTGCGTATGCACATACCCTTTATTTTATTCCGAAAATATCGAAGACCAAACGCAAGCCCCTTCTGATCCTGTGTTTTTTATATATCTTGCTGCTATCGATCGTTCCCATTTATGAAACCATCTCCGAGGAACTACAGAAGGATCGCATTGCGCCACCTACATTCTCGTATGATTCCGACGTTGCTCGTATTGAAGCTTTTCCTGATATTTATTTGATTATATTGGATGAATATGCCCGTTTCGATACCATACAAGAAGAATTCGGGTATGATAATTCGCCTTTTATGCATTTTCTGAAAGACAAGGGCTTCTTTGTCGCGGAGCAGAGTGAAGTCCGATACCTTTCAACCACACTGAATATCGCTTCCTTTTTGAATTTCAATTGGATTTCCTTGCCTATATCTAAAGAAGAACTTCTTGCCTATCGATTTGCAAGTGCAAGAGAGACGCCCGCCCAAAAAGCTTTGCAGGCAGATTTGGAAGGCAAGTCGGCTATGGAGAAAATAATCAACAATCGCCTTATGCAGAAGCTTTCTCGCATTGGTTATCATATAGAAGTGTTTAGCGGGATGCGTCTTTTTTACCCCACTTTGCGCTTTGGAGAATGGGAAGTTGATGGAACATATGAGAATCCATCTGATGCAAGTGGTTCATTATATCGTATGCTAAATGTGTTCGAACGCGAACTGTTAAACCAAACGATGTTCTTGGTTTACGATAAGCTGCATCGGCAATCGGGGTTGACTTCCTGGGAGTTACAGTTTGCTACCCACACGCTGCATGCATTTGATTTTTTGTCGGTCGAACCTCTTCGCGTTAGGCCTGAAGATAGCGCTCAAGGTCGCCCGACAATCAAGTATGCCCACATTATGTCTCCCCACAACCCGTATGTGTTTGATAGAGATGGGAATCTATGGTCCACAACATCTCTTCCAAATCTCAAAGTCAGGGATGGCGAATCGCTTTTTTTGTCGGAAGGCAGTCAGGCGAATGTCTACTACACCGAGCAGTACATTTTTGTGACCCAGCGAATCACACAGTTGATCAGTCAGCTTTTTGTGGATGGCCCTCCTCAAGATAAGGTTATCATCCTTCTCTCGGATCACGGACCAAGGCCTCATGAGCTATTTTTACATGATCCGGAACATGCATTCAGTGTTCTTGCTGCATTATATCTTCCTGATATGCATTACACGGGGTTGGACCATGACGCTGACCCAGTGGAAATCATTCGATATGTGTTCGGCAACTACCTTGGTTTATTGGAAGGTGACATGTGAAATCCCATTGGTTCAAAATTCTATATTTTTTGGGAGTGTTGTTGTTTCTTGTGTATCTGAGATTGTCGAATTATGTTTTTCATGTTCTTGTAAGGGATTCAAGCGAAGACTCCGTTGCTTCAATCGTTTTACCTCAAGAAAATGCTGAGATATTCCATAGTTTAACACCTGTTTCCGGGCCTAGAGCGTTTCGCGTATATCGTAGAGGATTAAGAGATGTCGTTGAACTATCAGGGCGGGCGTTTCACGGTGACATCGATGACGAAAACCGGTTGTTTTATCTGGTTCTAAAGTCGGATTCCGGACCTCTCATTCTATCTGTTAATCGGGGGGCGCTTTCCCTTCCTGGGTTTACAGTAGAGCAAGAAGGAGAGGGGCAGCGCGACCGTGTGGGCTTTCGATCCACCTTTCCTGCTTACCATCTAAGAAAATCAGATGTTCATCAAGTCGGGTTCGTGATTCAAGATTCGGCAGGTAAACACTTTATGATGACAGATCACTATCTGGTGCAGAATGATGATCGCTGGCAATTATTATTGCTTCAGCCATATGTGTTAGGCAGTCGCGCTCGGTTTGCACAAAATAAACTTGCTTCTTTTGGGCATTATCTGGTGTTTGGATTTGGCGAGCAGGAGCAAGCTTTCCGTTGGACGGTTGGTGATCGTGCGCGAATATTGCTTCCTCAAACGAATTATGACGGTGGTGATTTGCTACTTCAGGTTACCGCTTTTCCCTATCTAGCAGGGGGGGAGATTGATCGCCAAGTTGTTGATGTATCTGTCAACAATCAACATTTGGCCGAATGGGTCATGGACACGGGCAAAAAGACGTATGCAGCAACAGTTCCCGCCCAGATGATAGGCGAGGGGGGACGGCTGGATATTGTTTTTGACATTAATAACCCTGCTTCTCCATCAGCGTTTGGACATTCGGCTGATGAAAGAAATCTTGGTATAGCTTTTCATGATCTTATCGTTTCGGAAGTGAAAGATTTTATGCAGATCGATAAAAAGGACATGCCATAAAGCGAGGGTGTTCCCAACGGCAGGTCAGCATGCATACAAAGAAAAAGTAGTTATGGTTTGCTATTCTTTTCCAAGGTCTTCATTCGATACAGCGTGCGGTGTGATTCTGTAATGGGGATTGACTCGGCGATTGAAAAGTACTGCGAAAAGGCTTGCTCGAAACCGTTCTGGTTATAGTCAGGGAAGATATCTTCGCGTGAAACCAACAGTTTTTGCACTTGTGAGTCCTGTTTGGGAACAAACTCGATCACGAGGTTCTGACACAGTCTGGCAAGAAATTTTGCAATGCGGTCTAATGGAACATTATTACTGATCGCAAGGTGATGGATAAGAGCCAATGCGAAGGCCATATCTACAGGTCCTCTTTCGGACAAAGATTCGCGCTCGGTATGATCCCAGCCGATCGATGAACTTGGATTGGTTAGATCCTGCAAAAGGGGTAACAGGTTTTTTTCGCCATTTTCGCGCATATGCCGGTAGTTCTTCTCTACTGCTGCGGGATCGATATCAAAAGCGATTGTTGGAATACCGCGGCTGGATGCTATACGACTAAACTGACCGGTATTGGCGCCCAGATCCCATACGGTTTGTGGATTTACTTGATCCAAATACGATTCCAATGTCTTGCGTTTATGTGCAAAGCTGTTGTCGTTGTAGTTCGTGAAATTGTAATAATCGCCCCATTCTGTTCCTTGCGGATCCCACCGCAAGGTCTCAATCGTTCCTTTGAGACTATCTAGAATCCCTTGTAAACCAACCATGCTAAGTTTCGCGTTTTGAGATTTGTGAGCGTCCTGATTAGGATTGGTTGCATGTCGCGCTTGACTTTTTGCATGTGCATGAATGTGGAGCATGAATCGAGGCGAGAATTTGCTTTGTAAGCCAAGCAGGCGACTACACATGTCGAGAGGTATTCCGTCGATGTGGCATTGCATTAACGCGTTCAGGCGGATGTCTTTTCGCGACATAAGAACCAATGGAGCCAGAAAATGCTGACAAAATTGACGATATGCCACCCATGGGTGTCCCTGCTTGTATGGTTCAAAACTAAGCGTATCAATGAAAATCGGCTTACCATCTAAAAATTGGATATTATAAGCCGAGGCATCTTTTAGTGTCATGCCATGTCGTAGAGCCTCAGTCTGTATGCTAAGGGTTGTCAGGGCGGCGTCGCGATATGCGCTGAAACACCATTCATACGGGTAAGAAATAAAGGGTATGCGGGTGGGGCGCAGAACACGGTATGCATTGTCGGTTTGGGCCAGAGCGCTGTCTGCCTCTGCATGTGATATCAGCAACCCTTGCTTCCATAACGATTCGAGTAGGCCCGATTCATGCATCTGATCATATGATTCACGGTAGGATGCGTTTATTTGCCGGTATAGCATTCCATCGCGTACATACAAGAAACCGCTGGGATCACGAAAAGATCCTGCAATTCTTTCTAAGGTCATATTCTCTCCGGCCTTGTTGTGCTACTTTGGATCGGTGGCTTGATTCTTGCCATTTTCCGTATTGTCGCTGGACGCTGTGGTGTCTTTGTTCTTCGAGAAGAAGTTTGTGATTCTCTTCCACTGATGTTTAATGATGAATGCTCCGCCGAGGAAACCACCGATCAATAATTGCAGGACCATACTTCCCGTTCCAGGGTCAAGATAGGCAAGCATGCTAAAGCCCGTCGTGAATGTCATAATCAGCCCTTTCGCGATATTGAGATTATGTGACTTATACTTTCCTCGTTAGGGTCCGGTATAATGTCTGCACATCGACTGTTCAAGGCCAAAAAATCTTTTTTATTTCGTGTTTACTTCGTGATTATATAATCGAAGGTTGATGAATCGCAGATATGCTGGCTTGCAATGGTTATTGTCTTGCCATTATTATCCAGCGAGGCGGGGCCGATAAATATGTGATGGGCCCTTTTTCTTTCTGTTTGTTTATTTTATTCAAATCGACTGCGCCCTATTTTTTACGTGCTACAACTGACAGGATTTCAACAAAAATGAAAATAGTCGTTTTTGGCGGAGGTGGATTTATCGGTTCATCCGTCGTTGATCGATTGCTGAAAGATCAGCATCAAATACGTGTCTTTGAGCGTCCGCGCGTGGTTCCTTACCGGTCCTTCGATTCGCATGAACAAGTCGATTGGGTGACTGGAGATTTGATGTGCAGGCATGATGTAGGGCGTGTCCTTGAGGGGATGGATGTTGCGATTCATTTAGTTTCAACGACATTGCCAGGAAACTCAAATGAGGATCCTGTTTATGATGTGCAGACTAATGTTGTGTCCACGATTCAGGTTTTGCAGGAGATGGTTGCGAAAAAAGTGGGAAAGATTGTTTTTATATCGTCCGGCGGGACTGCATATGGAAGAGCTGTTTCGCTACCGATTAAAGAAGATCACCCTACGAATCCGTTGGTTTCCTATGGTATTACCAAGTTGGCGATTGAAAAATATGTACTGATGTTTCAGCATTCATATGGGATGAAGGCGTGCATATTGCGTGTTGCCAATGCATATGGCGCCCGGCAGCGAATTGATACGGGGCAGGGTGTTGTTACCGCGTTTGTCCACAAAGCCCTGCGTAACGAATCCATAGAGGTATGGGGAGACGGAAGTGTGGTCAGGGATTATCTTTACATTGACGATGTTGCAGAAGCTTTTGCCCGTGCGGTATATTACGATGGCGTGCCGTCTGTTTTCAATATTGGATCGGGTATGGGTACCAATATTCATACTTTATTGAAGATGATTGAAGATGTGCTTGGTCGATCCGTTGACAGGCATTACCTGTCATCCAGAAAATTTGATGTGACGCAAAATGTTTTGGATATATCGCTTGCACGCAGCACGCTTGGTTGGGAGCCGCAGGTGACCTTGCGCGAAGGAATCAAGCGGATGCTGGAAGGATTGCATGCCAATACGAAAGGATTGCATGCCAATACGAAAGGATAGCATACTGTTGGTAGAGGACAGCATCGTCGTGCCGGAATCATGATGTTATGCCAAAGGACGATAGATGTGAATTTCACTGACCATATGAGTCTTGCAATGGTTGCTCCCTTGCAACTATTGTCTCATCGTACGTTTCTTTTTTACTAACACATTGATGTAAACTTTTGAGGCAAGGTGAATATGAAAGGCATAATTCTCGCGGGCGGAGCTGGGACGAGGTTATTCCCGGCGACATTACCGGTTTGCAAGCAGTTGTTGCCGATTTATGATAAACCATTGATTTATTATCCGCTTTCCACTTTGATGCTAGCGGGGATCCGGGAGGTGTTGATTATATCGACGCCGGAGGATACTCCGCGTTTTGAGCAGTTGTTGGGGGACGGGAAAGAGCTGGGAATGCAGTTTTCTTATGCGGTTCAAGCAGAGCCGCGCGGTTTGGCGGATGCGTTTATCGTTGGGCGCGAGTTTGTTGGTACTGATCGCGTGTGTCTTGTGCTTGGTGATAATATTTTCTACGGCCATGGTTTTGCTGATTTGTTGCATAAGGCGGTCACAGCGGAATCGGGGGCTACGGTGTTCGGGTATCATGTGCACGATCCTGAGCGCTATGGTGTGGTGGCGTTTGATGGGGAAGGCCGTGTGCTTTCCATTGAAGAGAAGCCGGAAAGGCCCAAGAGCAATTATGCTGTAGTAGGACTATATTTTTACGATAATGACGTTTTGGATATTGCCGCCAGTATTGAGCCGGGGCGCCGTGGTGAAATCGAGATAACAGATGTGAATCTGGCCTACTTGCGTCGTGGAAAGCTATCGGTTCAGGTTATGAGTAGGGGATATGCCTGGCTCGATACGGGGACGCATGAATCCATGGTTGATGCAACCAACTTCGTGAAGGCCATCGAGGACCGTCAAGGATTAAAGATTGGTTGTATCGAAGAGGTTGCATACCGCAAGGGCTATATTGACCAAGATATGCTTCTGGCGTTAGCTGATAAGTATGCCAAGGGTGGGTACGGCCAATATTTACGTCAAGCTGCGTATGAAACAGTCATGGATCAAAAAGGAGAGTAGCATTGCCTTTTACGTTTAGCACAGCCTCACTAGAGGGGCTCGTAAGGATTGAGCCGCGCCGTTTAGGAGATGATCGCGGCTGGTTTCTGGAAAGCTACAAGCATAGTGAATTTGCGGCAGCCGGTTTGGATGTTCCGTTTGTACAAGATAATCATTCTTGTTCCAAAGCTGGGACGTTACGGGGATTACATTATCAGATAAGTCCGTTTGCACAGGGCAAGTTAGTGCGGGTGGTATCGGGGTGTGTTTTTGATGTGGCTGTAGATATACGTCGTAGCTCTCCTACTTTCGGGCGCTGGTTTGGCATGGAGATCAGTGCAGCGGGAGGGGAAATGCTTTGGATTGCCCCTGGGTTTGCGCATGGTTTCCTAGCTCTTGCGGACGATACCCAGTTGGTTTACAAGTGCACAGCTGAATATGATAAGTCGAGCGAGCGAACGATCCGTTGGGATGATTCCGCGATTGGTATTGCGTGGCCAGCGATGAAGGGAATGGATTATCTGCTGAGCTCGAAGGATCGTGATGCCCCTTTGCTGCAGGATGCGGAGGTTTTTGCATGAGGGTATGGGTAACCGGTGCAGCGGGAATGCTGGGTACGAACGTTGTGTTCGTGTTACGGAAAGCAAATGTCCATGTTTGTGCTTCGGACCGCGAAGTAGATATCACGGATGCAGATGCGGTTGCAAATTATCTGGAGCAAATTGGCCGACCAGATTGGATCGTGAATTGTGCTGCATGGACTGCCGTGGATGCGGCAGAGAGCAACGAGGCGGCAGCATTCAAGCTAAATGCCGATGGGCCTGGCGTACTGGCCGTGGCCGCCGCTCGTTTGGGGGCACGCATGATCCATATATCAACGGATTATGTGTTCAATGGTCAGGCAACGGTACCCTATGCGCCGGATGCGGCCGTCGATCCGGGCAGTGTGTATGGCAAGAGCAAGCTTGCGGGTGAGGCCGCCATTCGGGAGGGTTTGGATAAGCATGTCATTATTCGTACCGCCTGGTTGTACGGGGCGCATGGTGCAAATTTTGTCGGGACCATGTTGCGGTTCATGCGAGAGCGTGAAGAAATTGGTGTGGTGGCGGATCAGCATGGTGCCCCTACGTATACGGTGGACTTGGCAGATGCTATTTTACGCGTTGTCAGCGCTTCTTCTGCGATGGCTGGTACCTGGCATTTTACCAACAAGGGCGATACAACTTGGTACGGATTTGCGCAAGCTATACAGGATGAAGCGATGAAAGCCGGTCTTTTTGAACGGAAATGCCGGATTACGCCACTGACTACTGCACAATACCCTACGCCTGCTGTCAGACCAGCCTACTCGGTTCTGGATACGACTTCTTTTGAGAAGGACTGGAACATAGATATTCCTCACTGGCGAAGCAGTCTGCATACCTTTATCCAGTCACTTAAAGGGAGCGTGTGACGTCTGGAAACCGTTTATGAATAGTCCATCTGTCGCTACCATCGTATTGAATTGGAATCGGCTCGAAGACACAAGTGCGTGCTGTGCTTCTCTTTCAGGACAAACGTATAAGAACCAATTCGTTTGGGTTGTTGACAATGGCTCAACGGCCCATTCTGTATCGGCGTTAGAGGAGGCCTGTCCAGCCGCGCGTATCATCGCATTGCCTGAAAATCTTGGATTTGCTGGTGGTGTGAATGCAGGCGTACGTGCGGCTTGGCAGCAGGCTGACTATTTTTGGCTTGTCAATAATGATGCGACGTGTTTTCCCGCTACTTTGTCACGGCTGGTTCAGGTTGCGGAACATAATCATCTCGTGGGAGCCGTGGGGTGTGCGCGTGAGGAGAGAGATTCCGCCGGCAATCAAGAGTCGGTTTTGGGAGGCATGCAGTTACGTCCCCCCTTTTTTATTCCGACCCGGCCTCGGTCCAATAATAATCTAGATTATCTTTGTGGGGCTTCCTTGCTTTTGCGTAAGCAGGCGGTTGAATCGGTTGGGTTGCTGGATGAAGGTTTCTTTTTCTTTTTTGAAGATGCAGACTGGTGCACGCGTGCGCAAAATTGCGGTTGGGAATTGTATGCCATAGAAGATCCGCTCCTTTGTCACCAAGGATCTGGTACGATAAAGACGATGCGATACGAACGGGCTGCCTATTATCGAGCTGGCTATATTCGCTATCTACGCAAATATTCTTCTTTTCCCAAAACCATTGCATGGTCGGTTACGAGTGGTGGAGTGTTAGCATTTGTGCTCCGCGGGTGTTGGGCAGAAGTCAAGGGAACGCTGGCGGGATGGCGAAACGGTTGGTCGGCCCCTATAACCCAGGACTGTTCTCATTGATAATTCATTCTTGCTTCGAGGCGTCATGTGGGAGCTATGAGGAATCAGGGGCAGAATCATTTTGCTCTTTCTTGATGCATGAAAAGCGTGCAAGCAATGATGGGATATTGTAGTTTTTCAGACATGCAATTGCCGGATAAAACCATATTCTTGATTCCTGTTCACAACGAAGAGGCCAATATCGAGCCTTTATTGGCGGAGATTCGGGCTTTGTATGGTTCTGTTCCCGTGTGCTTTATTAACGATTTTTCGCGGGATCGGACATGTCGCGTGTTGCGACGCAACCATTGTGTGTATTTGGATTTGTCCAACAATCTTGGGGTTGGTGGGGCCATGCAGGCAGGGTTCCGCTATGCCTTTGAGCAAGGGTATGACTATGTAATCCGAGTAGACGGGGATGGGCAGCATCCACCAAGCGAATGCGTGGTACTCGTTGAAAGGATGATGGTAGGTGATGTGGATATGGTGGTGGGGTCCCGTTTTCTTGGCAGTGGTGATTACCGGAGTACTTGGTATCGGCAGGCCGGCATATTCTGGCTGGCATGGACGTTAAGCAAGGTTTGCCGGCGAACCATCACGGATCCTACGTCCGGTTTCCAAATGGTCAATCGGGCCGTAATAGGATATTTCGCTCACCAGTATCCCGTAGATTATCCCGAGCCGGAAGCATTAGCTTTGCTAAGTCGGCAGGGTTATCGTTTTTGTGAGGTAGGGGTGTCTTTTCGGGCCCGGCGCATGGGGCGTTCCAGTATTCGCCAATGGGGCACGATATATTATTTATTCAAGGTGGGGATTGCCTTGCTCGTAGACCGCTGCCGTGCAGTGGATCCGAGATATGATCGTTCCTGTGCAGAGGAGTGGGTATGACAATTCCGCAGATGTTTACCGTTGTTTTGGGGGGCTTGGTATGCTTGGCAAGTATTTGCGGCTTCTGGTCCAAACGTACGCGGCGATTCCGTGCGCTTGTTTGGCTGGGGCTTGGTTTGGCTATGGTGTATGTTGGTTTCCGCCCGCATATTATTGAATATTTAGGGGAGGATGGCACGGAGCTGCGTCTTCGACTGGTTGTTGCATTATTGAGTTTTATTATGCTGAGTGTGACGCTCGAAGCCATCCGGGTTTCCAGAATGCAAGAGCGCTATGCGTTTTTGTGGCTTGCAACTGGGATGCTTCTTTTTCTAGGAGCACTTTCCCCGTTATTAGCTATTTGGGGGCCACGATTGACGGGCATGAGTTATGGTGCCATCGTAATGGTTGTGCTGTTTTCTTTCATTATTTTCGTCCTTTTTCATGTCTCGGTAACAATCAGCCGACTAGAGGCAAATGTTGCTGAACTTGTACGATCGCTTGCGTTAGCAGATGAACGAATCCGCAAGTTGCAGTGTGCTTCTGAAATTCGTGTTCATGGCAAACAAGGCGACCAGCAACAAAACGCTGTCACTCCGGAAGAAAGTGCACAGTCATGATTTTCCTTGTTGGGCTCGCGATTGTCGTCTGGATTCTTTTGGTCACGGGTTTTGCTGTTCATCCTATTTTTGGGGTAGCGTCTAGAGGGTTCGTTGTAGCGGGCATGATTTGCAGTGTGCTGGCGCTATTGTTTTTTTTACGCCCGGATGAGGAGCTGGAGGCAGGCGAAGACCCAGGCAGTTACCTGCATGCCGCTTATGCTTTTTCGGATCACCAGCGGGTCTTTTTTGATGATCCTGCATTAGCTATGATTCCGTCGGATGAACGAGCGCTCTTTCGCTATGGTCATGCTGGTTTTCGCGCCACGAAGGATGCTGTGTTATGGCGTGATCAGTTAGAAGACGCAAGGGTGCGTCCGCATTTTTTTGCAGCTTATTCCATATTGCTTGCATTTGCCGCGCGGTTATTCGGAACATATGCGCCCTTTGTTGTGTCGCCTTTGCTTGCCATCTGTGTTGGGTGGATTCTAGGTGTTTGGACGTGGCGCATGACAGGGAATCGCTTGACGAGCTTGCTGGCGGCTCTCCTGTATTGGTTGCATCCTGTGATTACTTGGAACGCACGTGCATTACGTGCGGAGTGGCCAGCGTCCTTGCTGGTTTTGGGAGGTATATCTTTGTGGGGTGCATGTCGCTCCGAAAAGTCTGGTGCATGTCGTATCCAGCCTTTCCTTGCTGGATTTTCGATAGCCGGTGCTTCCCTTTTTCACGTTACTGCCTTGTATGTTTTGTTGCCGGTACTTTTTGTTTCTCTTGCGACACCATTAAAGAAGGGCGCGCGTGCATACTTTTGGGGTGGTATATTGGCTGGCGTTTCGCTGTTATCTTTACAGGTTTCCTTTGTTAGTGATCCATATGGTATTCTGGGGCAGCTACAAATGCCTGGACGAAATATTCTGTTTACGTGTTTGGTCGCCCTTTTTGTGCTTGTGCCTTGGCTCGGTGGTATGGCATGGAGGCGATATCTTGACGCAAGTCCGCTAGGCTCTGATTCATTTCTACGGTTTTCGGGGTTTTTGTTGGGTTGGATGATTGTAGGCAGTATCCTCATTCTTATGCGGTTCCGTCAAGATGACGGGGTTATCCCCTTTTTGCCGAGTTGGACGGCGAACTATCTGAGTCTGACTGATTTTGTTGGTGTAACCCGTATGATGTCGCGTCTGTGGTTCGGCATAAGCATTGTAGGGATTCCTCTATTGTTGTCTGGAAAAAGACAAGCAGATAATACGGTACGATTGTTGATACTAGTCTTACTGCCCGCATTTCTTTCGATTGGTTGGACTGACAATTATATGTTTGAAACGCGCCGAATGCTAACATTTTTGGTTCCTGTGTTGGTTGTTTCTACGATGGCGTTGGTGTTTTGGGGTGCTTGTTCTATTGCGCGTGTGACAGACCATGTGTTTCCCGTCAAATGGAGCAGATCCTTTTTTATTATCTTGTTCGTTTGTGTTTGTGTGGGTTTGGGTATGCGAGGGCGTTTGCATCTCTATACGACATGGAATCATCGGGGGCTACATGCTTTCTATCGTGATGTAGCACAAATTGCGTCCGAAAAGGGCGATGTTTTGTTGGCGGAATACACGCAGACCGCCGTGCCTTTGGAGCGGTTGTCCAGTTTGCCGCTTTTACCGTTGGCATGGGGCTATCGGGACGATACGGAGTATCGGAAAGCTGAAAGATCGTGGTTTGATCTTGTAAGCCGACGCCCTGATGACCGGTTTTTGTTTGTTACGCCGTTCAAGGGGGTAGCGTTGCCCGGGCTATCCTTGCACCCGCTGGGTGACTATGAGGTGCGGACTGTTCGAATGGATAGGGCAAGGAGAAGTGTCCCTGCTGGCGTTAGTGCGTTTCATCGGCGCCTAAGCATGTACCGCGTATCAACATCAGGCGAAGTGTCACCTTATCCGTATATTCGGAAAATGGATGGCAGCCGTCTGGGGGTGGATGGTGCGGCCAATCATATGCGAAATCGAACCATTCCTGTTTCAGGCCTTTCATTCGAGAAAGAAAGGTCTTTGTCGTTTGTTTTGAACGCAGGGCGAACGATTCTTGCGTTTTTAATTCCAGCAGGGGGGACTGCAGACAACTTGGAAGTATTGACGGCGACAGATGCACCTATAAATATGCAGCATACGGTTGTTTCCGAACGATGGCTTTTGATGGATGTTGATATGTCTTCGGATAAGGAGATTACATTACTGTGGAATGGAAACGGGCGTGCAATATTGACGGATGTTCTTCCTGGTGCCGGAGAGGGGGGGGGCTGGGTAGCTACGCCTTCTGTAGCTGATACGGAAACCGTTTCTTTGCGCGGTCTGGATGCCCAGTGGTTGCGTGCAAATAGTCGGATTGCATTACCGGTAGGCCGGGAACAGAGGCTGTTGTTGCTTCTGGTTACAACGGGTCGCGATGATGATAAGCGTGTAGCTTTGTCTGTGGATGCAAGAGAGTCGGTTTCATTGTTTTCGGGTTGGCAATGGATCTGTATTCCTTTAGACGTTTCAGATACAGAAGTTTTTAGGTGGCATGATATAGCGGTTATGCCAGCTTGGGATCCGCAGATTCGAGGATTTCCGGAAGATCTAGGCTTGCTTGTATCAACGATAATCGTCATGTAAGTATACTTTATGTATGTAGCGTTATTCAGCGGGAGGAAAAGATGAATATTTTATTAGATACGCGTTTTGCGATACGGTTGATCGCCGGTGAAGCCGTGCCCATTTGGGATCAGGTTGTTGAGCATGTTTTGGCCATGCAATCAAAAGTTTGGCTGTATGCAGGGGCGGTGGGGGCGTTGCAACAGGGCGTTGCATCCATTTTGGAGGCGCAGGGGGTAGCGCATCCCGAGACTGCAGCGCGGGCACGCATCAAGACATTTGCCGAGGACAAGCATTGGTTGGCGGCACTGTCGGGAGAGGGAGATGTCTGGGACACTGTTGATCCTGTGGGTGAGCAGCTTTTGCGGGCGGTGGCGCGGTTCGATGGCAAGTGTGTTATTATAACCTTGGATGAATCCTTACTGTCCCGTGGTGGTGATCGCGTTATGACGCCTGATGCATATTGTACGTTGCCTGTGCGCGCTGGTGTTCCTTTCATAAACCTAGCCGTGCAGCAAGATGCGGTTCGTGCGGATCTGGAGCGGCGTTTGCATCGGGTTTTGGGGCATGGCGCTTACATCAATGGCCCAGAAGTCGATCTCTTGGAGACGATGCTTGCCCAGTATGTCGGTGTCCAGCATTGCATTGGGGTGAGTTCGGGGACAGATGCACTTTTGGTCGCGATGATGGCCCTGGAAATCGGTGCTGGCGATGAGGTGATCACGACACCTTTCACGTTTATTGCTACAGGGGAAATGATTGCATTTCTCGGAGCAAAGCCGGTTTTTGTTGATATTGATCCTAAGACATATAATTTGGATCCGGCCCAGATTGAGAACGCCATAACCCCGAAGACGAAAGCGATTGTTCCGGTCAGCCTATATGGGCAATGTGCGGATATGGATACGATTAATGCGATTGCGTGCAAACATGGTTTGCCTGTGATCGAAGATGCTGCGCAGTCCTTTGGGGCATTGTACAAGGATCGGAAGTCTTGTGGATTATCCATGGTGGGTGCTACAAGCTTTTTTCCGAGCAAACCACTTGGGGCCTATGGTGATGGTGGTGCGGTATTTACGAATGATGATGCACTTGCCAAATTGATGCGTGAGATTCGCGAGCATGGACAGGATCGCAGATATCACCACCCACGCATTGGGTTAAATGGACGTCTTGATGCACTGCAGGCCGCCGTTCTGCTGGCAAAATTGCCGATATTTGATCAGGAGCGCTGTGATCGCGTACGGGTTGGAAATCGGTACAAGCAGGCATTGCGTGATATCGAAGGGGTCACATTGCCTTACGTTGCCCCTGAGAACACGAGTGTTTATGCGCAATTCACGCTACAAGTTCCTGACCGGCAGGTGTTTGTTGATGCTTTAACGCAAGCTGGTATTCCCACGGCCGTGCATTATCCCGTACCTTTGCATTTGCAACCAGCTTTTGGGGGGCTGGGGCTTAAGGAAGGTACATTTCCCGTAGCTGAATCTGCAGCCGAACATGTTGTGAGTCTGCCCATGCACCCCTACATGACAGACGACGATCAGGAACAAATTATCGATGCTGTTCGTGCCGTATACAGCTAGCGCGCGTCATGATGACAATGAAGTTCCTGTATGAATCTGCCTTATGATGCAGCAAATCTGAATAGCTGGTGAGGTGCTAAAGATATCACAGCAGGTGTGGGTGAAGCTGCAAACTTTATTCTTGCATCATGCCTATCAAGTCGGATAGATTATTGAGCTTTTGGAGGAATGTAGTATGGCAAAAATTTGTGAAATTTGTGGTAAGGGGCCTGCAACAGGCAATCGAATCATCCGTAAGGGTTTACGCAAGAGCAAGGGCGGCATTGGTTTGCACACGACGGGTATAACTCGTCGGCGCTTCTTGCCGAACATACAACGAGTTCGCGCCATTGTTAACGGTGCAACACGTCGAGTTAATGTTTGCACGTCATGCATACGGGCAGGCAAAATCGTCAAACCAACCAGTCTGTAGTGCAGGTTTGCATTTGATCCGCATTCGTAGGTCAAGGGTGGTGGGTTTGTCAAAATTCGGAGGCATCGGTCATGGCAGAAATTCCTGAGTTAGAAGATGAAATCAAAGAGTCCGATATCGTCTTCGATTGTCCGTATTGCTCGAAGAGTTTAGCTATTGATTACCGCGGTGCCGGATTAACGATCACTTGTTCTGATTGTGGAAATGATATAGAAGTTCCCATACCAGATGGCATGGAATTAGGTGACGTAGATAGTAGCCAGGAAGACCAAGAGCTGCGCGTCATTCACTTGCGGCGGTCTTTGCAACATGCGCAGGAGCGGATATTGGGACTTGAGACTTCGGTTGAAGATCTTTTGCAGCGTCGTGATGAGCTTGAGCGTGAACAAACCAAGCAGCGCTGGCAGCGTGCTGCTGTTGAAGAACGTCTTGGTTTGATGGAGCAAGCCTTGGAAACGCTTCGTGATTCCTTTCAGGCGTTATCCAAGGTCATTCAGGGCGAAGGTGACGGGGAGCAGAAATCCTGAGCCATGAAGATAGCACTGATTGGCCTCCCGCAGGCAGGTAAAAAAACGTTATTTTCCTTGTTAACCGGTCGAGTCGTTTCTGAAAACAGAAAGCCTGGCGAGGTTGTTGAGGGCGTTGCCCCTATACGTGATCCTCGTGTTGATCGTTTGTATGATCTATATGCCGCCAAACGTGCGGTATATGCCGATAATCACTTTGTCTTGTGTCCAGATGCTACATCGGGAAGCGAGTCTCGGGCATGGTTAGATGCTGCCCGCCGTTGTGACTTGCTGTGTCTGGTAGTGCGCTCCTTTGATTCGGATCAGGTTTATCACCCGTCAGGCAGTGTTGATGCGGACCGCGATGAGGAGGATTTGCGTACCGAATTGCTCTTTGCTGACATGGAGCTCGTTGAAAAGCGTCTGGCCCGGTTAGAGAAAGAGGCAAAAGCGGGGCTGTCGAGCCAGCAGAAACTTGAGCAAAGCACCTTGCAAGTTTGCATGAAGCATTTGGAAGATGGTGTTGTATTACGCGATGCCGATTTGGATCAGGACGCGGTTTCAGCCATACGGAGTTTGGGTTTGTTGACCATGCTGCCTGTTCTGGTGGTAGAAAACGTCTCTGAGGGCCAAACAGAAGGTAACCATGGTCGATTGGCTGTTTCCTGTCTGATCGAGCAGGAAATTGCATCGATGGAGGAGGCCTCGGAGCGTCAAGAATTTTTAGAGAGTTTAGGTTTGAGCGAGAGCGGCCTGGATCGGTTCAATGCTGCGGCCTATGATGCACAGGGGCTCATGTCGTTTTATACGGCAGGAAAAGCTGAATGCCGGGCTTGGACGATACGCAAAGATTCGCTTGCTCCTGTGGCGGGTGGTAAAATTCATAGTGATATTGAGCGTGGGTTTATCCGTGTAGAGGTCATTAAGTATGAAGACTTGTTAGTGGCTGGTTCTGAGTCTGCCGCGAAAGATCAGGGTAAGATGCTAACCAAGGGACGGGATTACGTACTCGAAGATGGTGATGTGTGCCACTTTCTTTTTAACGTGTAGTCAATTGTCGATTTTGCTACGTCTCCTTTTGCCCGAAACACGTTTTTGTAGATTGTTCGTAAGAAGCATATAAAAAGTACAAATGATCTTTTCGTCAGAAAGGAAAGGGTTACGCCCCCCGTTTCTGTATGTTTTTGGTATCGAATACATGAAAGAAAACCCTATGGATATGCCAACCATATCAGCAGCTCAGGAAGATTATTTGGAGGCGATCATCACATTAGAGGCTGAGCGGGGTCGTGCCCGCGTGCGTGACTTGGCCGACAAGCTAGCTGTGCACAAATCAACGGTCACGGCCGCCTTGAAAATGCTCACGGAAAAAGGTTTGATAGACTATGAACCGTATGGACGCATTGTTTTGAAGGAGGCGGGGCGGCGTGCGGCTCAACGGGTGGCGCGGCGTCATGATTTGTTACGGCGTTTTCTTCAAGATGTGCTGCTTGTTGAAGAGCATGTAGCTGAGGAGAATGCTTGTCGTATGGAACATGTTATGGATCCCGGTCTGCTGAAACGTGTCGAGCAGTTTTATGCCTATTTGCATGAAAAGGAAATGGAGGATTGCAAGTGGTTTTCCGGGTTCCGTGATTACGTCAAGAGGGCTTGAGTCTTATGTTGTATTGTATGGTTTCCCGTGCTTATCGACATGATTGCGTTCGCGGACAAGGAAATAGCAAATGGATTTGATTCTTGGGTCACAATCTCCACGTCGCAAGCGTTTGTTGGCAACGCTTGGGGTTCCGTTTCGCTGTTTAACTCCTCATGTAGAAGAACTGTCGGATGGGTTCTTGCCCCGCGCGCTTGTGCAGGAAAATGCATTGATTAAATGGCGTTGGTGTTGTGAGCAAGAGCCGGAGTCCTTAATTCTTACTGCGGATACAACGGTTGAAATTGATGGTATGGTGTTAGGGAAGCCGCGTGACAGGAGTGATGCGGAAGCGATGTTGCAGCGCCAGTCTGGGCGTGTGCAGTCTGTGCATACCGGTTATGCATTGGGGTATGCAAAGGAGGGGGACAAACCCTTGCGGTATGGTGTTGTGACTTCTGCGGTTACTTTCAAAAAACTTTCACCGGCGGATATCCAGACCTATATTGATCGTGTACAGCCCTATGACCGCGCGGGCGCTTATGACATTGATGAAAGTGGAGATTTGCTTGTTGCGTCTTGTTGCGGGTCGCGCACGAATGTCATGGGGTTGCCCATGGAACGGATTCGGGAATTATGGGATTGTATTCATTGATGTTGCGTTCTCCCTTCTGGCTTGCGCCGATGGCGGGATATACGGATCAGGCGATGCGCCGTGTATTTCGTGGTTTTGGTTCAGGCCTTTTCTATACAGAGGTGGCTGTTGCGCAGGGCCTCATCAGGCGTTCTGCTCCATCATGGCATTTGTTGGCCTGTGAACCTGAAGAGAGGCCAGTGGCAGCCCATATATATGGTTCAGACCCTGCAGTAATGGCAGACGCCGCGAGAATGTTGGAAGCAACAGGTCGTTTTGCCGCCGTCGACATAAATTGTGGTTGTCCTGTGCGCAAAATCGTTGCAAAAGGTGCAGGGGCAGCCTTGATTCGTGATCCTGCACGAATCGGTACAATTGTAAAGGCCGTGGTAGATGCTGTGACGTTGCCTGTGATGGTAAAAACCAGAATTGGATTTGACGTAGGCTCCCTTCAAATTATGGAAATACTCCGGCATGTAGAAGATGCGGGGGCAGCAGCAATGGCGGTTCATGGGCGTTTTGCGGACCAACATCACAAGGGGGATGCCGATTGGTCTGTTATTGCTTCCGTAAAGGATGCGGCCACGATTCCGATTATTGGCAATGGAGGCATTCGAACAGCTAAGCAGGCTGTTTATGCCCTACGGCATTATGGTGTAGATGCTGTTCTATTGGCACGTGGGGCCGTTGGAAATCCGTGGATTTTAGCGGATGCGGAAAGGCTTTTGCAGCATGAAACGATTCCTGTGCGTGACTACGCTGCGTTACGGGAGGTGATTCACGCGCACTTGGATGCGCTGATTGCACTCAAATGCAAAGAACGAGCTTGGCGAAGAAAAAAGCGCATGGACCCAGACCATGCGGCCGCTTTACAATTTCGCTGTCATTTGATCCAATATCTCGCCGGACTGGAACACTGGGCTGACATCCGTAGACGTTTCAATGATATTGCCTCCAGTGATGAAATTCGCGAAATGGTTGATGTAGTCATTTCTCGCCAAGCGCATCCTTGGCACATCTTGTACCCTTCAAGGGGGTGATTGTTATGAAGGAACAGTCGCACACACAGTAATTCTCTTATTAGACGCAGCTGCCTTTAGGCGGAATGGAAAACGGTGTAAAATCGGAGAAAAACCTTTTTGTAGTATTTGCTGTAGCCGGAATCTTCAGGTTTTGGTGCGCACAATGAGAATTGCTGCGTATAACCCCTTTTTTGCTGTTAAAAGCACTGCGACAATGAAAGGCCAGATAAGAATTGTAGTGTAAAAAACGTTATAAAATATGTAAGGGTAGAGACAATCTGCCGATACATGCGAAAGAGGAGCTATGATGAAAAAAATATTAATAATTTATGTGTTCATATTTGCCATGATGCTTAGTAGAGCATCAGCAGATGTAATCAAATCTACCATAAGCATACATGCTGGGGTCAATGCTTTTCAACCAGGTTACACGGTTCCAATTGCCTTACGTATTGAAGTGCCGGAAAACTGGTATACGTATGCCGAGGATCCCGGTGATGCTGGCATGCCACCTAACATCACATTGAATGCGCCGGAAGGTGTCGAAATCGGAGCGTGGCGGTTCCCTCCGCATGAAACTTTTTCTGATTCTGTTGGCACATACTATGGATTTAAAGAGGAAGTTGTGCTTTTAAACGAAATAACGATACCGGTCGATGTTCCGGATGATGTCCACTTCAAAGGGATATTTCATGTTGTGTGGATGATTTGTAAGGATATATGTCTGCCTTTTCAAGATCGTGTTACCCTAACGCTGCCGATGGCCTCTGATGGAGAAGCTGTCGTGGAAGTAGACGATTGGGATGCTCTACTTGAAGCTGGCGGATGGGCTGACGGAGAAGAGAACGCGGAACGTGCCGCAGATTAAGTGAAAGGGGAAAAAGAGATGGACGTAAGGAAAATGTTACGTGGTAGCCTGGCAATATTAGCCATTGTGGGGATTCAAGTAGGGACTGCGCAGGCAGCTGTTGAAACAGGAGCTGCGGCCCCAGACTTTACCCTAACTGATGTTGCGGGTAATGAGCATACGCTACATGATCATCTAGGCAGTATTATTATACTGGAGTGGACCAATTACGATTGTCCCTTCGTTCGTAAGTTTTACAATCCCGGGGTCATGCAGGAGTGGCAAAAGGCCATGGCTGATCAAGGAATTGTATGGTTAACGATCTGTTCGTCCGCGCCAGGCACGCAAGGTCATTTCTCCCAAGAAGTCTGGAAACAGCGCATGGAAGATTGGAGTGTTGTTGCGCCCGTTTTGCTAGATGAAAGTGGAGATGTTGGTCGTGCGTTTGGTGCGCGGGTGACACCGCACATGTATGTCATTGATACCGAGGGGCGTATCGCCTATCAGGGAGCCATCGACAGCATTCGCTCTGTAAATCCAGATGACATTGAACGAGCCGATAATTATGTCAAGGCTGCTGTAGAAGCTTTGCTTGCTGGAGAGGAAGTCGAAATCACGGATACAACGCCGTACGGTTGTACGGTAAAATATGAATGATAGGTCTCTTTGTGCCATTATTCAGAGGCTTGGCCATCAAGGGCCAAGCCTTTTTTATGTGCCTGCAGTTCAACAATCAGTGACTAAGCAGGAAGAAACATCGCGCACCATTTGTGATTTCAAAAGTTTAGCGAATGTCTATATTTCGTAATCCGAAACATGTCTTTCTGCCACGCGTGTTTTGAGAAACTCGACTACCTTTTGGTGTTCAGGATGCACTTTGTATGCTTGTAGGTCATCCCAGGTGGCAAATTCGGTATAGAGAGAAATATCAGCCATTGGCCCATCAGGTGTATTCGGTATCCCCACGACGATGCGCTTTATTCCCGGCACACGATCTGCTAAAGACGCAAGCTGCGCATGCACAGCTGATAGATCTTCACGCTGATGCAGTTTCCACAAAACAATGTGTGTGACCATTTGTATGACTCCTTTTTTGGTTTGATTACCACGTTGTATAAGGATGGTATGCCAAATAGAGGTTGAAGAACCTAGGATCTCCCGTTACTTCCTTTGTCACAAAAGGCGGAATGGATATGCTATCCGTTTCATCTTGCAATTCGATTTCTGCAAGCAGAAGACCTTCATTCTTGCCCTTGAATACATCTATTTCCCAGCGGTTTTCTTTGTGATAATATACATAGCGATCTTTGTGAATAGGGGGATGATCGCAGAGGGTCATGATTCTTTCTGCGTCGTCGAAAGGTATTTGATACTCAAATTCATGACGCGTATAATGGCCTGATTTTGCTGGTCCTTTTATGGTTATGCATGCACAAGGTATATTTTTATTTGCGGTTGTTATACGAACGCGAACAGATCGCAAAGGGTTTGCTTGCAGATAGCACTGCTTGATCTTCCCATGATGCTCAAGATCAGCAGGTAGATCGCATACAAGAAATTTTCGCTCTATTTCAAGTGGCACAGGGTTGGTGATCCTCAAGCATTATGTTGCGTTATGCCTTACGCATTGCGATTTCTGTGTGGGCAGTCATTTTTCCCTTCATATAAAAGACTGCAAACAGGTATATCCATGTACTGGGCAATGCGGTCGAGGTTTCTTACAGAAGGAAAGCGTAGTCCACGCTCCCACTGACTCACCACCGAAACGGACACATCAAGGTCATGCGAAACACGTTTCAAGGGCAGGCCTTCAGCCTTACGCCATAGGCGCAACCTTTTTCCAAAACGCTCAGCGGTTGATATCTCCAGTCTCTCTTTTGGTTTTTTATCGGAAGAAATTGTCATAGTTATCTTGAAACTCCTTTCTATACAATAGGTGTATTATACAATATGCACATCATTTGCCAGTTTTTTTTCACAACAAAACAAAAAAACTGTTATTTTCGTGGTAATTTTAGCTGGGTCATTTGTATTGCGATGTCTCGCGCATGTGGAGAGATATCCATCCATAGGGAGATGAAGTGTCCAATAGCGGTAATACCCGTATCTGAGATGTTCTGATGGCTTTTCATACTGGTTGCAGGCAAGGGCTTCTGCAGTCGCTGTATCACCTGTAGAAAGCGTAACGTGTCCGTATTTACAGAATAGGTTGTGAAGCCACGATAGGTGTTGCAGGCAGGACAGATCATTCCGCCCGCTTTTGGAGATAAGAGCGCCGGGTTTTTCGGGGTGCTGCGACAAATGATGCAGTGTTGCAGTTGTGGGGTCGTGCCGTGGATCGATAGCAGTTGAAATTCAAACCAAAGCATAAGGGGGATTAGAGATGTTGTGCGCTCCAGTGCCTGTAATGCAAGTATGAGGTTCTGGTATAGAACCGGATTTTTTACGCGAGGGAATGTGCCGCTACCCGCTAACAAGCAAAAATAGCTGAGCAAGGCTGTTTTTTGCCATTGTCCTCTCATGTGGCGTCGTGCGGTAAGTGCGAGGCAGTCTTTAAGGGTGTGTAACCCATTGAGCTCGCGTTCATAGAAGAGTAGCTCGCATACATATCCTAGATCATATTGTCCGCCCCCGACTCGTTTGGGGCGTTGTGCCCCTTTGATGACGGTTCCGATTTTTCCGTATTCTGGTGTAATCCAAGTTACAATATGGGATGATCCTCCATATGATGCAATACGGACTGGAATTGCCTCCGTTTTAGCAATCATGCGGGAGGCTTCCTTTTTGCTGTTACGCCAACTTGATTGCAGACTTTTTGAATGGGGCAATCATGACATGCGGGGGCGCGTGGGGTGCAGCGGGTTTGTCCGAATGCAACGACATAACGGTTCCAACCTTTCCAGTACCGTTTGGGCAATGATTGCCTTAGTTCCATTTCCGTTTCGTGCGGTGTTTTCGTCTTTACGAGACCAAGTCGATTGCAAATGCGGTGTACATGGATATCTACGCAAATTCCGTAGTCATCGAATGCGGCCGTCACAACGAGGTTTGCCGTTTTTCTTCCCACCCCGGGCAACTTGCAAAGTTCTTCAACGGTTTTCGGTACTTCGCCATGATATTGATCCAATAGTACCTGTGCCATGCTTTTGAGGTGCTTCGCTTTGGTGCGATAAAAGCCGACGGGAAAAATCCATTCTGCGATCGTGTCAACAGGAGCCGCCGCGAGATCAGTTGGAGTTGTGATATGAGAAAAAAGGCGTTGTACAACGACGGATGTTGTTTCATCTTTGGTGCGGGCGCTAAGAACCGTGGCCACCAGAATGCGAAAGGGGCTACCAGCTTGCACGCGCATGAATTCTATAACTGGGGCATGTTGCGCTTTGGCATAATGTTCTTTGAGCTTTCGATTGACGTAAGGGATATCCGACACCTTCATGCTACTGGTTCCGATTGGTGTAATTCGGTCATAATTTGCTCAGCTGCCAGGCCAGGGTTTTCCGCTTCGAGGATGGGGCGTCCTACAACAATATAGGAAGAGCCATCGGCAACAGCCGTGGCGGGTGTGGCAATGCGTTTTTGGTCTCCAGCTGCGGTGCCAGCGGGGCGGATGCCTGGTGTGATCAGTAGGGGGGCTTGTCCCAGTTTCTGCCTGAAGCTCCGGGTTTCGAGTGGAGAGCAAACGAGGCCTTGTAAGCCGCTTTTTATTGCGAGTTCGCCTAGTGCAAGAATATGGGTTTGTAATGTACGCTGTACGCCGATTGTTTCCAAATCCATCTGATCTAGACTGGTTAAGACTGTAACGGCTACGATATTCAAACGGTTGTTTCCTGCCTGAGCGGCGGCCTCGAGCATCGCTTTTCCTCCACAAGCATGAACGGTAAGCATATCTACGCCGCATGTTGTGGCACTATCAACGGCACGTCCCACGGTCCGTGGAATATCATGTAGTTTCAGGTCTAGAAAGACCTTCTTGCCTGCTTGTTTCAAATAGGTAAGCGCTTGGGGACCTGCTGCGGTATATAGTTCAAGTCCCACTTTGTAAAAACTGACGCTATCAGGGAGCTTCTTTACGATATCCGGTATTTGGTTGGCATTCGGAACATCCAGTGCAACGATTAATTCAGTAGGCATCTCTAAAAATCCTTTCTCGATAAGGTTGCCCGTATTGTAGGGGGTCCGGTATCTGGTGTCGAGTTTCAGCTGATCGTCTTTTGGGTAGACACGAGCTATTGTTGTCTGAGAGTATGCATAAGATTGTGCATTCGTTACCTATTGTCATAAAAATGAAATGTATCATCATCTTTATTAGCATATGTATCATGAGTTCCGGTTGCCGTTCTCTGCCAGGCAATCGACCGAATGACGGGTATGTTTTGTACATGCAAGCGTGTGAACAGCATGACGCCTTGTATGCGACATTGGATCCTGCCATATGGCAGGAAATCAGGCGTTTCCGCGATCATGGAGAGCCTATTGGTGCGCCAGCGCAAGCATTTATTGCTGAACATCAGACGATATTTGACATACTTGCAAAGGCGGCTCAGGTAGATTTTTGGAGTTTGCCCGATATAACAACGTTCTCTGCAGAGACGACATTTCCCTATTTATCGCCGTGGCTGCGTATGAATAACGTTGCAACGGTTCATGCCATTGAAATGTATCTTGATGGCAGATCTCACGATGCGCTCTGTTTCTTGTATCCGTTTCATGCGATTGGTCAGCGCGTCTCGAGAGCTGGTACCTTACTGCATATTTTGATTCATATTTCTTGCAGGAGTATGCAATATCCCGTTTTGGCTGCCTCTATCGACAGTATTCCTGATACATTGCTTGCTCCGACCCTTGCGAAATATACGCAGCAATATTTGCAAATACCCAGCATAGATGAAGTAATGGTTGGTGAGCGGCATATGGCCACAAATACGGTTCGAGAGCTATTTTCCGACATGCGATTAAAACTATTGCCCTATCACCTGCAGATGATGAAAAACGTAAAACAGGCAGGCGTTGATGAAAAGGTGAGGCAGAAGATGGAGCGCGGTGCCATTCTTTCTATCGACAACTGGGAGCATGATACACTTAGCGAGCTAAGCAGCATCCATGCGCTTACCATCGAAGGGTTGACAACACGTCCTTCTGATGAAATGGGCGAATTAGACGATGAAATTGCGGCGGCAGTGGAAGAAATCGGAGGGGATCTCGATATGGATCGCGTTATGTTTGCATGGAAACATGCGATAACCAACCAGCAGGAAGGCGTTTTTTCCCTGCAAGATGCAGAGGAACTCCATGCGACTGTTGGTAGAGCTATTTCTTATCAGATCCTTCAGGTTCTCGTGCCGGTTTCTGGAAAATTCGGGGTACGTTATCGCGAATTTATAGCCTCAGAACGTTTGCTGTTAATACGGCTGGCGGTTCGTTTATATACCCTTGATAATGGGCATCCACCCGAGCATCTCCAACAACTTGTCGATTCTGGATATGTTTCGGAAACGATGATTATAGATCCGCTGTCAGGTGTGTTGTTTCTGACCCAAACAGATCCGGCCTTTGTCGTATACAGCGTTGGACGGAATTTTTCCGATCATGGTGGTGTTCCTTGGAATCATGACTCTCAGTCAGGTGATGCGATATTGCTTCCGCTGAAAGACATGTGGCGTAACCGACAGTCGTTTGATGGGATCTGATGAGAAGGGTTGAGAGGGAATGGGATTCAAACATGGGACAGAAAGGAAAATAGAACAGAGGGGTATTGCGCAGGTGCGTATTGCCTTTATCATAATTCTTGGCTTTTCATTGTTTCATGCTACGGTGCATTCGAGTCAATTGCGTGATTTTGAATCTTCCGCAACTAGGCGGAATCGGCATCAAGCGGAATCGCGCGGTTGTCTTTTGGGTAGTGCTTTTTCCGATATCATTGCGGATGTAATTGGCGAGATCATCATCTCTCCTTTGACCGAAGTAGGTGGAGATATGATGGCGGGCAGTTTGGATCGAGTATCACCAAGTCCCGCACTGGAACATATCGCAGAAGATTGGGTCCGGCAGGCGGGTGATCCTGATTTACCATTTTTTCGTGCGGATTTGTCTTATCAATATGTTGATGCAAAGCTAGACGGTATTGATAGTCGGATCGAGACGGGATATGGACCATGGGCCTTGCAGGTTCGGCACACAAGGTATTCAGAACGTGATCCTGCCGAAACGCTACGTTTGACGAACATACACGGTCTGTTGCGGTTTTCTTCCGATCAGCGATTTGAGATGGCTATCGGGATGGGGGCTTTACTATTGGATGGAGAGCGAAGCACGAGCGGCTTTTCTGTAACATCCCCACTGAACTGGTATCCGTATAATAGAATGGTGATTCGCATGGCACCTACGGTGAGTTGGCTTGGGGGACACACTACGCGTGATTATGACATTTCAATCGGTTATGTGCGCAGGTATCTGTCTTTGCAGTCTGGTTATCGATGGGTACAAGCAGGCAGAGAGTCTATCCATGGTCCTTATATCGGTTTTAATCTTTACTATTAGAGCGCACAGTTGTCTGCCTGTTATCACTCCATGATCCTATATAAGGTTCAGATGTATCATTCTTCCGGTGCCGAACATGGGAAGTACACGTATCGTACAATATGGGAAAACGAGCTCGCGTGCATGTTTTTCGTCTTATTCGTTATTTATGAATTTGCTATGATGGGTTGGGGGTATAACTTCGATATGGCGTTCTTCCGGAGACAGATCCATGGATATATGAATCCGCCATGTTTGCGGCGGGAGCAGGTCGCCTGCGCGTTCGGGCCATTCGATAATGGTAATGTCACGAGATTCCCAGCAGGCTTCGATGTCTAGCATGTCCACATCATCAGGAGTCATGAGGCGATATAAATCGATGTGATGTAGTGAAGCCCCTTTCGCTTTATAGGTGTGCTGAATGGTATATGTTGGACTGCTTACGGAGCTACTGACACCCAGAGCATTGGCAAGCCCCCTGGCAAAGGTCGTTTTCCCAGCACCGAGCGAACCGAAAAGTGCCACGACATCTCCGGGATGCAGTTGAGATGCGATATGGGCGGCGATGTCTAGCGTTTCATTTGCGGAATGAGAGACAAAGGTATTCATCTTGACGGTAGGATCGGGGTTAGCGCTTCCCGGAGTTCTGCTTCGAGGTTGCGGCTTTTATACCGTGCAAGTCGGTCATGCTGCGTTTTTACAACCGCATTGCGTAAATCGGCGTCTTGATATAATTGATATATTGCTTCTGCGGCGATATCGTACTGCCGCTCCGTTAGCTGTATTCCTGCATGATCTAGTGTTTCTGGAACAGCCGCATTCGCCATTGCGACAATGGGAACATCATACATCATACTTTCTATCAGGGGGATGCAAAACCCCTCATGTTCACTCATGCAGAGAAAAACATGTGCAGATTTGTAATAGGCATGTAGATCTGCTTGAGAGACGGAGCCGGTGAATTCGACATTCGCAAGTTGCCATTCCTTGCACATCGCCAGAAGCATGGCATGATAGCGTTCATTTCCTGCTTTTGAGCCGATAAGGGTCAAACGGCATAGCGGGGTAATGTTTTTTTGGAGCCATGCAAATACGCGCAATACATCTTCGATTTTCTTGTTTGGTGAGCATCTTCCTACAAAAATGACATGGAGCATGCCATCCTTGTGCCGTTTCATGATTCGCGAGTTGGGAGGAATACGCATCAGGTCGGTGTCGATAACAATAGGTAGCACCTGTACCTGTTCGTATCCCATTTCTTCCAATTCCCGTGCATTAAAAGCGCTATCAGCTAAGTTGATAGGGGCTTTCCCGGCGAGAGCCAGAACCTGTTCGCGTCCGCGCTCTAAGTGGGCAGCAGTCTGCGGGTTGGTAAATTGGAAGTAATACGCCGGTGTTATATTGTGATAGAGAATGCTTTTCCGACAAGACAATGCAGCGAAGATGCTATTGGCTACAGAACCGATGGATAAATGCAACAACACTAAGTCGTCGGGACCTATTGTGGATGCAGCCGTGTGAATGTCTTTGACTTCTTGTCGTCGATCCCGGCTTGTGTTTGCTGGATCGCAGAAGATTTCGGATGCATAGCCCCATTGGCGAAAAATATTGCGGAAGTGATGCGCTTCATTGCTAATGGCATCATGCCAAGCAAAGCCGGCGGTGAATTGGTGTATGGCTGGCATCAATCAGCATCTCCCGTGTCTGTGTCTGTTTCTGTGGGAATGTCGTCCTGGGGTTGCTTGTTTTGACGTGTCTGCGTTGCACCTGCTGCAGGTGTGTTTTCGGTTATGTCTGTCTGTTGGTCGACTTTGTCTGATGACCGCTGATCTGCATTTTCTTCCTCTAATGCTTTTTCAGGGTCCATATCTAGGCTTTTCATTTGATCGCGCGCGCGATTTTCTGGCGTAGGGTCCTCCTGTATGCTTTTTTTCCAGTATGTTCTTGCCCGCTTCTGGTCTCCCAGAGCTGCATACACATCCCCAATGTGCAGTAGCACTTCGGGGTCTGGGCCTAACTGTTCTTGTGCTTTGCGTAAGTATTTCAGAGCCTGATCGTACCTTTCTTTGCGGTAATAGATCCAACCAAGTGTATCAAGATACGCGCCGTTATCTGGATCTTTTTCCAATGAGCGTTGGCTGAGTGAATAGGCTTCATCGAGATTTTTGTCCAACTCGGCCCACATGTACGCAAGAAAATTCATAGCGATGTGGCTATCGGGGGTTTGATCGAGGACGTTTTGCATGGTTTGGGCCGCATCATCGAGCTGTTGTAGTTGTGCTTGGGCTGTAGCCTTGGCGATCAGAAGATTTTTTGGGGAATAGCTTGCGATTTGGTCGTTTTGGTGGGCTTGTTCGGTGAATATTCGTAGAGCGTCTTTATAGGCACATAGTGCATCTTCATACTCTTTTTTATCGAAATGTAGACTACCAAGTGCCACGGGAAAAGAAATGCTATCGGGATATGCGTCATACCCTTTGCGCATGATACGTACTGCCTCTAAAGATTTATCCTTCTCCTGTAGCAATGCCGCGAGCCGAAGGTAAGCTGCTGCGGGCGCGTTCGGGAATTCTATCGAGCGATAGAAGGTTGACGTGGCATCCGATATTGCTTTTTGTGCAATGTAAAGCTCACCGATCATGAAGTAGGTTTCCGCGGGGTCATATTTCTGCTCCGCAAGTATTTCCAAGGCATCGATTGCACGAGACAATTCGTTTCGTGCGACGAATCGCCGAACATGCTGGTGAAGGTGGGTGTAAAGGGCTTCGGCATCCTCTGCCTGCCTGAAGCCATCTGCGAGCAATTCTAATGCCTTGCTGTCTTGCGCATACGTGAAGTAAATATCACTGAGTGTAATATAAAGGGCGGTGTTGGTAGGCTGGTGCATGCGTGCTTTTTCATATAAGTCCGCCGCCTCTTCAAGTCGGTAAGCCAATTGGTACATAGCGCCCAAGTCAATTTGCCGCATCGGATCATTGGTTTGAGCAGCATGGGATGCTTCCATGGCGCTAATGCTGGCATCGAGGTCACCTCTGTGCATACCCTCTATGGCGATACGGGAATACACAGTATGACTGCCTGGCGCTTTTTCGGTAGCCGTCTGATAAAATGGCAGAGCTTGCCTTGCGCCCTGTCCGTACTCTTCTTCGAGCAGGCGACCGCGCAAGAACAAAGATAAGGCTTCAGCTAGCTCTGTTTCTTGATATGACAAGACGGCAGGCTCCACTGCAGCGGAGTCTGCCGTCTGATATGAAACCGAACGGCATCCGGCAGGGATTATTGCTGCAACCATAAAAAGGAGCAGTCCCAACCGCATGATAACCTCCCGGCTTATTTCTTTTTGTGACGGTCAGCACGTACGCGTTTGCGATACTTGTGCTTCGTCATTTTTTTGCGACGCTTTTTTTTGATCGAACCCACTTTTTCCTCCTGATGAACGAAATTCCGTATCTAGGCAATTACCTTGTTTAGGGGAATTTCAACTATACCTTCTGCTCCAGCCGATTTCAAGCGCGGGATAATCTCCCGGACAACGGCTTCATCGATGACTGTTTCGACCGCGCTCCAATCGCTTGTTTGCAACGGGCTGATCGTTGGTGCATGCAGAGAGGGCAAGATTTCCGTTATGGCATTGAGTCCATCGGTTTTCACGTTGAGTTTTAACAGTACTTTTGCTTCGGCTGCCAAAGCCCCCCCTAGCAATAACATCAACTGATCGATTTTTTCTTTCTTTCCGGGGTCTGCTACGGCATTGCGATTTGCAATCAAACGCGTTGTCGAGGATATAACGGTGTCTACAATGCGGAGTTTGTTGGCTCGCAGGGAAGACCCAGTCTCCGTCAGTTCGACGATGGCGTCAACCAATTCGGGGGCTTTTACTTCGGTAGCACCCCAGGAGAACTCAACATCTGCTTTAACGCCATTGTCTGCCAGATATTTTTGGGTTAACCCCACGGCTTCGGTGGCAATCCGTTTGCCTTCGAGATCTTTAACGGACTGTATGGGAGAGCTTTCTGGAACCGCGAGGACCCAGCGGACGGGACGAAACCCTTGTTTGCCGTATATTAATTCGCCGATTTCGACGACGTCGGATCCGTTTTCAACGATCCAATCGTGTCCGGTGATGCCGCAATCTAGCATGCCCAATTCGACGTATCGACTGATTTCCTGCGCACGAATAAGGCGTGCCTCGATATGTTCGTCATTTACCGATGGAATGTAAGAGCGCGACCCGGAGGAAATGTGAAATCCGGCTTTGCGCATCATTGCATAGGTTGCCTCTTGCAAGCTGCCTTTCGGAAGGCCTAGTATAATTTTCGTCAAAACAATCTCTCCCTGCTTTTCTTTCACTCGCATATTGGTGATGCATGCTTATGCATGCAGTATGTTTTTATACCATGCAGACGTACTGCATCCATAAAAACGGGAAACGCGGATTATAGACGTAAGCGAGTATGGGTCAAAGCAAAAATGTCGATGCATCGAAAATGTTTCTTCTTCTCCTTTTATCCTAATAGCCATTCTCATGGCGAGTATATACCTTCAGAAAATGGTTGCTAAAAAATGGGGAAGGTCCAAAAAACAAAAGAGGGATTGACAGAACGTAGTCCTTCGGATTATGTTCTGATGCTGCAATTCAATCCGGCGTAGCTCAATGGTAGAGTAGGTGGCTGTTAACCACTTGGTTGCTGGTTCGAGCCCAGCCGCCGGAGCCAATTACACCACGGCTAGAACCTGTCTGTTGACTGTTCTGAGCCGTTTTTTTATGTCCTGAAATCCGCCACCTTTTTGCAAACCCCAATAAATCAAGGGTATATTGGCGATACGTTCACTGCCGAAATCCTTTGCTCATCTCGTTTGCATGACGATTCCGAGTCAGAAATCCAAGAACGTGCTTTTGCCAGTCTCAGTCCGAACCCGTTTTCACTACCTAGGTTTTCACTGATTGGCAGTGAAAATCCATGATGAAATAGCCTGTTAAATTGGGGAGGGATGAGAAATAGATATTAAAGCCAACATCACTATCCATTGCGTTGGTAATGAGATTGAAAAATATGCCTTGGTTGTTAATGGCAAGATACAGGACGACCACTTCTTTGCCTCTTATGGACGTTTTGCCGCATATGCCTTTGATTTAACAGGCAACGGGAAAATGGAAATTCTTGTGGAGCATGGACGAGGACGTGGGACAGGTGTTTACCAAAGATTTCTCTCCATTTATACCTGTGAGAAAAACGGTTTGAAATGGACGCATAAAATTCAATTATCGGGATGGCATGATTTTGATGCTTGGGCAAAAGAGTACATTATTGAGCGGGATGAAAGCGGTAAGGTCGTTATTAGGTTGGAGGCGTTGAGAAGTGAATAAAAAGCCTTAATTATCCCCTCTTTGTCGTTGAATAATGTGAAATTAAATGGGTTAATTGGGCTGCTGACGCATTTTATCTAAAGAGCAAGGAATTTGGGGCATGAAAACAGGCAGAAATATACTTTACTCTATCTTGCCAATCGCAGCTTTTATGTTGCTTTTCTCAAATCAGGCAATTGCACGTGGTCGTTTCATCTACACCATTAACAACGACGAAGTTACCATTACAGGGCATACGAATCCTGGGTTCGTTTTGGTTATTCCTGAGACGATTGAAGAGCTTCCTGTAAGACGGATTGGGAATAATGCATTTTCTTCGCAATTCAGCCTAATGCGCATTATTATTCCCGACAGCGTTACAGAAATTGGGGATTTGGCATTCTGGAATTGTTCAAGCCTTAGTAACATAAACATCCCAAATAGTGTCACGAGTATTGGGTATTCAGCATTCCGATTTTGCAGAGATCTCACAAGCATAACAATTCCCGATAGCGTAACAACTATTGGGGATTATGCATTTGCGAGGTGTGAGAGTTTCACGAGCATTACTATCCCCGATAGCGTTACCGAAATTGGAGATGGCGCATTCAGCGGTTGCTTTAGCCTGACCAACATTACAGTTGATGAAGCTAATCCTTATTACATCACTTTAGATGGAGTCCTATTTAACAATGACGGAACCATGATCATTGCATACCCCGCAGGAAAAACAGCGAGTTCATACACCATCCCCAATAGCGTGACAAATATTGGCAATGATGCATTCAGCGGTTGCTCCAGTCTCACCAGCATGACAATTCCTAACGGCGTCACGAGCATCGGGAGCAGTGCATTCAGGGGTTGCACCAGTCTCAGCAGCATCACCATCCCCAATAGCGTGACAAATATTGGCAATGATGCATTCAGGTTTTGCACTCGCCTCACCAGTATAACAATTCCTAACGGCGTCACGAGCATTGGGAGTAGTGCATTCTATGGTTGCACCAGTCTCAGCAGCATCACCATCCCCAATAGCGTGACAAATATTGGTAATGATGCATTCAGGGGTTGCTCCAGTCTCACCAGCATGACAATTCCTAACGGCGTCACGAGCATCGGGAGCAGTGCATTCAGGGGTTGCTCCAGTCTCGCTAGCATCACGATTTCTGATAGCGTGACAAATATTGGTAATGATGCATTCAGGGATTGTACGAGCCTTACCAATATTACCGTATCCTCTGAAAATAATTTCTACAGCAGCTTAGATGGTGTACTTTTTGACAAGGATCTAACCTTGCTGATGCAATACCCAAAGGGGAAAACGAACGCCATATATAATATACCTGATGGTGTTATGGGTATTGGGGAATATGCATTCTATGATTGCCATAACCTCACAAGCGTCATAATTCCCGATAGTCTTACGAATATAGGGTATCGTGCATTTGCAGATACGAAAAATCTAACAAATGTAATTATACCCAATAGTGTCACAAGCATTGAGTCTTACGCATTCCAAAACTGTACAAGCCTTACAAGTATTGAAATACCAAATAGCGTTACCAATTTGGGGCGAGGGGTATTCTTACAGTGCACAAGTCTCACAAGTGTCACAATTGGCGAAGGTATTACTAGTATACCGGACAGTTCGTTTGATCGTTGTTACAGTCTGACTGGCATTCAGATTCCAAGTAGCGTCACGAGTATTGGGTGGAAAGCATTCCAAGACTGCACAAGTCTTACCACCATTGATATTCCAAGTAGCGTCACGAGTCTTGGCTTTTGGGCATTCGCAAATTGCACAAGTCTTACCACCATTGAAATTCCAAGTAGCGTCACGAGTCTTGGGGCTTGGACATTCGCAAATTGCACAAGTCTCAATTCCGTTAAATTCATGGGAAATGCACCGACCTATGATTATTGGGAGCCATTCTATGATTCCTACCCCACAATCTACCGCCGTATTGATGCAACTGGATGGGGTGATACCTTTGAAGACCGCCCCGTTGAAATTTGGACAGAGGCTGGACACACATATACATTCAATGAAGGCGATACGATAACTTATACGGGCAATTTCAACCCCGATTCCATAATAACCATCCCCGCATCAATTGACGGCAAAATCGTCACAAGCATCAGTGATAATTTATTTCTTAACAATACCAACATCACTAAAGTTACATTCGCTAGTTCTGTAACCAATATCGGGGACTATGCTTTTGGCGGAAGTTCCAATCTTGTATCTGCAGTATTTCATGGAAATGCCCCCGAAGCAGGAAGTGGCGTGTTTGAAGGTGCCGAGAACCTGACTATTTATTACAGACATGGAACTACAGGATGGGACGAAGCATTCCCTGATATCAACAAGGAAAAATTAACCGAGATAATTGCCCCTGAATTTATGCCAGGGAGAATGAGTTTCAGTGTCGTAGGGAAAGAGGGAATGGAATTTATAGTAGAAACCCGTGAAAGTTTAATTAAAGGCGATTGGATTCCTGTTTATACCAATATCATTTCAGATGGCGAATTTACTTATGAGGATACTGATTTAGCATTGCTCCCCTCCAAGTTCTACAGAATCATCAAGTCTGAATAACTGTGGGGTTTACGAAGTTTGAAAAACTGAACAGCAAAGAATCATTTTCTCTGTGCTAACCCTTTCCCTCTCATGACATCCTTGAATCTGCCATAGAAGCCGCTCTTAAAGATGCCCCAAAGAATAAGACCGTCTTAAAGATAGCGTCTCATTTCTATTGGATGAATGACGAACCAAGTAAAGCAGACGAGGCGTTGAAGCGTTGGGCTGCTACTGAAAGTAAATCCATTGTTCCATTAGTTCTTCATGCCCAATATCTGTTTGATGATTTGTTAAACTATGACGTGCCGATATAACCGAAGCCCTGAAACGCAAGCCTGATTCTCCGATGATACTAGCGTTGGCTTATGATGGGGCACTACATGAGGGGGATGATGCAAGGCGGTTACATTGGGCTATAAAATTAGTCAAGGTAAGTGACAGTCCTCATCATTACTTCCGTTGTGGAGTGGAATTAGCCCGTAACCTGATGCTTGAAAAAGCGCAAGATATGTTTCTGAAGGGGCTGGAGAAAAAAGGGTCGCATGTTTGGTGTTTGAATGGGTTAGGGCAGTGCTACCTTCAACAGCTTGATTTGGATAATGCATCTGATTGTTTTGAAAAGAGCCTGAAAATTGAAGAAACCGACCTTGCAAAGAATAACCTGAAATACATTGATTCCCTGTTACGTGGCAAATCAAAGGCAGAACTTGAGAAGAAGCAAAAGAAGCAATGGCAGAATCAATCCGAAGAGGCATTGCATCAGATATCCTTGGAAGAGCAGAAGCGTTTACTAGCGAAAGCATTGGTGGGTAAATAAGGATTATTGCCTGAAATCCTGCAAAAAGCTCTCACTGCCGTTCTCACAAAGCTATATTAAACAACGATTTACGACAGGTTCTAGTTGTGGTGGATGCGGCGAGCCATTTGAACGGTGTCGTTTTTTCGGCATCCGCATTTCTCCCCCTTTTTTTTCGTTGCCTTTTTTGAATGCTCATTCGCATTTATGCAATTGCGCAAAACCTAATGATGTGTAATGATATCTGCGTGGTTGAGTGGTTATACATAGTGCCATTCTATACCATTTTGGCGAGCTGCATGACTTTGCGATTAAAATCGGCATATTCAAGGGGTGTTATGAAATGTTGTCTTTTGCTTTTCCTGATAACGGTTTCGGTTGTTCAAATCAGCAGTGCCCAGGTGTACCGCGAGGGGAAACCTTCCATGAGTCGGGAGTCCAAGATTGATGTTGTACGGATGGACTGGGGGGCGAAAAGCGAGCATTACGACAGGATTGTAGGAACCGTAAGGTTGTACACCGAGAATATGAACGAAGTCTATTTTCCTGTACTGTTGACGTTCGATATTTACAGCAGGCATGCCGTGCAGCGTGAGCAAACGAATTCGCCTCGAGGCTCACGTTCGACCACATCTCTGGAACCAGAAAAAATTGGAACGCTTCAGGTACGTTGCGATGCTAGGCGCTATGGATATAGACGGCGGCGCGGTTTTGTTGAATATCAGTTTTCTCACACCTTTCCCAGAAATACGGATGCGCACAATATTCATCTATCCAATGTTCGGTTCAACAACAGTCCGGTCTTTTATCGGATTTTATTCAATATCAACGGATCGCTGACGAGGAGCGGTTTTACGCTGCAAGAGCCCCGCAGGATGCGGTAACTGTGTGTGTGTACGCCTTCATGGCATCTATTTATCTCCCAGCCGAGTGACATGTTCCGGGGAAATCAGTTGGTCGAACGTTTCTGTTGAGATGCCGTGATGGATTTTTGCGAGTTCGCGCAAGGGGATCCTGCTGGTACGTGCTTGTTCCAGCATTTGTGCTGCTGCATGATAGCCAATCCTGGATGCAAGGGCGGTAATGGTAGCGATAGAGGATTCTACCTGTTGTCGGCATCTCTCTTCATTGACATGGATGTCAGTAATGCAGTAGTCGTCCAGAATATGTGCGGCCCGCGTGAGTAGGGTAATGCTTTCGAGAAGGGCATCGGCCAGGACTGGCAAGAAGGCATTCAGTTCCAGATTGCCCAAAGCGGCGGCTTGTGCGATGAGTTGGTCGTTGGCTTGGACGCGTAAGGCGGCTTGGATTACGGCTTCGGGGATGACGGGGTTTACTTTGCCGGGCATAATCGAGGATCCTGCTTGGCGCGGTGGCAGGTGCAGCTCACCGAAGCCGGCGTCGGGACCGGATGCAAGCAGTCGTAGATCATTGCATACTTTGTGAAGATTGACGGCACAAGCTTTGAGTAAGCCACTGACTTCAACATAGACATCTGCATTTTGTGTAGCTTCGGTCAGGTTTTCCGCTCTGGCAAAGCCAATCCCTGTCTTGGCGCGCAGCATTTCGGTGGTGCGGAAAATATAGGTGCGTGGTGCGCCGAGGCCACTGCCGATGGCGGTCCCGCCGAGGTTAATGACGCGCAATCGTTCCTCGCATTTATAGATGCGCCATCGATCGCGGGCAAACGCCTCAGCAAAGGCACTGAAGGTACGCCCCATGGTTGTGAGTACGGCATCCTGCAATTGCGTACGGCCGACTTTGACAACATGAGACCATGTTTCCTCTGCCTGCTCGCAGTTTTTTTGGAGTTTTGTGAGCGTTTGGGTTAATTTTTGCACTTCCTGGATTGTTGCGAGGTGCAAGGCTGTAGGGTAGGTGTCATTCGTGGATTGGAACTTGTTGATATCTTCCAGTGGATCGAGCACCGTGTATGTGCCTAGAGGGTGCCCTAGCAGTTCTAGGGCACGATTGGTGATGACCTCGCATACATTGAGATTGGTTGAGGTGCCCGCACCGCCTTGCAAGGCATCGATTATGATATGTTGATCGAGTTTACCTTGCTGTAGTTCCATGCAAGCGGTTTGTATGCCATTCCATAGGGGATCCGGCCAGGGGGTATGCTCCTGCGCAGCTTGCAGACAGGCTTCTTTCACATACCCATATGCATGAATGAGGCTGGGGGCAATGCGGCGTTGCGTGAGGGGAAAATTCTCTGTTGCGCGTAGTGTATGTATGCCGTAGAGCGCATCGTGTGGGATTGTACGTGTTCCGAGACTATCTGTTTCTGTACGTGTCATGGTCATGATTGTGTGTGATAATCGCGTGCATTAGCAGTAAACGTCGTGGCCTCCGGCACGTACACGTTCTACCAGGTTTCGGGCGCGGCGGGCCGCGTCAGGGTGCATGCCCGTGATCACGTCATCTATCAGTTTTTCACCTGTGGCTCTGGTTTCGGGAGAGGCATAGTCATTGAGATACTCCTGATAAGTGGAAAGGGCATTCGGCTCACAGTGCATTTTAATATCACCTGGTTTGGCCAAATCCATAAAATCGGCTCCGGTGCGCCCCAGGCGATAGCATCCCGTACAGAATGAGGGTATGTAGCCTAGGGAAGCAATTGAATGAATGACTTCATCAAGCGGCCGATGGTCACCTAGCGCGAATTGGCTGGCATCATAATCTTCATGGTCGGCGTATCCTCCTGGGTTGGTTCGGCTACCGGCAGAAATCTGGGATACCCCGAGGGCAAAGGATTCTGCGCGCGTTTGGGGATTCTCGCGCGTGGATAAAATAATACCTGTATAGGGTACAGCTAATCGCAAAATTGCGATAATTTTACGAAAATCATGATCGTTGACAGCATGAGGCGGTTTACTTGCCATCTCCGTGCCCGAGGCCGGTTCGAGTCGTGGCACGCTGATGGTGTGGGGTCCGACGCCGAATGTTTTTTCCAAATGGCGGATATGTTGCATGAGGGCCAGTATTTCAAAGCGCCAATCGGCGAGTCCGAAAAGCACACCTATACCGACATCATCGATGCCTGCTTGCATGGCGCGATCAATGGCAGTGATGCGCCAGTCGTAATCTTGTTTTCGTCCGCCGACATGTACGTTGCGATAGGTTTCGCGATGATAGGTTTCCTGAAAGAGTTGATACGTTCCGATTTGCGCCTCTTTTAGTGCACGGAACTCTTCTACCTCTAATGGGGCAATATTGACATTCACCCGACGGATTTCGCCATGATCGTGCCGTGTGTTATAGATCGTGGCGATGCTGTCTAATACATATTGAAACCCTTCTTGTGGGTAGGCTTCCCCTGCTACGAGAAGAACGCGCTTGTGTCCTTGGTCGATGAGGATACGCGTTTCGCGCGCAATTTCTGCCTGTGTCAGTGCGCGTCGGTGAATGGCGGTATTACGCGCTCGAAAGGCGCAATATAAACATTCGTTTCCGCATAAATTGGAAATATACAAGGGAGCAAAAAGCACGAGTCGCTTTCCGTAGATCTCTTCTTTGATATAGCGTGCCGTTTCGAATAGTTCTTGAAGCAATTCGGGGTCTTGGACATGAGCTAACAGTGCCACTTTGTCGGCACCAATTCCTTTCATTTCACGTGCTTCGGCCAAAATGTCGTTAACGGCCTTAGCATCGGGTTTGCGTGCTATATGTAAAATTTGTTGTATATCCGGTTCCTGTATAATCATGGTCTTGCCTGTTGTGTACATGCTTTTGAATGAAGGTTATTTATAGCACACTGGTATGGCAGTGTCGAGGTTCCGGTCGTGCCGTGCTTGTGTGCACGGTACTTTCGGCCTGGGGAGAGGGATGCGGAGCAAGACGCGGCAGGCGGGGCCGTTAAATCGGAGACCCAGCACTGGTTTCGATCCAGTGATAGGCGCGATGCACGAGCTCCGTGGCATTTTTAAGTTTGAGCTTTTGTTTGATGTGTGCGCGGTGCGTCTCGATAGTCTTTACGCTTAGGTTAAGCGATTCGGCAATTCGCCGCGTGGCGTATCCGCGTCCTATCAGCTCGAAAACCTCGAGTTCACGATCGCTCAAACGGTCAATTCCATATAGGTCCGTATCGCTTGGTTTTACTCCATCTACGATATCGCGTAATACTTTGGCAGACAATGCGCTGCTCAAATAAATATTCCCAGAAATGACAGTTCGTATTGCGCTGATGACCGTTTCTGCTGCTTCTTGCTTCATGACATATCCCCTGGCCCCAGCGCGGAGCGCGCGCTCGGCATACAGGGTCTCGTCGTGCATGGATAAGATCAGGATAGGGATTTGTGGTAAGCGGTCTTTGAGTGTTTTGGTTAGATCGATACCGCTAGTCCCCTGTAGCGAGACATCGATAATGATAGCGTCTGGTACGAATTGATCCAGTTTCTGTAACGCTTCAGTCGCGTTGCTGGCTTCATTGGCTACCGTGAGATCGGGTTCCTGGTTAATGAGTACCGCCATGCCTTGGCGTACGATCGGATGGTCATCCACTAACATTACGCTATATTCGTTTTTAATCGTTTTGTCCATAGTATCGCCGTATTTATTGGAATTACGCAAATTGATAAAATGATCATACTTTAGGTCTCAAAATATCAGTATATGCGGCAATAATCCATAACAAAGTCCCTTTTAAAATTTCACGATATCACGGTTTATGATCGTATGGGGCGTAAGATCTGACAAGAAAGAGCCGAGGTTGATTGTTTCATCGTGGTACAGCGAGTCGACCGTTAAAGAATTCGATGATGTGCCCACGTTCGGTGAGCCAACTGATGGGTTGTAGGAGTTCTTTGGCTTGGGGAGATTCGTGATCGACGTGGCCGAGCAGGTCTTGCAGGATTTCCTCTCGTGTGCAACCGGGGTGATCTTTAAGGTAACGTAGGGTGTCTCGAATGGCGGGGACGGCGACATTCGGGTCAAGCGGTGTGGGCTGTACAGCTGTTACAAAGTGTATACCTTTCCCCGTGCCGGCTTTGAATACATGCAGGTGACGATTGCGCAAGGCCGCGCGTAGTGCCAACGCCGTGTGAATGGGAAACCGGAGTTCTCGCTGCCAAGCGTGATGAAGGGCAGACCGAATCACCCGGTCGCGAATGGTATGGGCCTCGTTTTCTTGTAGCACGACCTTGCGCGCGGACTTGATGTTATGTTCGATCACTTTTTGCAGCATGAATCGTTGGGCTTCGCGGAGCGTTAACGTTTCCGCATCTTCCTTTTGCTCTTCTGTCTTAGGTCGATAGATCGTTTGCGTTGTGCAGGCATTTTTCCAGCGTTCTACATCTTCGGGTTCGTGAGATATACGAATTCTGCTGCGGTAGGTATCCAGGGGGATATGGCTATATTGTTGGGTATGGATTTGTTTGATGGCTTCCTGATAGCTGTGATGGTTTGGGGGACCTAGGAACTGGTTGCTCAGGCCACAGATTGCGACACAGGTGAAAACCCCGGTAGGTGGTTCCAGCGTTTCGGTTTCTATATCAAAAAAGTCTTCGAGATGATCTTGGATGATATGGTTTTCGATGGTTTCTCGTTCGAGTGATACAGTTCGGCAGCGCTGACACTGAAAAAATGCATTATGGGTTGTGTTGTCGTCTGCTATTTCCAGGCGCACATAGCATAATCCCTCACGAGCCAAAAGGAGTGCTGCCAGATCGAGAAGGGGATAGGCCTTATGCGTTGCGGCCACGCGTTTCGCCACTTCGGAGATGGCTTTGCGCTCGGGCAGAAAGCGTGCCTCTAACAGGTTTGCTTGCGAGAAACCTGGAGCGGCAGCGTCGTTCCGCCTGCCATCAAACGTATTTTGCGAAGAGGAGGCCGTGCGGTTCGTGTGGTGTGGCCGCTGCCTCTCTGTAGACGGTTGCGCTTGCGCATCCTTTGGTTGTACTTTTCTGCTGAAGGTATCCGCTTCGCGATTGGGCTGTCGCCGATCTTTGCGGTTGCGCTGATCCCGTTGATTGCGATCCCGTCTTGTATGGTCTCGATGATGGGGTTTTTGGGAGGATGACTTGCCGGTATTATCTTCGTGATCCCGATAACGACTAGCATGAACGGCATTGGGGGGGCGCCGCGCCCATTGCGGGACAAAGTTCAGATCCAGAAAGGCATCGGTATCGAGTACTTGCTTTTGCTTATTATCTTTCGCTTCTTTTCCATCACCCATGCCGTGAGACTCCTGCGCAGCATCTTTGTAAAACCTACACCTTATGTGTTTTTGTTTCTGGAACGCCATTAGTTAGATTACTGATGCAGAGCCTATGGTAAAGTAGGCTCTCCTGCAATCAAATACGCGCGGGGGTCTCAATGCCCAGTATGTTCAGGCCGCGTTTTAGTATGGTTGCGGTTATGGCACAAAGTCGTACGCGGCTTTCGCGGACGCCTGGGTCAGCTTTGAGGCAAGGTACATTTTGGTAAAAGCTACTGTACGTTTGTGAAAGCGTATAGAGGTAGTCGGCAATCACGCTGGGGCGATAGGCAGCGGCAGCACGAGTAACCACATCAGGGAAGCGCAGGATCTGTATGCAGAGCGCCCGTTCGCGAGGATCGGTTAGCTGTAGCGAGGTTTGGTCTGAGATGGGGGTTCCTTCTCGTGCGCTGTATTTATCAAGAAGGCTTGCAATTCTTGCGTAGGCATATTGGAGATAAGGTCCCGAATTGCCATCCAATGCCAATGCCTTGTCCCACGTGAACGTGATGAGGGTCTGCGGGTTCTGGCTTAAATCGGCATATTTCACGGCTCCGATACCGACAGCGCGCGCGACCTCTTTGCGTTCGGGTTCGGGCATATCGGGGTTAAGTTCCGATACCATGTCATATGCTCTCCGTTCCGCTTCGTCGAGAAGTGCCTCTAGTTTGATTACATTTCCTTGCCGCGTGGAGAACGTGGCTTCGGGCAAGCGCATAAGGCCGAACCAAACATGTTCGAGGCGCGATTGACATCCGGTTTTGCGTGCGATGGCAAAGAATTGTTTGAAATGTAATTGTTGTCGTTCGTCGGTCACATAAATGATTCGCTCGGGATGAAATTCTGCTTCGCGGGATTGGACGGTTGCGACATCGGTGGTCGCATAGTTATATCCACCGTCTCTTTTTTGCACGATGCATACCGGCAAGCCCTCATCCTCGAGGCGCACAATCAATGCGCCTTCGCTTTCTTCGGCTAATGCTTGTTCGCGCAATGTGGAAATAACGTCTGCGAGATCATTATGATAAAAACTTTCGCCACGTATGAGATCGAAATGTACGTCCAGTCGCTGATAAATTTTTTCGAATTCGCCAAGGCTGATTTCAATAAAGGTTTGCCATAGGGATCGATTTTCGGGATCCCCTTTCTGCAGTTTCACCAATTCTGCGCGGCAAGCATCCATCCAGTCGTCATCATTTCGTGCACGTTCATAGCTTGTAACGTAGATGCGTTCCAGCTCCTCGATGGGGGCCTGTTTTAGGCGATCTTTATCTAGAAACTTTCGGTATCCCATGATGAGAATGCCGAATTGGGTACCCCAGTCACCAATGTGGTTGTCGGCGATCACATGATAACCGAGACTGCGATACATACGGTCGATCGCATTGCCTATAATGGTGGATCGGATGTGTCCGATGTGCATGGGTTTGGCAACATTCGGACTGGAGTAATCGATGATTACGGTTTTTCCTTCTCCTTGCTGTGGGATGCCACTGGTTGGGTCATTGCCTATGTGGCTGGTTTTCTGCAAAATCCAGTTGTCATCGAGAAAAATATTAATAAACCCTGGGCCTGCTACTTCCATGCCTGCAATACCGGTAGGCATGGGGCCGGCTTCCACAACTGCTTTTGCCAATTCGCGCGGTATTTTGCCAAGGCGTTTGGCGAGTCCCATGGCCGCATTGCATTGATAGTCGCCGAATTTCGGATTCTGGGTTTCGACTACCGTAATATCTTGCGGTGTGTCGTCTAGGATCGACGCAAATCGTGCTTGCAGCGTTGCGCTTAGCAATGCTGTAACCGTCATGTTTTTTTGATTATTTGATTCCATGCCCGCGTTCTATACCGAATCGATCGGGGAAGCGCAACACTGCAGGTTCGCGTATGCTTGGTTTTATTCGGTGTACGTTGCCGGTGAAACACCTGGCGGTAGTCTTTAACCATGCGTCTGGCCAGCTAGATGCTACATCAATATGCGTTACGCGGGGGGGGATATATGGCTCTTTTGCTGTGCTATCTCTATTGGTATGTTTAGCGTATCGATCGGATGGAAGTCGCCTCATCTCGCGGGATATTGCGTATCATGCCTGTTTCCAACTTGAGTTCAATTGTATCGGTATCGTTGGTTCCGGACCAGTACCCTCTATAGACATTGGTTGCGGTGGTGATTTCATAATTGGGTTTTGGCAGGGGGTCCAAGTCGTAGTGTTTTGTGATGCGTTCATGGCTGGAGATGTCAATCGTTTCCTGTATCCGCCTGTAGCCGGTACGTAAGATGGTCACGGTATGTTCTCCCTCAACAAGTGGATGTATTTCGTATGGTAAGGATGTTTCGTCTTCCGATTCGGGGTCAGGTTGTGTTTGGCCCGCGAGGATATCATTTATCAAAATGCGAGCTTCCGGGGGCGTTGTAGTTACGATGAGTGTACCGCCGGTTACCTCCATGTCAAAATGGAAATCGCGTTGTTCGCCGGCTTGCAGAAGAATGTTCGTTTGGATCGTGCGATAGGCAGGGTGTTCAAGGGTCACACGATATTCACCAGCAGGTAAGGTTGATAGAGAGAGGGGGGTGCGACCACGGAAGTTATCATCAATGAGCACGCGCGCACGCTCCGGGGTGCTGTTGAAATGGATGCTGCCTGGCTCCGCAATCAAGCTAATATTGAGGTGGCGGGATTCTCCTGCTTCAACAGTTAGTGTCTCCGTAAAGGTACGGTAGCCACGCATTTGCACCTGAAGTTCGGTGCTGCCGGCAGGGAGTGCGGAAATTTGCAAGGGCGTTGTGCCGATGGCTTCTTCATTCAGATAGACGGTTGCCCCATCGGGAGAGGATTCAATTGTAATTTCGGCAGATTCGCGTTGCATATCGAACTCGAGTATTTGTGTTGTGCCTGGTTCTACGTTGTGCCGGAGGTGCAGTGGCGCATAGCCGTCTAATTGAATGAGGCCGGTTAGGGGGCCGGGCTCAATGCCTCGCAGCAGCAGAGGGGAAAGCCCGCTGGCATGACCGTCAATCGATACTTGTGCTGCGGCAGGTGTCGTTCTGATCAGGAGCGTAGAAGGGATCGGTTCCAGCGTTAATGCTAGATGTGTCGGTTCGGTGTCATCGAACAACTGGAGAGAATCGAAGCTAGTAAAATATCCATCTCGGGTGGCACTGACGAGGTAGGCGTTGGGTTGTGCAATAACCCTTGCCGGAGAAATGCCGGCTCGTATCGTATTCATGCGGATATGTGCGCCGGAGGGGTCGGTGTTAATGTGTACAGTCGCCCGTGCGATCGTGACGATAGAGAGGTACAAAACAATATGTTTCAGATAGAAAAGTCGATTGTTTACGTGTTTATGGAGCATGGTTACCCCCTCCCCGTGTGGAGAGTCCTTGTAAGCGATCCGATGCCGTGCGGTAGCGCAAATCGCGATCGTCCGGTAACCGGGCAAGAATCAATCGCAGCAGCTCCGTTTCGGCTTCGGTATCATTTCGTTGTGCGGCTCGGTCGGCTTCGGCAAAGATATCTTGGATATGTGCATCTAGATCTCGACGGTATTGGTCTCGCGTTCTGGCGATGTCAGTGGCGATATCGGGTGAGGGGCGTATGGAGCGCACGAGCCACGCAGCATACTCGAGATCCTGCACAGCCGTGTACAGGTGGTCATGGCGGCTTGATTGGGTTACATCAGCATCTTCTTGCGCTTTCGCAAGTTTTTGTTGTGCGAGCCGCATGAGGTTTTGATCCGAAAAATCGTGGATCCAATTTCCGAATAACGTGGCGGCGGTTGTTTCGATTTGTGCGGCGAGGTTGCGGAAGCTAGCGGATCCTCCGCCTACGGGGTTACGAACGATGTGCTGTCGGTTATTGACAAACGCTTGGATGCGGATTTCAGAGGGACTGGTGTCCATGTTATCTTCGCTGGCCAAGGAAAAGAATCCAGATTCGGCAAAGTTGCGGGACAAGATTTCGATCTGGTAGCGTGATATTGGGACGGAGCGATGCATGTCCCGATTGGTGGCGAGGTCTTCGATGCGAATCGTGGCGACATCTGGCGGCAGAATCTGAAAGTGCATCGTGTGAATGGTGTTGGTGTCGGCTTGTATCCGGTAATAATCCAGTCCGAGATAGGGTATTATGGTATGTTCGGCCCACTCCTGTGCAGTAGGGGTAGCCGTGTCTTGTTCTGAGGGGGTGGGCGGTATCCAGAGGAAGAAGGCATAGGCGGCTAATGCAATGGCGATGGTGCAGCAAATGACGGTTAGCGGTGTTATAAATCTCTGGTACGTTGCGGATCTATTCGGGCTTGGCACGCCTCCGTCGGATTCAACAAGGATTGTGGTATCTCCGATCGAAATGCGCCGGTTTTTCCAAAGGGGCGCTTCTTGCACGCGCGCACCATCGACTTCCGTGCAATTGGCACTTTTGAGGTCCGCGACCCAAAGAAGTCCGTCGCGAAGGAAGATGCGGCAATGATGGCGTGAAAGAGATGGGTCAAGAATAATGACATCACAATTCTCCGACCTGCCAATAAGGGCGCCTTTTTCGTCTACAGAAAAGGTCTTGCCGTACTGAGGGCCAGCGACGATACGAAAACGATAAAAAGGTACACTCATAATATAAAGAATAGCAATTGCTGTAGCAGGGGGCAAGAGCAGCATCTGGAAAACTGCAAGTATATCGGTTTTTTTGCTAACGCTATTGCCGTCCAACGCTTCTGTGCTTATTATGGAGATGATTTTGCCCGTTGCGAGCGTTGGTGATTTCATTTCATGGAGGTACGATTATGGGTGGAGGAAAAGCATGCTGCATGCCTGGGGAAAAGCGCTGCCATTGCGAAGATGGAGTCGAACCGACATTCGCACGGGTGTCGCGCGGGAAAACCGAGGGCATGGTACGTTTAGCGGGCGGTGCATTTCTGATGGGGACAAATGATACGATTGGATTCCCGGAAGATGGTGAGGGGCCTGTTCGTAAAGTTACCCTCGAAGGATTTTTCATGGATGAGCATTCGGTGACGAATGCGGATTTTGATGCATTTGTGGCTTCAACCGGGTATAGGACAGACGCTGAGAGGTTTGGTTATTCGTATGTGTTTCATTCGTTTTTGTCTTCGGACTTACGTGAGGCACTTATCAGAATGGGCCGGCAGCTGGCAGGACTGGAGTGGTGGTTTCATGTGGATGGAGCGGATTGGCGTCATCCGGAAGGGCCTTCTTCCGTCTTGGGCGATCATCGCATGGATCATCCCGTTGTGCATATTTCCTGGCGGGATGCGGTCGCTTATAGTACGTGGGCCGGCAAGCGGTTACCGACGGAGGCGGAGTTTGAATATGCTGCGCGCGGTGGTTTGGTGCAAAAGCGTTATTGTTGGGGCAATACGTTTATGCCGCGCGGTAAGCACATGTGTAATATTTGGCAAGGGGATTTTCCCGTGCGCAATACGGAAGAGGATGGGTATGTGGGAACGGCCCCTGCTCGTAGCTTCCCAAAGAATGGTTATGGACTGTATCATATGGCTGGCAACGTATGGGAATGGGTGTTTGATCGGTGGAGTCCGGACTATCATATAAAGGGACCCCGCGTGAATCCGATTGGCCCGCCAGAAGGGGATCGCAGGGTGATGCGTGGCGGATCCTATTTATGTCATGATTCGTATTGTAATCGCTACCGGGTGGCGGCGCGCAGTGGTAATACGCCGGATTCATCGTCGGGTAATATGGGATTTCGCTGTGTACGCGATTTGTAATGTGGAGTAACCATGATTCTGCAACTATCCCGGCGTGTACAGCGTACAGCCCAGAAGCAAGTTACCCTGATCGGTTTTGTTAATGCGCTCGGTTTTGGTTTGCTTACAGGCCAGACCATTTATTTGTTGGCCTTAGTCTATGAGGCAACCGATAGGCATATGGGAATTTTGTATGCGGCTCCCTTCTTGACGACACTAGCAGCCGTATTGGTGCCTTTCTGGTTGAATGGTCGCGAAACCACATCCATGTGGTCGCGGTTCTGGCTCTTGCGGACCTTTGTGTGTCTGGGGTATTTCGGGCTATTGTTTTTGCCTCCGACACCATTACGCATATGGCTCTTTGTTGGGTTGTACCTCGTATTTCTGGTGTTGCGGGCTTTTGGGATGGCGGGGTATTTCACAGTGATTCGCGCATTTGCCCCACCCGGTGAAACGTCGCAGTTGATGGCGCGTTCTTTGGGGGCGGGTCAGGTAGGTGTTTTGTTGGCAACCATTTTCGGGTTCTGGGTGACGCGTAGCAATTGGCTCGGTACGGAAGAGCGGAACTTATTTCTCTTGATTGGTCTAGGTACGGTTTTTAACGGTCTTACCTCTTGGTTGATCAGTCGTTTACCGCGGACGGGGTATTTGACGGATGGTAGCCGAAGAAGTTTGGTGCAAGCTTTTGTCGAGACGTGGCGAAAGTCCAGCTTGCGTGAAGTTGCTCTGGTGGTCGTTTTGCATGCCGTGGTAGCCGTGTTCGGTGGGTACCTTATCAGTTACATGCGTAATGTGGCTTTGTTTGGCGTCGATCATATTTTCTTTTATACGGTATTAGGGGTTGTTGCCTCGATTTTGATTTCACGGATTTTGAAGATGATCGGGCGTTGGGTACGTCCGCGTATCTTACTGTGTGCCACGCATGGTTTCCTGGCTATCCTGGTCTTGCTTTGGGCTTTATTGGATCTATTGCCGCGCTTGGCATACAGTGTTGGTGGTGTGGCGACATTATACAGTCTGACAATACTTTGTATGACGGCATCACATATTGTATCCATGCAGTTGCGTACTGGTCGGTTACCCTTGCAGCATTCGGTAGAGCATTCGATTGTGTTCGACTGTATGCAGACCGTAGGAGCGTTGCTGGCATTGGGGACAGCATTTCTGCTGTCGTATCTTGCGCAAGGGCGTCCTTTGGACCTGCATGATTACAGTTTGTTTTTCATGGTTTGGGCGCTGGTAAGTCTTGGTACATGCGTTTTTGCCTTGCGAATGCGTTCTGGTGGCGCAAGCACATGGGGTGAGTTTTCCGCACTCATGCCTTCGAGTATTTTTACCATCATTCGTGCGAATCGTTTGGAACAAGAAGATTTGCCGATACGGCGACATTTGAGCTTGGAAGGTTTGCTTCTGACTCCGAATCAAGTGAGTCGGGAGTTAATGCTGGAACACCTGCGTTCGCCGGATACGGGTATTCGTACGAGCTGTATTCGTGTTTTGATGGGATATCCATTAGATGAAGCCATTCCCGCGTTATTGGCGGAAGCGCGTTCGCCGTACAGCCCATTACGCCGTGAAGCTTTGACGGCACTGAGCTTTACGGGGCGCGGTGATTTGGTGCCGGAGTTGTGGGCGCTTTGGGATAGTGCTTCGCCTGATGTGCGCCCAGCCTTGGTCAAGGCATTGTTGCGTTTGGATGCGCCTTTGACAGAACAGCAGATTCGAGAGGTATGGCGAGCATGCCCTCGCGGTCATCAAGGAGATATTTTCATAGGATTGGCTTTATCGCGCGACCGCATGCCATTATTATTTGAGTTGTTAGCGGGGGAATTGGCACAACAGCCCGATTCGTACTGGTCGCAGCCGCTTTTTGACTGGGTTGCCGCAGCGGCGGATCGACGCGCTTCCATGCAAGACATTTTTTGTGAGGAAAACCTTCGACCTGGCGGAGGTATTGATCATTTGATTGCCAATTATGAAGGCAAGTGGCCCACGGGAATAGACAAAAGGATATGTCGTCAACTGGTACTGGAGCATGCACATGATCGGTTAAACGAGTTGCTGCAAGCCGTTGTTCCTGCTGCATGGGTAAAGATTTATGATCGTAGCAGTGCACTCGGGGTATTGTTTTTATGCTTATTGTGGCATGACGGAGCCTTTTCTGTTGCTGGTACGGTCCCTGATGCGGGGGAATAGTGCGGTATGGACAATCGTCGTTTGCCTCGGTAGTATCCTGCGGAAAAGCAGTACAGAAAACCGATAGGAGTTGGCATGAATAACAAACCATTGACAGATACACCCGAATGGCGGCAGTTGGTGCGTCAGGCGTCTAGCATGAAACATGCGTCGATGCGCGAGTTGTTTGCTGCGGATGCGTCGCGCGCCTCGGATCTGTGTTTGGAGGCTTGTGGGCTATTTTTGGATTATTCCAAGAACCTCGTAGATCGTCAGACGATGCATCAACTTTTGGCGTTGGCGCAAACCTGCGAAGTACATCCCGCTGCTGAACGTATGTTTGGCGGTGAGCGGATCAATCAGACGGAGAATCGGGCGGTATTGCATACTGCGTTGCGGGAGCGCCGCGAAGATGTTTCCATTTGTGTTGACGGTGAGGATGTTCTTCCGGCTGTACGCGAAGTGTTAGATCAGATGGGGCGTTTTTCGGATGCCGTGCGTTCCGGTGATTGGGTAGGCCATACCGGCAAACGTATTCGAAATATTATCAATATTGGGATTGGTGGATCGGATTTAGGGCCCGCTATGGCGTATGAGGCCCTGAAACCGTATTCCCAGCGTGATGTACAGGTACAATTTGTGTCTAATGTGGATGGGACCCATTTGGCGGAGGCCCTCTTAGGATTGAATCCGGAAGAAACGTTATTTGTGGTCGTGTCGAAGACGTTTACTACACAGGAAACCATGACGAATGCCCAAAGTGCGCGTGAATGGTTGTTGGACACGATGGAGGATGAAGCTTCCGTAGCCCGTCATTTTGTGGCGGTTTCCACGAATAAGGAGGCTGTATCTGCCTTTGGTATCGATCCCGCCAATATGTTTGTATTCTGGGATTGGGTGGGCGGTCGTTATTCCATGTGTTCCGCCGTAGGGTTGACGTTGATGCTGGCAATCGGAAAAGAAAATTTTGGTCGAATGCTAGATGGTTTCCATGCGATGGATCGCCATTTCATGGAAGCTCCTTATGATCAGAACATGCCGGTTTTACTGGGATTGCTGGGGATATGGTACAATAATTTTCTCGGGGCACAGACGCATGCCGTATTGCCGTACGATCAATATCTGGCGAGATTTGCTGCGCATTTACAGCAGATGGATATGGAAAGCAATGGGAAATATGTCAATGAAGATGGTATCACGGTGCGTTGGCAAACGGGGCCGATCATCTGGGGTGAGCCGGGAACCAACGGGCAACATGCTTTCTATCAACTCATTCATCAAGGGACCAAATTGATACCAGCCGATTTTATTGGTTTTTGCAAAAGTCATCATCCGATGGGAGATCACCACGATAAGTTGTTGGCAAACTTTTTAGCGCAAACGGAGGCCTTGGCATTTGGGAAGACGAGGTCTGAAGTGGAGCGCGAGGGTGTACAGGGGCCCTTGGTTCCGCATAAGGTGTTTATGGGGAACCGACCGACTAACACGATCCTGGCAGATCAGTTAACGCCGGAGGTTCTGGGTTCCTTGACAGCGTTGTATGAGCACAAGGTTTTTGTGCAAGGCGTGATATGGCAGGTATTTTCATTTGATCAGTGGGGAGTGGAGCTAGGGAAAGCGCTTGCTAGTAAGATCTTGCCAGAGTTGGTGGCGGAAGATGAGGTTGAGCTATCACATGATTCTTCAACAAATGCGCTGATCCGGAGGATACGTGCGGCACGGAGATCCTAGTTGCGTATTTGCCGAGGAATCGACATGCTTTCTATTCGTGCTGTTTTTGTGGCGGTTGCTCTTCGTTGGTGATGGGGGTGTGATATGCTGAAACAATCCATATGGTCTGTGCTGTTGTGTGCCGCGTCATTTCACTTGTTGGGCTGTGGCCGCGTGGGGCAACAAGATGCACGGGAGCAGCGTCACCAGTTGGTCGTGGAGGCCTACGAAAAAATAGAAGCGGGTGAATATCGCGAAGCTGGGCGTTTGTTGCGTGCTGTATTGGATTCGCATCCCACCATGGCGCGGCCGCATCTTGATTTAGCGATGATCTTTCATGAGCATCGTAGGGATTATATTCGGGCTATCTATCACTATCACCGGTACATGGAGTTGCGTCCGAATACAGAAAAGTCTGATATGATTCGTGCCCGTATCGATCAAGCGAAGGTTGCCTTTGTTTCGTCATATATACGTTCTTTGCCGGATGAAATTGTGGCGGCCCACATTCGCGATTTGGAGGAAGCAGGTGTTTTGGATGATCGTGCTGCAGTGCAAGCGGAGGTAACGGAGCGCGAACCTGTGGTTGTGTCTGAAGAACTGGAGCGTGAATTGGCGGCGGCGCATGATACCGTGTCGGAACAGCGGCTAGCGTTACGCGCACTGCGTGAGGAGCGCGAAGGGTTGCAAGCAGATCAGGAGCGAAGCGAGGAACAGCTACGGGCGTATGAATCCAAGATTGAAGCATTGCAAGACGAGTTGGAGCGATTGGCAGACATTATTGCCAGTACCCGTGCCGCGGTACCGGCTGCCTCTCCACATGATGAGGTGGATGATCTTGCGCCGGATACATCGACATTGCGTACTTACAGGGTGCGTGCCAATGATTCGCTTTCCGGGATTGCACAGCGCGTTTACGGGGATGCCGCAAAATGGCGTTTGATTCAGGAGGCAAATCGAGAGGTTCTCGGTGAATCCGAAGTCCTTCGGATTGGTCAGGTTTTAGTGATTCCGGATGTTGATAACAGGAGATAAGGACAATGGCACGATCGTTTGTAGATACGGACTTATTAGAGCCCGATGCATCGGATGATGCTTTGTTGGAAGAAAGTCGTGAACAAGCAGCAGACCGTTTGGCGCGTCAGAAAGAGCAGATTCAAGAAAAGGTTGCAGATGCGGCCGAAGAAATTGAACGGTTACAGTTACGCCAGAAAGAGCTCGAGCAAGCCCGCCAAGCCTTGCGTGAGTTGCACCGGAAACAGCATGAATATGAAGAGGGAAAAAAGGTTTTAATAGAAAAGCTGCATCGCAAGGCGATTTTGCTTGAGAAAGAACAGGTGCGTTTGACGCGTGTTTTGGAGTTGGTGACGGTCACGCGCGAAGATTTCGAGGCGATGCTGCGTGAATTACGTGAGATTCGTGAGGATCAATGGTCGGAGAGTGGGTTTGAGTCTTCGTTGGATGCAGCCTTAGCCTTATTGGAGAGCATGCGTGGTACGTTTACAAAAGCAAGTGCGCGTCTGGAAGCCCAAGGTGTAGAGCGTGGAAGTCGTGATCGTGCGGGTAGTGACGCTGGGTCTGACTTGCGAGACGGAGCCGTGCTTTCCGGTAGTTGGGCATTCTGGTTCCGCGCCGCTTTTGCTTTTGCTCTTTCCCTGGGAGCCGTTGGCGCGATCCTTCTGTTTTTGTTTCACCATATGCGCTAGGGCATGAATGATCGTATGAAAGTTCCGGGTAAACGTTTCCGTTGGTATGAAGGTATCGTCAGCCGTACAACGCGTCGCAAGCGATCTCTGCAGTATGGCATGAGTAGTGATCGCGTTAAACAGTATATTCCTGGCCGGCAAGCGCGGCACGATGGTATTGCCATGTGCCTTTTACGTAAGGATATTGCGTCTGCTATGCCCATGCGGCATGCCCAGCGTGTGGCGAGAAACCGACGGATCTTCATGCTATTATGCGTCTTTTTCGCATTGTGGTGGATGCTTGGCTGGCTGTACTTCTAGTTCTTTTGTTAACAGGTTTTGCCCTTGTATGATAGCGGTTAGCGTTTCGGAAAGGTCTTGGCGCGTTACAGGTTTTGCCAAGCATGCCCCTACGCCCGCTGCCTTGGCGGCTTGCAGGTCTAGTTTTTCTGGATAGCCCGTAATGATCATTATGGGTAGGTCAAGGATTAGAGCATGTGCTGCTTTTGCAAGTTCCAATCCGTTTTTCCCGGGCATGATAAGATCGGAAATCAAGGCATGTATCGTACCGTCAGCCTTTTTGATATGCGTAAGCGCATCTTGTGGATCGGAGCAAATAATGGGGTCATAACCGATTGAGGTCAACAGGGGGTGCACCATTCGGCAAATACTGGGATCATCATCCACAAAAAGAATGGCTTGATGATTGCCGGAAGGGTGAGGCCGATGATTCGTCGGTTGTTCTTGTTCACGTTCAAGTAGAGGTAGGGCGATATGAATTGTCGTTCCTTCTCCTTGTGTGGATTCGATCGCGATGGCGCCACCTGCCGCATCAAGGATTGACTTGGCCACGGGGAGGCCCATGCCTGGCCGGTCTTCAGCCTGTTTGGTTGAAAAAAATGGTTCGAACACCCTGTTGAGCAGGTTATCAGGAATTCCTGTTCCGGTATCCTTGATAGATAGTCGAACATAGGATCCTTCGGATAAATTGGTAAATCCGTGCTGTTGGTCTCCATGTTCTTCAAAGGTTGAAAAGAGAAAGTCCAAGGTTCCTCCCTGTGCTTGCATCGCATCTCTAGCATTATCTGCCAAATGGGTGATGACTTGGAGGATCTGGTTGGGATTTGCGAGCACACGATCTTCTTTTGTCTGGAAATAGGTGCGCACTTCAATATCTGGTGAGAGGATAGATGTTTGTTGTTTAGCAACCTCTTTGATGATGGGAATGAGATGTATTGCTGAAGCTTCACCATCTGGTAAGCGTGCATAGATGAGTATTTGTTTAATCAGTTCCTTCGCCCGTAGTGCGGCGTGATTTATTTCAGCAAAGAAATCCTGTAGGGTCTCGTTGCCGGCGCAAAAGTCGGCCCCTATTTCAGCGTATCCTAGAATGGGAGTCAAAATATTGTTAAAGTCGTGGGCAATGCCACTGGTAAGGATACCGATAGATGCCATTCTTTCCGATTGCATGCGTTGTTTGTGTAATCTGGCTTGTGCCTTGTCTTTTTCTGCTTGCATTGGCAGAGGTGGACGAGGACTTTCTGTTTTACATGCGCGCAGTGCATGCAAGAGATAGCGGTTGTTATCGTGCTGCACAATGTAGGCGCGCCTTTGTGCCGTTATGACATGGCCTATTTGGGTTATGCATTTGATTTTTTCATCAATCTCGCCGCCTTGTTCGAGCGTCATCAATTGTTCGCGGATACGATATTTGCTGTTTTCGTTCTGGCCCCCATGCGCTTTCGTACCCAATTGGTGTTCTGCGTCTGTATGCTGTTGTTGGGAATCTTCTTTATCCGGTATTGTGTATTCCAAATTTTCGCATTTGAGCTCTTTCCACCCATCATCAGTGATTTCCAATAGATTGCATGCGGTTTTGTTTGCATATATGCAAGGTTGGAGAGATGCATGGCTTTGAATGGGAAAGACGAGAATCGCAGCATCAGTATGGTCGAGAAGTGTGCTAAGAAACCCAGCATGTTGTTTTTGGCGGATGCTTTGTTTTTTTGCGTCGTCACGTTCGTTCAACAGTTCTAGCTCATAGCGTTTCTGACGGGCTCTTTTCTTGCGGTAGGTATTGTGTGCATAGAATAGATATACACCGATGCCGAGAAGCAGAATGGCGAAGAGACCGAGAATAAGTTGATAGAAAAGCACTTCCATAGTGGGCGTATCATACTTCAGGGTTATTGATTTAGCGAAAGAAAAGTGTGCAAGGATTCTGCCGTTTTGTGTGCATCGTACCTTTTGCATTGACGATATGCATGTTTCCCGATTCCATGCGCAGATGCTTATGTGCGGATTGTGTAGACAGAAACACATGCTACCATTCATGATGAACAGAGATAGGAGTACGTTTGGTTTCGCGAGACCTTTTACCAGAGAACCCGCCCCATCTGCCAGTGGGTAGTTCCCGCTATTATTTGTCATTAGCTGCCTCACTGGATCCGGCACGGGATCCGATAGCGGCACAAACGGTTCGTACGGATGCGGAAGATGTTGTGTTGCCGCATGAGAGTGTAGATCCTTTGGCAGAAGCGCGTTTCATGCCCGTTCCCCGGTTGATACATCGTTACCCTAATCGGGTATTGCTGCTAGCTTGCGAGCGCTGTGCTACTTATTGTCGGCATTGTTTTCGCCGGCACTTTACGGGGCAATCAGGTGGCCAGATAAAATCCGAGGATCTCGCACGTGTGGCATCGTATGTTGGCAAGCACCTTGAGATTGATGAGGTGTTGATCAGTGGTGGTGACCCACTCATGCTAGACGACGAGCGGCTGGTATCCATATTGGATGCGATACAGGCGGCGGTAGATCCAAGAGCACTGCTTTTCCGCATTGCAACGCGTATGCCCGTAGTGATGCCGAAACGGATTACGGTTACATTGGCCAAACGGTTGCGGGAGCATGGTAAAGGGCGTGTGTGGGTCGTTACACAGGTAAACCATCCACGTGAAATGACTCCCGCTTTCGCGCAAGCCATTGCTTGTTTTGTGGATCAGGGCATTCCGGTTTTGAATCAAGCGGTTTTGCTGCGCGGGGTGAATAATGATGTGGATGTGCTGGCGGAGCTTTTTGGTGGTCTCTTGCGCGCGCGTGTGAAACCGTATTATTTGTTTCAAGGGGACTTGGCTGCAGGGACATCGCATTTTCGAACAACGATTGATGAAGGGCTAGACTTGATGGATGCCTTGCGAGATCGTTTGTCGGGTATGGCAATGCCAACGTATGCTGTAGATTTGCCTGATGGGGGTGGAAAAATTGTGTTAACACGTGCCACGGTGCAAGGGATCCGGGATGGAAGCTATCTTTTGCTAGATCGCGCGGGGCAGCAACACCGGTATCCATATGAAGGATAAATACTGTTAAGGTTTTCGCATTTCTGTTTGGGACTATTTCTACGAGCCCCATTTGCAGAGGGTACAGGTGCGGCAGTCCATGGTGGCGGGTAGGGGAATGGCTTTTCCGGCGCGGCGTGCTTGCCAGGCGGAAAAGTGATTCATCCCGGCAAGGAGTAATCCGAGCATGATAAATCCGCCGGGTGCGAGAATCAGTAGGATGACTGGGGATTCGGTGGGGATCTGGAGTAGGGTAAGCTCGTTCCAGAGCGTGAGTGTGCCACTGCCAATGATTTCGCGGCTAGCTCCGAGAGCTGCGAGGGCCAGAGTGAAGCCTGCGCCCATGCCGAGGCCATCCACGATGGAAAGCATGGTGGGATGTCGCGAGGCAAAGGCTTCCGCACGCCCCAGAATGATACAGTTGACGACAATCAGCGGGATAAAGATGCCGAGGGCGTCATGCAGGTCGGGGACAAAGGCAGCCATCACGAGGTCGACAATCGTTACGAATGTGGCAATGACGACGATAAAGCAGGGGATGCGCACTTTTTCGGGTATGATATTGCGAATGGTCGAGATAACGGTGTTCGAGCAAACCAGGACAAATGTTGATGCCATGCCCATACCAAGCGCATTTTCGAGAGATGTGGTTACGGCGAGAACGGGGCACATCCCCAATACAAGTTTGAGTACGGGGTTTTCGCGCCACAGTCCTTTGGTAAACGTTTTCCAGAACATCGTTAGATTCCTTCCCTTAACGTTGATCGATGTGCTTCGAACGCCTCAGCGACTTGCATTACAGCATCGGCCACTGCCCTGGAAGAGATTGTGGCCGCTGTGATCTCATCCATGTCTCCGCCATCTTTTTTCACGCGCCAGTTCGTGTCCGTGATGGGTCGATCCCGAAACGCTTCCAAGAAAGACTCTTCGGTAATTTTGGCTCCCAGTCCGGGTGTTTCCGTATGACCGGGCAGAATGACGAGGCCTGTCGTCATGCCATCGATATCCAGCCCGAGCATCATGCGGATTTCGCCGCCGTAGCCGGCGCTGGTAGAGAACTGGATTGCATAACCGACGAGGTCTTTTTCATTCCGGTATGCCGGACTGAAGAAATATCGTCTGTTGTTATGTTCCAGCTCGATTGCGTCATCGATGCGGTCATGTGCGGGCAAGACTTGCGCCGCGGCAGCGGCTATGCGCATCTGGGCTACGGCTTCAATACGCGCAGCGGTGGCATCGTATACGAATGCCAGCAAGGCACCGGAAACGATGCAAATCGCGGTTAATGAACCAATAAGTTTCAGTGAATCTTTCATTTTTTATGTCCGTAAATACCTGGTTGGGTAAACTGATTGATCAGTGGGGTGACAGCATTCATCAGAAGGATGGCAAAGCTGACGCCTTCCGGATACGCTCCCCAGCGACGAATGACCATGGTAAGCAGTCCGCAGCCGACGCCATAGAAAAGCTGTCCCTTTTTGGAGAGTGGGGAGGTTGTCATATCGGTTGCCATGTAAAGAGCGCCGAGCATGAGTCCACCGGCGAGCAGGTGAAAGCTGACAGGCATATTGGCGTCGGGGTTTAACACGCGCAAAATGCCGGCAAAGAGTACTACGGTTGCAAGGTAGGAGCCAGGGATGTGCCAGGAGATGCAGCGTCGCCAGAGCAAGTAGGCTGCACCTAGCAGGAGCGCAAGGGCGGAGACTTCGCCGATACATCCGTCCATATTGCCGACAAAAAAGCGCATGGCCATGGAGCCATCCCATGAGAAGGGAATGGGGTCGCCACTGGTAATTGCCGTTTTGACCATGTCTAGTGGCGTTGCGGTTGTGGCACCATCAATCCAGCCCAGGGATGTCCAACGGGCTGTATTCAGGGGGCTATGCCAGCGGGTCATGGCTGCAGGAAAAGATACAAGTAATGCAACGCGGGCAATCAATGCCGGGTTGAAGGGATTATAGCCAATGCCGCCGAACACTTGCTTGGCAATTGCAATGGCCACAATGCAGCCGAAGAGGGCTTGCCAGGTGGGTAGGGAGGGGGGCAAGTTGAAGGCCAGCAGGATACCGGTGACGACAGCGCTGAGATCATCAATAGCCAGATTACGACCCATCATTTTGCGACAAGCTGCTTCTGTGACGACGCATCCGATTACGCATACGAGCATCAGGCGAATGGCGTGCCAGCCAAAAAAGTATGTAGCGGCGATCATGGCAGGTATTAATGCAATGATTACATCTAGCATAATACGGCGCACCGTATCTCCGGAATGAGCATGGGGTGCACTGCTTACGGTATATATCGGGTTAGCGGCTTCTGTCATTTGGCACCTTTGGCGTCTGCAGCCTGACGGCTCTTCAAGATAATCTTCGGTTTGGCGAGTTTAAAGTGTTGCACGAGTGGGCGTGAAGAGGGGCACACAAACGCGCAGCAACCGCACTCAATGCAATCGAGAATGTTGAGGGATTCGGCGCGATCATAGTCGCCGCCTTCTACCGCATAACTGATCGCGGCAGGGACGAGATTCATGGGGCATGCTTCGAGGCATCGTCCGCATCCGATACAGGGCAAGGCGCGATAAATATGTACGCGACTTTGCTCCAAAAGGACCAAACCCGAGGTGGTTTTGGTTGTAGCGACATCGAGATTGGGTTGTGCCATGCCCATCATGGGACCGCCGGAGATGACTTTTGCCGCTTCTGCGGTGAGCCCCCCGCAGAAGGACACAAGATCGGCATACGTGGTGCCGAGGGGGGCAAGCACGTTTTGGGGACTTTTGACGATATGCCCCGTTACGGTCGTCACTCGTTGTGTCAAGGGGATACCCTTTTCGATTGCCTCGGCAATGGCGAGCACCGTGCCTACATTTTCTACTACGCAGCCGACATCCATAGGGAGTCCGCCGGAGGGAACTTCCCTGCCAGTGGTTACCGCAATTTGCTGTTTTTCGGCACCTTGTGGATATTCGGTTGGTAGGATGCAGACGGTTGCATCGATCTTTTCTGCGTTTGCCAGTGCATCTTGCATGGCCTGGATGGCTTCCGGTTTGTTTTCCTCGATGGCAACAAAAACGGATTTCACATTCAAAATATAGCACATCATTCGAATGCCATCGGCGATACCTTTGCTGTGCTCGATCATGAGTCGATGGTCGGCGGTGAGATAGGGTTCGCATTCGGCACCATTGATGATAATTGTGTCGATGGGCTTGTCCGAAGGAGGAGAGAGTTTGACGTGCGTGGGAAAGCCAGCTCCTCCCATGCCGGCAACGCCTGCTTCAGAGATGCGTGTTATGAGTTCTTCCTGCGGGCGATCCTGCCAATCGGATAGCGGAGACATCGTCGTGCTTTCGGTATTGTCGGGATCTGTTTCAAGGACCACGCGTGGGGCCATGGTTCCTGCCGGGGTTGCAGCACTATCAATATCGACGATTTTTCCGCATACGGGGGCGTGGATAGGAACCGATATGTATCCGGTAGCCTCGGCGATGCATTGTCCACGGGTCACGACATCCCCTTTGGCAACAATCGGTTTAGCGGGCGCGCCCAGATGCTGCGACATGGAAAGATACAGTTTTTGCGGTATGGGCATTTCCGTGATGGGACAATCAGAGGTTAGTCCCTTGAAGTACTGGGGATGAATGCTGCCACGTAGTTTTCGCAAAGCTCTTGTTACGCGCATGACGGTTCCCCTTTCTGATCCGCTTGCGTATTGTCCACACCTACGGCGACAATGCATTTTCCCGGACATTTTTCAATGACAGCGGGGTTGGATACCTGATTACTGTAATTGCGTTTGGCCAGGAATCCATCCATCGAGAAAGCGCTCTCATCCAATTTGGCGCAGATTCGACAGCCAATGCAGGCCACTTTACAGGCTTTCTTGGCGATAGGCCCCTTATCCTTCGAGCTGCAAAGGACGTGAATCTTTTGCGATGCGGGGACCATGCTGATGATATTACGTGGGCAACTGGTTACGCAGGCTTTGCAACCGATGCAGAGATCTGGGTGTACAATTGCCAGGTTATTTTTGATTTCGATCGCATCTACGGGGCAGACATGCGCACAGGACCCATAGCCCAGACACCCATAGCTACAGGTCATATCGCCACCAGCTAGCTGGTGTGCAGCATGGCAATCCATAATGCCATTATAGCTGTGGCGGTGGCGGGCATTGTCCACATCCCCTGCGCAATGCACCAATGCCACGGTCTTCTCGAATGCATCCACGGCTGCACCGGTTGCTTCGCCGAGGGCCTCCAGTACATCACTGCCACCGGGGGCGCAGCGATCAATGGCTTCATCCTCGGTTACGATCGCTTTAGCGTAATCCGAGCAGCCTGCATATCCACAAGCCCCGCAGTTGATGCCGGGAAGCCGTTTTTCCAGTTCGCCGATTTTCGGGTTTTCCTCGACGGCAAAACAGTGCGCGGCTACGGCGAGAGCCGACGCACAGATAGCGGCAATGCCGCCGATGACACCTGCTGTTAGTATAATGGTACTGATATCCACGTTAATTCACCATATTCGCAAAGCCCATGAATGCTAGGCTCAGCAACCCTGCTGTCACAAGTGCAATTGCTACGCCTTGAAAAGCGCGCGGCGGATGGGCCAGATCAATTTTTTCACGTAACCCCGTGAAAATGATGAGAGCCAATGAAAAGCCAATCGCGGCGGCAAAGCCAAAAACCACGGCTTTGGAGAAGGAATATTCCAATTGTACGTTCAACACGGCCACACCCATCACGGCGCAATTGGTTGTGATTAAGGGGAGGAAGATACCGAGTGAGGCATGTAGCCGGGGCATCGTTTTTTTCAGGGCCAGTTCAACGAGCTGGACGAAAGATGCGATTACGAGAATAAAGGCAATGGTTTGTAGGTAGGTCAAGTCGGCACCGATCAAACCATCGGGGTGCAGGAAAAAGTGATAGACAAGCCAGGTCACGGCAGATGCAGAGGTGAGCACGAAAAGGACGGCTCCACACATTCCGAGAGCCGTACCCATTTTACGCGATACACCTAAAAAGGGGCAAATCCCCAGGAAGCGCGTTAAAACAAAGTTGTTTACCAGAACGGCGCTGATAATCAGCAATATGTATCCGGTCATTATGAATCCTTACAAGTTGCGAAAAATACGTAAAAAACGAAGTTCAGTGGATTACCGAACATGTGTCACATAAACAACGTGAATATGTTATAGGCCCCATATGAAATGAAACGAAGTCTGTTTTTTTTACATGGAGCGGATTTCAACGACTACACAGCCATTTGGTCTGACCTGCGTTGTGGACATTGCATGTGGGCAAAGATAAACAGGTAGTGTCGATATTTCAAGCGAATAGGTATGGCAGCGATTACGTATCATTTGATCGGATTCTCATTTTCCATGTTTTCGATTATTCGAATATTTGTGAGGCAAATCGTGGAAGAAAATGTCCGTTCTTTTGTGTTGACTAGAAAGCCACTAGTAAGGTAGCATTAAAACAGAGCCAAGGTGGGGGGCTCGTTAGTACACGGTAGATGTATCTGATCAGATCCTGCGGCGCACCTTGGCACGAAACAGGTGGATGCCTAAGAACGTGAGAACGAACAGCGAAAGGGGGGATGACGCGAAGTGGTCCTCGTTGCCAAGGATTGAGAAAAGGTGCATGTCCATTCGCACTTTCGTCTTACGGGCACGTATTTTTTCGGATTGTCTACTCCGATAATAAGCAGACATGACATAATCAAATTCGCTGGCAACGTGGCAAGTAAACGCTAGCAAGATCAACGTCGGTTGTGATGCGAAAAGCATGACAATGCGCGGCTAAAGAAGGAGATGAAGTCATGGAAAGCTATCGGGCAAAGATTGTATTTAGCGCACTTCTGTTCATGGGGGTGATGACGACGGTTTCCGTTGTATATGGGCAAGGTTCGTTAGTTCCTGCAACAGGGCCGGGGCCAATGATGCGCACATTGCTGCAAATTGAACCTCGGACACCGATTGAGGCGTTGCCTTATGAGATTGATGTTCCTGGGGCCTATTATCTGACGGGTAACTTATCGACATCGGGTGCTGGCATAACGATTCGTACTTCCGGTGTGAGCTTGGATCTTGGGGGATTTACCCTTGAGGGGGGCGCTGGAAACGGCATTTGGGTTGATGGTACGTACGAGGATATAGCGGTATTCAATGGTCGCATCGAGGGTTGGTCTAATGCGGGGGGTTCTGCACCAACAGCAACGAATGTGACGTTTACGGATATCCACGCAGTAAAGAATGGGACGGTGGGGATCCAACTGGGTCATAGTGGCAAGATTCTTGACAGTCACGCATCGGAAAATGAAGGTGATGGTATATCCATTGGGGATGACGGGATTATTGCGCGCAGCACGGTTCGTGGTAACGAGGGGGGAGGCATTGTAACGGGCAGCTCCTGCACGATCAGCGACTGTACGGCCAGTGATAATGCCGGTGACGGGGTTTCTGCGGGTCCGGGCAGTACGGTTCGGTCTTCCACTGCGTCGGGTAATGCTGGTAATGGCATCGTGGTATGGTTGGCGGGTGTGATTGCGGATTCAACGGCCATGAATAACACATTGCATGGATTTCAGTTGGAGGAATCCGGTGTTATTCGAAACTCCGTCTCTCTAGGGAATGGTGGACACGGTATTCAAACGGCGTATGCAAATCTTATTGTCGGGTGCGAGTTCGTGTTTAACAGCAACTATGGGTTGCAGGGGGGCGCATCGCAGACCATTCTGGATTCGTCTTTTGTGGGAAATACCAGTGGAGGCATATCTGTTACAGCCAATGCCTTGATTCGGGACAGTCTTGTTGCCGACAATCAGGGGATTGGAATTGATGCATCATTTGGCAGTACCATACGAGAATGCAATGTTGCCGGTAATGCCGGTATTGGTATTCAAGTTAATGGCTCGGGTGTGGTTGCGTACAATCACGTGTTGAATACGACGGGAACGGATCCGGATGCTGGTTCCAGTTCAGCAGGCATTGTGGCGACTGGTGAGCGAACGCGTATTGACCAGAACCATGTGGTGAACAGTGCAGATTATGGTATTCGGGTAGAAGGCGCGCATAATTTTATTACGCGGAACACGGTTAGCGAGAGCGGCAATAGTAATTATTGGATTGCAGGGAGCAACCGCTATGGTCCGATTATTGACGTTACAGGGGCTGGCCAGACGCCCGTTGATGGTGATAGTGCCCCGGATACGCTGTTGGATGCCGCTGGTAATCCCGGGGATCATCCCATGGCCAATTATGCATTCTAAACCAGAAGGAGCTCATCATGAAAGATGCAAGCATATCGGCTATGCGTACTGGATGGGCGCGTTTGTTGGTGGTGATGACAGGGGTAGCTTTTTTTGCCACAGGTTTTACTGTGATATGGGCCGGTACGTGGCAACCGAACCTCACCCTGCAAATTGCTGACGATGAGCCTATTCATGCTCGTTCCGAGGATCCGTACCGGATCGTGGTGCAGGATTATCAGTCCAGTTCCGTGCCCGGATTACATGTGAATGACCTGTTAGTCGAGTTGCGTATGGATGGCGCCGCCACGGTGGGGTTCATAATGTCCAGCACGAGTTCGATTGTGGATCCGCCAGACGGATGGATGGCCGCTCATTTCTGGTATGAGCGGCCTGACAGCGATGCCCCGGAACGCGTCAGTTTCGATGCAAGTGTCAGTGTGAATACCGCCGGTCTCTTCCCTGAAACGGTTGAAACGTATCAGACCTTGACGCATCTATATGGATACCTTCTTGCCGTGCAAGGTGATGGTGATGGGGAGGTTAATCCTGCGGGGGAACTTTCCGATGCCCTGACAGAAATTCGGGGGTATCTGGCGGGGCCTGACCACGGTAATCCTGCGAACGCGTTGTTAGCGGGGGAGGTGTCATCATCATTCAGGGCTGATACTGCCAATCCGATCCACACCTTCGAGGTTGATCCGCCCGATGTCCCCGGCGAGGCGACGAAAGCGATAGAAAGCGTACAGAGCGTCATGTCGTTTGATTTAGCCGATCGCAATGGTTTTTTTCCGGTCGTCAGCGGCGAATTTACGGTAAACATGCTTCCCGCTTCAACGAACACAACCAATATAAGCACCAATCATTACCACGTCTATGGCGCGAATGTTGGTTGGATCAATGCACGTGGTAACGTAAGCGATGGCGCGGTGATTGGTCAGTTCTACGGTACTGGCTATCTGTATGGCGCGAATGTTGGTTGGATTCGCATGGGATCGGGAACACCGGCCAATGGTTATGCCTACGCCAATGACAGCGCCATGGATTGGGGCGTGAATCACGACGGTGTTGGTAATCTACGCGGTATGGCCTACGGTGCCAACATCGGCTGGGTTGTGTTCGAGGATATTGGAGATCCGCGTGTGGATCTCGCGAACGGCAATCTAAGCGGTTATGTATGGGGGGCGAATGTCGGCTGGATCAGCTTGAGCAATCAAGTTGCTTTCGTTCAGGCCGATACGCTTGATCCTGGCCCGGATACCGATGGGGATGGGATTCCAGATGCCTGGGAATACATGATGGCGGGTGATTTGGAAACGCTGGGGCCTCATCCGGACGATTACGATGGTGATGGTGTTTCGGATTATCATGAATATCTGGCGGGCACAGACCCACTCGATCCGGATGATCGCTTTGAAATCGTTGCAATAGACCGCACGGGTCACACGAATACATTGAGTTGGACAGCAGTATCAACGAGGTTGTATCGTATTGAAACGACAGATGAATTGAAGACGAATGGGACGGTATGGGTGGATAGTGGACTTGGTGTAATTTCGCCGGACCCTTCTGCTATCATGTCGCGCGACATTGTCCAAACCAATGATATGGAATTCATTCGTGCACGGGTGATTCTTCCTTTGGCACCTTGAGTGTGGATAATGGTTGCCTTCTGATACGCCGAAGACGAAGGGGAATTCGGCACGGAGGAAATTAGCATCTTGCGCGATATGATCAAATTCGGAAGATGGCGCCCATTTTTTTGCCGAGGAGGAGGCTGCATCCGAGGATAGTGGCGGCAAGAAAGGCCATAGCCCAGACGCCGAGGGCGGCTGCAATGTAGGTGCCGGAACCAATGAGTTGGAACAATTCGTAGATGGTTTTGGTGATGGGGTAGTAGTCTGCCCTTTGCGCGAGCATGAGGCTGTCGGATACTTCGAGCATGCTGAAGGCAAAGGCGAGCATGGTACCGGCAATGATGTTGGCGGTAATCAGTGGAATCGTGATTTTACGTAGCACGGTGCGGGGGCTGGCCCCCAGGTTAGCGGCGGATTCTTCGAGAGAGACAGACGTTTGTTGCAGGCCTGCCACAATGGAGCGAACCATATAGGGCAGGCGCCGCACTGCGTATGCGAGCACGAGGAAAAAGGTAGGGTTAACGCGCACATCAAACAACATGAGGAGTGTGGGGGATTGCGCGATTGTGGGATGATTGCTGAGCGTGGAGCTGATGGCGAGATATCCGAATGCCATGACCAGGCCGGGGACAGCGAGTGGAATCATGGAAAGGGCATCGAGCAGCCAACGGCTTTTGAGGGAGGAGCGCACGACGACGAGTGCGATGGCCAGACCGAAGCCAATATTGAATAGGACTGCCAGTGACGAAAACAGCAGACTGTTGCGAATGCTTCGTAGTGTCATTTCGTGTCCGAGTGCTTCGATGTAGTTGCCACCGGTGAAAACGTCCGGCAAAACCGACCGATACCAGCTCCCCGGTGCGCTGAAGCTGGTCAGCACGACTCCAGCATGCGGCAAAATGGCGATCGCAATGACTCCCACGAAGAGTGCTGGAATACATATGGTTCCCAGTATGCCGGGATGGTGTGCGACTGCACCTGTGCTGGCCTTGTTTTGCATGGCGGCGGCATGGCGTCCGAATATGACTTTGGATAGCGTATAGAGTGCGACGCTGCAAAGCAACATTACGGAAACCAAGGCATAGGGGAAGGGGCTGACGGCAATTTCCTTGAGGGCATCGAATACTTGCACGGATGCCGTGCGGTTGACGTTCATGATGAGCGGGGTGCCCAACTCGGTAAATGCGGCGATGAAGATGATGGTGCCACCGGCAAAGAGTCCTGGCATCATCAGGGGGAGCGTGATTTTGCGGAACCGGCGAAATCCGGAACAGCCCAGATTGGCGGCGGCTTCTTCCATGGCCGGGTCGATGTTGGCGAGGGCCGCAACCGCATTCAGATATAAAATGGGGTAGAGGGCCAGTGATTGCAATAGGACGACGCCAAGATAGCGTCCGCGACCGAGCCAATCGACAGGGCCGAGATTGAAGAGCGTGTTGATGGCACCATATTGACCAAACATTTGCTGGAATCCAATGGCACCCACAAAAGGTGGTAGCACCATTGGCAGAAGGAGCAGGCCAGAGAGGAGACGTTTGCCGGCAAAATCATAGCGTGTTTGCAGCCATGCAAGGGGCAGTCCGATGAGAATGGTCAGTGAGGTGGTGCCAATGGCAATCAGCAGGCTGTTGCGCAGTCCTGCGGCATACACGGGGTTGCGGAAAACGCCCAGTACATATTGGAGGGTAAAGCGTCCGTCCACAAAATAGCCGCCCCCCACGATGCGCAATACCGGCCAGAGAAAACAGATGGCGAATATGGTGAGGCAAAGGGAGAAGATCATGCGTGCCTTGGTATGGGTCATAATGGATCCTCGCTGGGCGCAGGGGTGTACAGCCCTCCATCCTGTGTCTGTCGGTAGGCATTGCGGAAAAATTGGGTCCAGAGACGCATAAGTTCCAAGCGGTTGCGGGTGCGGTGGAGTTCCAGTGCGCTGCTCCATGTGAGTGGTTGGGGTTCATCGGGTAGCGCCAGAAATGCTTCGGGTAACGATGTGGAGATGTCCGGGATGTTGCGCAGTGTACTCCAGGCGCGCTGCAACTCATTGCCGGAATCCATCGCCATGGCGCGAATGAGATTGCGGTGTACACCGAAATGGGAGGCCGTCCAGCGCGGATGATAGGTGAAGGTTTCTGCCAACTGGTAGGGGTCAATGGCAGGGTCGGATAGATCGTCGGAACTGTGTTCAAGGTGCTTTAGGTGCGTAGCATGTATTGCTGGATTGTCTGGTGCGGGATAGAAATCGCGCCGAATAGGCAGTCGTCGCAACGCAAATCGGTTGGGCCCGCCCGGGGTGCCGGGACGATAGGTCCAGAGCTTTTGTCCTTCCGGACTAATGACAAATTCAATGAAGCGTACGGCCATTTTGCGGTTCGGGGCGCCGCGCAATAGGCTGATCGGGTCTGCACTGACGCTGGATCCGCCAATGGGCGTAAAGTATGTCATGCGGGGATTGCCGTCCTGGTCGCGCGAATACTCGGCTTGGTAGCGTCCAAAGAAGTCAATGACGATGCCGGCGGCTGCGTCTCCCTTGCTGACATCGATGGGTACCTTGCCGGCGGCGTCCGTAAAGTAGCGCGCGTTGGCGCCGATCAGGCGAATGAGGTTTAATCCGTTCTTCCATCCCTCCTCGATAGCATCCTGGTATGCTTGCGGTACATCTGGTGGCATGACACCACGGGGCAGGTTTGCTTCGGCGATACGTTGTTCGAATGTCGCAATGTCTTCGGGCGTGAATCCTGTTTCTTTGACGGACAAGTGGCATTCTTGTTGGATGATCATTTCGAATGCTTTGGCGATACTGCCGCTTTTGGTGGGGTCGGCAACGCCAACTTGCCGGAACAAACGCGGGTCTGCCAGATCGCGCCACGCACGCGGTGGGCTTTCGATGCCGAGGTCGGCTAATCGATCGCGATTGCTGCAAATGCCAAAGGTACTGATGGCTGTGCCGATGAAGTGTGTGCTGCGCCAGCGTTCGCCTGACACTTCTTCGGGAATCAAGATTGTGCCATCTGGTGCGGTAAAAAGTTCTTCGGGGCGTCTGCCCTCTGACCATGGGGGCACAGAGAAACCTTTTTCTGCGGCGATGCCGTGATCATAGGTGCCTCCGCCGAAAAACAAATCGATGCCAGCGCCGAAAACGCGGGCATCATCGTGTTCGCGAAAAGCCTTCCAGAGCGCGACTTGTTGTTGCCAGTGTTTACGGGCCTGCTCATCGCTAGGTGGTGTCTCCACGCTAAAACGTTCATCAAAGGCTGCTAGCGCCAACTGTCCGGGCCATGCTAACTGGTTACGCGTGGCCCAGGCGCGAAATGCGGCCGCATATTCAGACTCGAGGTAACGCATGATCTCTGATGTGCCGCCGATAGAGCGCCAGTCGATGCGGACGGGAATGCCATACTCGCGCCTGTGCCATGCGGAAAAGGCTGCCGCAAATTCGGAGCGGATGGCTTCGTTGTGCGGGCTGATTGCAACGAGTACCGGATCGCCGGGTTGCCAGGCATCATCGGGTTTGTCCTGGCGAAAAATAAAAGGGAGCGTGACAAGCAGCACAAGCGTGCCAATGATAATCAGATTACGGAGCCAATCTTTCATGCTGGATCCTGCAAAACAATAATATCACGGGGGGCAATCGTGATAAACTCTTCTTCTCCAACGCGATCCATATCATCGGGATTCCAATCGTGACGTTTCCAATAGGTGCCGCCGATTTCCATGAGATATTGGGCTGACTCGCCCAGATATACGACCTGTCGGCATGTAGCTGGCAGACGATTGGGGGCGGCAGATGCCTCGGCGTCTGCTTTGTGCACGGCTTCCGGGCGAATGGAAAGCGTGACGTTGTCGCCGACAGTATATGATTGGTCGGTTGCTGCTTCCAGGATTCCGATGGGAGTCTCGATCCGAAGGTGATTTTTCTGTCGGTTCTTTACAATGCCTCCAATAAAATTGGATTCGCCGATAAAGCCAGCGACAAAAGGAGAAGTGGGGTGGCGGTAGATTTCTCGTGGGGTGCCAACTTGCTGTACGCGTCCATGCGCTAGAATGGCCATACGGTCGGCAATGGAGAGTGCCTCTTTCTGGTCGTGGGTGACGTAGATCGCGGTTATACCAGCAGATTTACATATGCGGCGAATTTCCTGACGCATATCGAGGCGGAGTTTGGCGTCGAGGTTAGAGAGCGGTTCATCGAGTAGTAAGCACTTGGGTTCGATCACAAGCGCGCGTGCAAGTGCGATGCGTTGTTGCTGTCCGCCAGATAGTTCGTTGGGCTTGGTATCGGCTTTTTCCTGCATTTGCACCCGTTCGAGTGCCGCGTCTACAGCTTTGGCTATTTCTGTTTTATTGAGCCTGCGCATTTCCAGTCCAAAGGCCACGTTCTGCCGTATGGTCAGGTGGGGCCACAACGCATAGCTTTGAAAGACCATGCCGGTATCACGCTTGTGGGCAGGAAGGCGTGTAATCTCGCGTTCCCCAATGCAGATAGTCCCCTGATCGGGGGTGACGAACCCCGCTATGGCCCGCAGCAGGGTGGTCTTTCCACAGCCGCTGGGACCGAGCAGAAAGAATAATTCGCCTGCCCGTATTTCGAGGGATACGCCATCGACAGCACGAACATTGCCGGGAAAAATCTTTTGCAGGTTTTGGATTGTTACGGATTCGGCCATGAGGGAAAGATGTAGCGTAATTGGGCGTGTTGCTCAAGTTAGGAGTTTGTGGGGGGAGCCGGGGAACGTGGGACGTGAGAAGTGGAAGGTAAGAAGTGGACGTTTTTTTTGTTCTTACGTTTCACGTTCTACTTCTTACGTCTCACATGCTTCGGCATGCGGCTTGGCGGGGAGGGCGCTTGATGTTGGCTTCCTTCGCCTGGCCGACGGGGTTATGAAGGTTTGGGGAGGTATTGGAGGAAGGTTTGGCGAGGGATGAAGCGTCCACCGAATTGTTGCATGAGGGGTGTTTCCATTTGGCAGTCGATGACTTCGGCTTGTTGTGCATGCAGCCATTCCGCAAGGTGAATCATAGCGCATTTTCCGGCATTACTGATTTTCGTGAACATGGACTCGCCCGAGAAAACGTTACCAACCCGTACGCCGTAAAGCCCACCGACGAGTTTGTCATCTTGCCATGTTTCCACGGAATGCACGATGCCTTTTTGATGCAATTGGGAGTAGGTTTCTATAATCTCAGGGGTAATCCAGGTTCCATCTTGGTCGGGGCGTGGCGCTGATTGGCAAGCGCGAATAACATCGCTGAAACAGTGGTCTACCGTAAACCGAAACGTCTTTTTCCGATGCACACGCCGGAGGCTTTTGGGAACATGGAATTCGTGTAGGGGGATGACAAAGCGAGGGTCGGGCGAAAACCAGAGTAACGGGCAGTCTTCGTGGGGCCAGGGGAAGATGCCGCGGCGGTATGCTGCTTCGATGCGTCTGGGGGTTAAGGCCCCCCCGATGGCTACCAATTCGTCCGCCGGTAGTGGGTGTGGAAATCCGTACTCATCGAAAAAATTGTGTTTTGGTTGGAATGCCACGCAAAAAACCATTAGTTTATTGTTTGTGTAATGTTCGTATGGAGATACAGATTGATTCACGTATCTTGCTGGACAGTAACTGTAGTTGTTTTTGGATAATGAGACGATGATAAACAAAGAAACGAATCCCGACCGTATTCTCATGTGGATGCACGAGCACCTTAAAGATTTGGTGCCGGAAGTGGAAATGCGAACCAAGGCTGAGCTTGCAGCCGAAATCAATCAATTAAAGCTTGAGCGAGAAGCCGTCATTCTGGGGCACAATTACATGGAGCCCGCATTATATCATGCGGTATCGGATATTACTGGGGATTCGCTGGAATTATGTCGCAAGGCCGCGGAGACCGATGCACCGGTGATTGTGTTCTGCGGTGTGGAATTCATGGCGGAAACGGCCAAGATCATTAATCCAGATCGTACGGTGCTCTTGCCTGCAGAAAAAGCCGGTTGTTCCTTGGCGCAGAGCATCACGGCAGCAGATGTGCGATCCCTGAAAGAGCAATATCCCGGCGTTCCGGTGGTTACGTATATCAATACGTATGCCGATGTGAAGGCGGAGACCGATGTGTGTTGTACGTCCGGCAATGCGGCGCGGATTGTGGAAGCGTTGGATAGTGACACCGTTATTTTTATTCCGGATGAATATCTTGCTAAGAATGTAGCCCGGGAGACGGGCAAACAGATTGTGTTTCCGGGGCAGCCGGGTGGTGGCTGCGCGGGTGGCATCGGTTCGTTTATTGCCTGGCATGGCAAATGCGAAGTACACGAGCTTTTTTCCGTTCGGGATATTGAGGATGTGCGCAGGCAATTTCCGGATGTATTGGTGCTGGCGCATCCGGAGTGTCCGCCTGAGGTCGCGGAAGCCGCCGATTTTTCGGGCAGCACTTCGGCGATGATCCGGTATGTGAAAGAACACCCGGGCAAACGTTATTTGCTACTGACGGAGTGTGCGATGGCAGACAACATTATCGCCGAGGCTTCGGAGGATAGCGAAATGTTGCGGATGTGCAGTCATCGCTGCCCGCATATGGCGCAGATTACGCTTGAAGATACTGTGGCTGCTTTGCGCCATATGCAATATCAAATCGAAGTGCCTGACGATATCCGCGAGAAAGCCAAGCTCTCAATCGATCGTATGCTAGCTATGAGTTAGGGGCTAGTGTCTGCTTTCTTGCATGGCTTCGAAGACGGTGTCGAAGTGGATGGGGGAGTGACGTGGTGGTAGCGGTAGGTTTTCGCTGCGGGCATGTTCCAGTTCGGCTTCGGCGTCGTAATCGAACCACCAAAACGCGCGGGCCGCATTATGATCTCCCAGTCGAGATAGAACGGTATCTGGGGTCCCGAATTTGTTCCAGTAGAGTATGCGGTTGGCATCGGACCCCCAAAGAAGAATATAGGGTACATGCTCCGTTAGAATCGCATCGATCTGGCGCACGATGTCATGCCGTTTGGCAACATCGAAGATCGTCTTTTGTTTTTCAATGAGTTGATCGACTTTATCATGTCGGAACCCCGTGATATTGTTTCCTCCGGTACGATCCGCCTCGTCGCTATGCCACATGGATTCCGGGTTTTTAAAGACGCCGGCACTCCAGGCAGCCCAAGTCATATCATAGTCAAAGCGGTTCATGGAGCGGCTCCATTCTGCCCAGTCCTGGCGCTCAATGTCCATGGTAATGCCTACACGCACGAGGTCTTCATTGAAAATCTGTAAGAATCGATCAGCCGTGGGATCACGTGTTAAGAATGTAAAGGAGAACATCCTTCCGTCTTTTTCCAATCTTCCGGTTTGCGGGTTGGGTTCCCAGCCTGCTTCTGCAAGCAGCGTGCGTGCTCTGGCTACATCGAAATCAAACACGGGGTTCTTATTTGTTGTTCCATCGAAATACAAGTCTTCAAAATAGGATGTATGCAGGAAGTACATGTTATGCATCAGGGTGCGGTTCATGCGTTCCCGATTCAGCAAGTGTGCCATGGCTTTCCGAACGCGGATGTCGTCAAAAGGTGCGCGTCGGAGATTCATGGCAAATCCTTGAAAACCAACCGGCTGGTGGTTGCGGACTTCCTGGCGCACGATCCAATTATTCAAATAGCGTCTTCCTTGCGTTTCTTGTGACCATACGCGTGCTGTAAAGACGGGAAACATATCGAGTTGTGCTTGCTCGAAGGCATCAAAGGCATTTTCTCGTTCGGCGAAGAATCGATATGTCAATGTTTCGAAATTATAGAGCTGTTGGGTACGTTTTTGTTGGCGCCGCCACCAGTTGTCGCGTCGATCCAGCTGAACGGAGGTGCCTTCTTGAATTCGTCCGAGTGTATAGGGCCCGGATACGACGGGAAAACGAAAATTAAGGCGGTTGAAGTCTTCTTCGGCGTAGACATGTTTCGGGAGAACCATAAAGCCACCGGCAGCCCCGAGGTTTTGCCAATGCACCGAGTTAGCCGAGAAGGAGATCGTGCGCTCATCCAGGATCTCTGGTGGTTCAAAGCGCTCGAGTGAAACTTTATGGGGTCCGGTCAAGTTAGAGGGGTCCATGATGGCATCGAAGGTCCAACGCACATCTGCAGCCGTAATCGGTTTGCCATCACTCCAGCGGGCATTTTCGTCGAGGGTGAATGTGAACGTACTTTTGTCTTCAGAGATGGTCCAGGATTCTGCCAGCCCCGGGATGTATTCCAGTGTGAATGGATCCAGGTCCAGCAACGTTTCGTATAGCATGCCGAACAATTCGCGACTGAAGGTGTTATTGGCCAAGTAGTAGTTGAAACTGGATGGATATTGACCTGCGAAACTGATAAAATCTCCACCAACTTCTGCCAGGTCGCTTGCCAACGGGTCTGGTTTGTCTTCCCATGATTCGTGCGGGTAATGCGACTGGGCCCCAACATTTGTGAGTATCACAAGACAAAACAGCAGGATCATGGCACGCTTCATAATTGATAGGTCTCCTTTGATATCGGGTCTTTTATCATCAAGCTTCCAGCCTAGCATAGATGGTGTAGTGTGTCGAGTATCGGGTGCGGCTGTTGGCTGCGGCCCCAGGGACATTTCATCTGCCGTGGCGAAACTGGTGCGTAACCGCCGCGGGCGAATTTGCTTGCCTATAACTCCCCCGAGCGTGCCGCATGGTCTATTACCAGGGCGTTTGGCAGGGGTCA
>PXBF01000196.1 GCA_003567005.1 PVC group bacterium
ATTATCTTGACAGAAATAGGCGTAAAGGGTGGGAATTTGAGGGTGTTGGTTTCCTAATTCTTCTAAAACTTGAGCTTCTTTGAGAAACAATTTTTCGATGATTTCTGAGTTAGTACTCTCACTAACCGATTTAAGGGCTTTGACCACAACTTTTCGTTGAGTAGGGCTGTGTAAATCTATGGCCAAAAAGGTTTCACCAAATCCCCATGAAGCAAGAGGGTTAAGAATTCGGTAGCGATCGCACAGGGTTACATCCATTACTTGTACTTGTCAGAGTTGTTTTTTGTCAATTTTACTTAATAATATTTATAATTACTGCAAACTTCTTGTTTGTGCAAAAATACCACTAGCTCTTTCAGAACCAATATAACGCCAATGCCAAGGTTCAAAACTAACTCCTTGAGGATTATTACGGGGGAAAGACAATTCAAATCCGTAGTTTCCAGCTTTGGCATTTAACCACTGATAGGCTTGAGTATACTCAAAATCATATTTTAAATCGAATTGTGGTTTTGTTCCATCTCCAATATCTATCGCATAGCCTGTATGATGTTCACTATGTCCGGGAGGAGCACTTAATTTAGCGGCGGCTCGCTCACTCCCCCTTCTTTGTATTTGTTTTGTGAATAATTCCCGCTGAGAGGCAATTGATCGAAAGCCTGAAATTAATACCAATTTAACTCCCTGAGATTGGGCATCGTGTTTCATTCTTTGAAACGCTATTCCCGCTTCTTTGTCTAAATATTCAGTGCGGTGATAATATTTTCCCATATTCATTAATCTTTCTCTAGGAACTTCTGCAAATTGGAAATGTCCATAACGAGTATTTTTCAGTAGAAGACTATTGACATCTTTTTGATTTTGTGGTGAATTTTGGATTATTGCAGAATAATTTTCACTATTTTCTATCGTTTCTTGATGTGAACTCTCTTGATGGTCAACTTTTTCTTCTTTCATTGATTCAGGAGAAATCTGATTCATATTATCATTCTGAGAATTAGAAGTATTTGGTTTTTTTTCTGTTCCTAAATTTTCAGCAGTTGAAGATAATTGTGTTTGTTGTGTAGAATACCAAAGTGCGATCGTAGCTACGGCAGTAAAAGATACTAGGAAAATAAAAAAATTAGAATTAAATACTAAAGACTTAATCGATTTCAAGATATTATTCATAATTAAAATTAATACAATTTTTGTTTTTAGTTATATCAATAATTCACCAACTGTGCGGCGATCCAACCTGTTGTACCTGATGCAGGATGAGAAACTCTATACCATAAATATCCACCTCTATCAAGATCGCTACCCATGACATTAATAGCATCTCCAGTATATACAGTCCCAACAATAGAATAAACCGTACCAGGACCAGATCGAATGTTTTTACGGCCTGATCTTCCTGTCACCACTGCATTAGTAATAACATTGCTATTATTACTTGGACTGGTGGTATGAATAGTGTTTGTATTATTCTCCCGAATTTCTGCTTTCCTCCTTAATTCCTCTTGGCGAAATTCTTCTTCTAATTCTAATCTCAATTTTTGAGCTTCTTCCCGTTTATTCTCTTCTTCTAATCCTCTTGTTTGTTCTTGTTGTAATCTTGCTTCGGTTTCTTGTTTTTCTCTTTGGGCCTGTGCTAACTGTTGTTGAGTTTGATTCATATTTTGAATAATTAAAAACCCTAAAAGAGATGCAAATAAGGCTACTAATAATACTAACAAAATAACAATAATATTTGATGATGATTTATCATTCTTATTCCGAAAATCATCTGTAAAATTTTGAACTCCTGACGATGAAGAAATCGCACCTGTTACAGAAGAGGAGGAACTTACAATCTGTCTAGGAGTTAGTGATGTTGAAGAACTAGTATCTTTCTGTAAAGAGACTGTTGTCGGGGGGAGATTTTTCTTTGTTTGTAAGTCTTTTAACATGGCTTCTGCCGTGAGATAGCGACTAGGAAGATCCATCTTTATCGCCTTATTTAAAACCCTTGCGAGGGAAGGATCAAGATTTGTAACTAAACTTTGCCATTCTAACTCCCCTGTCAAATTATTACTAGGAAGTTCAATGGGATATTTGCCCGTTAAACTATATATTATGGTTAACCCTAAAGCAAATAAGTCCGTACTAAAAACAGTTCTTCCTGTGCTTTGTTCGGGTGCCATAAATCCAGTTGAACCAACAATCACCGAGGAGACTGTGGAACCTGATGAAGTATTAAGACTACCCATGGTTTCTTTGACTGCACCAAAATCTATTAATACAGGAAGCCCATCTGATTCTCGTATGATAATGTTCTCGGGTTTTATATCTCGGTGAATGATATTTTTGTGATGGACATATTTAAGGGTTTCTAAAAGGGATAACAATATACTCAAACAATACTGAGGGGACAATATAGCCATTTGAGTAAGGTTTTTCCCCTCAATATATTCCTGTACCAAGTAATATTGATTATCTTGACAGAAATAGGCGTAAAGGGTGGGAATTTGAGGGTGTTGGTTTCCTAATTCTTCTAAAAC
>PXBF01000181.1 GCA_003567005.1 PVC group bacterium
CGCTAGGTTTTTCTTAGTCCGTATTCTGAGACGCCGTGCCCACGATGATCGTGGGTGCGGCGGTTTCATGTGGCGACTTCACCGCTAAACGCGGGAAAGTGTGTGGGTGCGTGCGTGGGTGTGTGGGTATGTGGGTGCGCTGGCCCCATCGCTTCATGTCACGCCGTAATCCCGTGCCCCCCGCGGCCTCGCATCGAGTCGGGACGAAGGCGGATGCTCCCCCCAAAAAGCGGTGAGGTCTCTTCGCTCGCCTGTAACGCAGTTGCTCCAAAAAGGATCGCACAGCAACAAACCCAAGTTACAATATGCATGATCTTGCCCGCCGTATCCCATAGGGCGAAGGCTGAGTCCCCCAACTCCCAGCATACCGCTTCAAGTTAGTAAGGCACTTGGGCGGCCAAGCTGATGCGGATGTGAAACTTGTGTGGGTGAGTGCGTGGGAGAACGGAACTACCTTTGTCTCGCACCTTGTCTCGCACCATGTTCAGCTAGACGAAGTGCGAGACAATGTGCGAGACAAGGTGCAAGACAATGTGCGAGACAAGGTGCGAGACAAGGTGCGAGACAAGGTGCGAGACAAGGTGCGAGACAAGGTGCGTGCGTGTCTGAGAGGGAACCATTTTCCCACATACTCCCCAACTCTCATACCCAGATACTTTCCCGACTTTAGCGATGAAGTTACTGGGTAGCTCTCTGCATGATCTTGTGCCGATCAAGTGTCCTTAATGAGCAGTATTTTTATTGGCTTGTGGCGTGAATACGCAATGGATTTGGCGCGTTTATGCAATCGTGAATTTTCAGTTGGTTCGGCTATAGTGGTCTCTAATCATGAGCATTTCATGCGGGAGACGGTGGCGGGTACATCAATAGCGGAGAAGCGTGTCACCGGGCAGTTCAACATGGTTATATTGTTTGGCCGAAATAAACAGTAGGTTTGTTTCGTGCGCTCGTGGTAAGATTGTTATTAGTCGGTGGATCAGGAGTGAAGGAACCCCCTTATGAGTATGCACGCCATGAATCTCTCAACCAAAGCACTAGCGAACCCCATGAAAAATAACTGCTACACGAAAAGTGTCCTGGCCGCCGTCACTGTTGCAGGCCTGATCTTCAGCTCAACCGCCGCGCACGCGGACACTACCCACACGACGGAGAATGAAGAGGCTACGATTGTCTGGGTGACCAGAGACCGCGACGCTGTCCCGGCGGATTGGCTGCCGATACTGACCAATGCCGGGTATAACGTCACGCACTTTACTGGCGGCCTGACGCCGACAGAATCTGAAGTTGACGAGCTGAATGCGGCAGATCTGGTCATCTTCGACAATAGCCACGGGTCCGTTGACGCAGGTGATCGCGATACGTGGAACGCCCTTTCCGTTCCACTCCTGACCATGGCGAACTATCCCCTGAACAACTGGCATTTGACCTCGGGGAGTCCGCCCAACAAATTTGATCAGCGGCCACCGGTGTTCTTCCCCGACGATCTGACGTGGACGGGTGTCACGCTGCCACTGGAGGAAGACATCTTCACGAGCGTCCGGGGTGCAAGTGCCAATATTCAGCATGACGGCGTGATCCTTGCCGGCGAGGAAGACCGCAGTGCCATGTATATTGCGCGCTGGGGTGCGATTACCGACGGCGGCGGCGCGCGGTTGTATTTTTCAGGAACTCGAACCGGCGGCGACAATGACAGCATGCACCTGACCGCATTGGGGCAAACGGTCTGGCTCAATGCCATTGACAGTTTGATCAACCCGCCCGCCGCTCCTGTGCTGCTGGTGACGGAGCCCGAACACAACGCCGAGGATGTCATCGTTCTCCCCGACCTTCGCCTCACCTTCGATAGGCAGGTGCAAGCAGGCACCGGCAACATCTCGCTGTATACATCCGACGACACGCTGGTGGAGTCCTTCGACGTGGAGACATCGGAGCGTGTCACTTTTGGTCTCGTCACCGTAACCATCACCCCGACCGCTCCTCTGCCGTTCGATACAACCTATTATGTGTTGATCGATGCGACGGCCATCGAGTCGGTCGGCGATGGCAGTCCTTTTGCCGGTATTTCCGACCCGATGGCCTGGCGCTTTACCACCAACACGACAGAGAATGACCAATATACGATTGTCTGGGTGACCAGGGACCGCGACGTTGTTCCGACGGATTGGTGGTCGATCCTGATCATTGCCGGGTACAACGTCACGGCTTTTACTGGCGGCCTGACGCCGACGGCGTCAGAAGTTGACGAGCTGAATGCGGCAGATCTTGTCATCTTCGACAACACTCACGGGTCCGTTAACGCTGGTGATGCCGCGACGTGGAACGCCCTTTCGGTGCCACTCCTGACGATGGCGAACTATCCCCTGAACAACTGGGGGTTGACCTCGGGGAATCCGCAAAACAAATTTGATCAGCGGCCACCGGTGTTCTTCCCCGCGGATCCGATATGGACGGGTGTCACGCTGCCACTGGAGCAAAACATCTTCACGAGCGTTCGGGGAGCCAATGGAAATATTCAGCATGGCGGCCTCATTCTTGCCGGCGAGGAAGACCGCAGCGCCATGTATATTGCGCGTTGGGCGCCCGGTGCGATTACCGCTGGCGGCGGTGCGCGGTTGTATTTTGCAGGAGTTCGAACCGGCGGCGACGATGACAGCATGCATCTGACCGCGCTGGGGCAAACGGTCTGGCTCAATGCCGTTGACAGTTTGATCAACCCGCCCGCTGCTCCTTTGCTGATGATGACCGCGCCCAAAAACAACGCCGAGGATGTCATCGTTTTCAATGACCTCAGCCTCACCTTCGACAGGCTGGTGCAAGCAGGCACCGGCAACATCGCGCTGTACACATCCGACGACACGCTGGTGGAGTCCTTCGACGTGGAGACCTCGGGTCGGCTCAGTTTTGATCTCGGCACCGTGACCATCGATCCGACCGCGGCCTTGGAGGTCGGGACAACGTTTTATGTGTTGATCGATGCGACGGCCATCGAATCGGTCGACGATGGGACACCGTTTGTTGGCATTTCCGACCCGACGGCCTGGCGCTTCACCACCGATGGCACGCCACCGGAGGACATCACGCTTTGGCCCTGGAATGGTGCCATCAACATACAGCCGGACATTGACCTTGAAATCGACTTCGATGAAAACGTCATGGCGGGCAGCGGCAACATCACCGTGCATTGCATGTCGGACGATTCGGTCGTGGAGACCATCGACGTTGCCACGGCCGCCATCAGCGGGTCCCATGTGACCCTCACGTTGAGCGAGCCTCTTGCCAACAGCACCGCCTACTACGTGAATGCTCCGGTCGGCGTCTTCACGGATCTCTCCGGCAATGCCTGGGCCGGAAAGAGTGGCAGTGACGCTTGGACCTTCAGCACTACCTTTGCGCCGGTTGTCACCTACACGTCCGATGGCACCAGGTACGTGGCGCACATCTTCACGGAAGACGACGTGTTTTATCCCCCGGCAGAGCTGGATGTCGAGGTGCTGGTCGTCGGTGGTGGCGGTGGTGGTGGCAGCAGCCAGGGCCTTAGCTCGGCGGGTGCCGGCGCCGGCGGCGCCGGCGGTCTGGTCTTCACCAATTTGAGCGTATCCGGTCCGGTATCCGTGATCGTTGGCCGTGGGGGCGCGGGTGGTGGTGAAGCGGGCGTCGATCAGTCGGCCCGGGGCGGAGATGGCGCCAGCTCGTATTTCGGCACGATTAGAGCGCTCGGCGGTGGCGGCGGGCCGGGGGCCGATGCTGGTGGCAACCATGGTGGTTCCGGCAGTGGGAGACGCAACAACGCACCGGGTCAAGCGTACCAGCCGTTGTCCACATCCGGTGGGTTCGGTCATGCGGGCGGTGGGGGCGCCACCGGTGGCGGTGGCAGTGGTGGTGGCGGCGCCGGTGGGCCCGGGGTCGACCTTGCTGGTGATGCCGGTTCCGACGGTGGCGCGGGGATGCAGTTTGACATCGCCGGCACGCCCTCCTGGTTTGCAGCCGGTGGCGGCGGCGGCGGCCGTGCCGATGCCGCCATGGGGCTCGGCGGTTCCGGCATTGGCGGCAATGGCGCCAACAACGACACCGCATCAACACCCGGCGGCGCCCACACAGGATCCGGCGGCGGCGGTGGCAACAACTCCCAGCCTGGATCCGACGGCGGTTCCGGCATTGTGATCGTGCGCTATGTTGAAGAGGGGTTTTACGGTCTCCGCGCAACGGACATTCTCGATGTCGCCGCGGACTTGCACGCAACCCTCAACGCCGCGGACAGGACCGTGGAGGTCACGCTGTACTGGAGCACGGCCAACAATGCGAATGCTGCCGCGTGGGAAGCCGATGCCACAAAGGAGAGCGTCGTGGTTGGCCTCTTTACGGATGCCGTGCGCGAGCCGTTGACCGCAGCGGCCGCCGGCCTTTCTGCCGATACCCCATACTACTACACGTTCCATGCCGTGGATGCTGTTACGAATGACGAGATCTGGTCGCCAACCGCCCGTTTTGAAACGGTGTCGACGGTCCTCACGCCCGTTCTGGCCAATCCCGGCGTAACGAATGTGGGGCCGTTCACGGCAAGGCTGCAGGGCCAGATGACGGTGGGCGGCACCGCCGAGGCGTACGTGGTCTGGGGTGCGAGCGCGCCCGATCCTGCCGACGGCATCGATGCATGGGACCATGTCGTGAGCATCGGCACCATTCTGCCGGGCGACGTCTTTACGACGACCCTCACAGGCCTCGCTGCCGGGCAGACACACCATGTCCGCGTGTACGCCACGAATCCCGCGGGCGCCGGCTGGTCGGACACGGCGCGTTTCACGACACCGGTCTCGAAAGTCACCTGGAACGGCTCCGATGACTTCGCCGACATGCTCGCGCTGTTGGAAGATCACATTACGTGGAGTGTGCCTGCCATCGACTTATACCAAGAGTTCGCTGTTCTCGAGGCGGCCGAAGCCTTGCGCGTGGCGACGCTTGAATCGCCCAATGACTATCGGGAGACATTGGCCGATGTCGGCCAAAGGCTTGATGCATTGCAGCTCAGGGACCTGCTCGCCTCCAGTCAGCTCGACCACAACCTGGCCGCATACAAGATCCTATCCGATGCGACGCCTGCCGCTCTCAATCAGTTTGCCGAGCAGAGCCCCGGGCACGCAGATCTCCTGATGCAGCTCTTTTCCGACACGGATCTGATGGTTCAGATGGTCTCCCCGTATGGCGCCAGAGGGGGGCAGTATGGCGTGGCCATGGAGATTTACGACGCCATCCAGCAGGCCAGCCCCAGGGCGAGTGAAGGCGTTTTCCAGCGAATGGCCGTCGCCGTGAGCCTCGTCTTTGCGGATCCGGGGGCGCCTGATTTTGTGGACCCCGTACAACGCTACCTCAGCTATGAGCAATGGTTCCTCAACGGGGAGTTGGATCCTGCGTTCGAGGAACTCAGCACCTGGGATCTCACCTATGCGATCAACATGGATGTTCCGGATGAGATCCTCGCCTGGGGGCGCGAGATGCTGCGCACCTACCGGCCCGATCTCATCGAGCGCGATCTTGAAGACGGGCGCTATGTCGTTTCGGTGAATACGGAGATCTTTTACGGCAGCACCCAGCTTGATCGCGACCGCGATGACCTGAATCGCTACCAGAACATCCTCGCCAATGGCGGGCAATGCGGCCGGCGCGCCGCTTTCGGACGCTTTATTATGCGGTCGTTCGGCATTCCCGCCATCCGGCGCCCCGAGCCGGGCCATGCCAGCATGGCGTACTGGACGTCGAATGGCTGGCAGACCCGTCTGGGCGGCAGTTGGGGGGGCAGAGCGTGGATGACCATCTACGGCGAGCGCACTCACAACCGTAATTTCCTGGCCATGACCGACGCCCGCAAGAGCGCGGAAGGCTTCCCACAGGTCGAACGCGCGCAATGGATCGGCGCTCTGATGGGGGAAGCCTGGAACATCGGCCTTTACGGAAGGGGTGGAGCAGGTAGCAGCCCGACAATGTGCGAGACGATGGGCCCTTGGCATGCGCTTTCCCTCATCCGGCAATACGAAGTCATCGAGGATCTGAAGGATCAGGCGGAAGCAGCGGGGGAGGTTTTTAATTGGGCGAGCCAATTACGCGGTTACATCGATTATCCGCACTACGAGGTGCCCGAAGCCGATCGAGAAGTGGTCGTGGATCCTGACGGCGTGATCACGATCCCTGCCGCTGCGGCCCAGCTCCCGGAAGACAATGTGGCATGGGGCGGTGAAGTGCGTGAGCACGTTGCGCTGCGGTTGATGGAAAGCAACCTGGGCGGTGCGCAGCTCCACTACGGCCGTTACAGCGGGGGCAAGCAGTTCTCCTACACCATCGAGGTTCCGGTAAGCCGCAGCTACGCCCTCCATGCCCGCGCCGCCACCGTCGGATCGCATGCGGAGGATCCGTCATGGCCCTCGGCGCTGGCGGTTACGGTCAATGATGCACCGGATGTCGAGATGCCCCTGCCCTACACGATGGGCCTGTGGGGTAAAAGCGAACCGATCGAGATTGAACTCAGCGAAGGTACGAACACCCTCGTTTTCAGGCGTACGGAGGGCAAGGGTATCACCATCAGGGACTTCACCCTGATGCCGGTGACCGGGGAAGGGGATGTGGTCGTGACGATCGACTGCTCGCAGTCCGGCAGCATTGTGTACGGCACACCGACCACCTTCACGGCCGCGGTCTCGGTGAGCGGCGGCGACGGCCCCGCCACCGGCATGGTGAGCTTCCTTGACGGCGCGACCGTGCTGGGTGGCGCGGAACTCGTCGATGGGACGGCGACGTTCGAAACCAGCAAGCTCCCGGTGGGCAGCCTCTCGGTGGTCGCCTTCTATGGTGGCGACGAGACCTTCGCCAGCAGCTCCTCCGATCCGGTGGTTCTGACGGTGACCGCCAAGCCGGTGTCGCTATCCGGCGTCGAGGCGGTCGACAAGATCTACGACGGCACGACGGCGGCCACGCTGGAGGGCGGGACGCTCTCCGGCGTGCTGGAGGGGGATGCCGTGAGCGTTAGCCTGAGCGGCAGCTTCGACACCGCGGATGTTGGTGTCGGCAAGTCCGTTACCTCCAGCACGACGCTCGCCGGCGCGCAGGCGGGCAATTATACGCTGACCCAGCCCGAGGGGCTGAGCGCCACCATCTTGTCCGCGCCCCTGACGGTGGCGGCGACGGACCACCAGAAGGACTACGGCGTCGCGCTTGAACTTGGCCCCGGCAGCACGGCGTTTTCCGCCGAGGGGCTGATCGAGGGCGAGACGATCGGGTCGGTGACGCTGCATTCGGCCGGTGCCGCCGCGGAGGCCGTGCCCGGCGACTACCCGATTACGCCGAGCGCCGCCACCGGCGGGACGTTCGACCCGGAAAACTACGACATCCAGTACGAGGACGGCACGCTCGAGGTGGTGGATGCCGATCCGCCCACGCCCGATCCGATGTACTTCGCGGTTGCACCGCATGTGCTTGACTATCAGTCGATCACGATGACGGCCACAACCGCCACCGATGCGTTCAGTGAGCCGGTCAGCTACCTTTTCGAGAACGTCACCGCGGAGACCAGCTCCGGATGGATTTCCGCGACTGTCTGGACGGACACGGGGCTGGCCTCGGGCGTGCCCTACAGCTTCCGGGTCAAGGCCCGCGACGCGGTGGGCAACGAGACGGGCTGGTCTCCTGAGTCCTCCGCCACCATTCCATCGGTGGTGAACTTTGCGCCGGTGTCGGGCGCGGGACCGGAGAGCACTTCGCCGGTGAGCGTTACCGTGACGCTGTCGGCCGAACACACGGATACGGTCACCGTCGAACACCGCTTGGCTACACCCGGCGGGACAGCCACGCCCGGCGTAGACTTCGTCTACAGCCCAGGATCGCTGGTGTTCGAGCCGGGTCAGACCAGCCGGCAGTTCACGTTCGAGGTAATCGACGACGACGAGGCCAAGGCGGACCTGACGGTCGTCTTCGAGCTGGGCGAAATCACCAACGGTCTGGCGGGTGCGGACACGACCTTCACCTACACGATCGAGGCCGATGAGGACGATTGGTTCACGGTACCGTTTCGCGACGACTTCGAGGACCGTGAACGGGGGAATCTGCATGGCCAGTTCGGCTGGGTTGCCGAGGGAACGCAAGTGCAGTCGGACGTGACGTACGGCGAGAGCGGCCTGGCCGCCTCCATCACCGAGGACGAAGGCTTCATGCGTCGCACCTTTAACGATGGAAGCATGCAGGTTTGGACCGATTTACGGATTCGGCCGCAGCCTATGGCCGAGGTCGATGATGCGCCGCAGCTTTCCGCTGGCGACACCGTCGGCATCTTCGTTAGCACCGATCTGGAGGTGATGGTGTACGACGGTGCCGCGATCAAGGCGAGCGGTTTGACGGTGCCGGAAGATGACTGGGTGCGCATCACCATCTTCAGCGACTACGACACCGGCACCTGGCGGCTTTTCGTCGACGGCGTGCATGCCGGTCCGTTCGACTTCCACACAACCGGGACGGCTGCGTACAGTGCGTTCGGGGTCGAGGGCAAGGGAGCCTTCGTGGATGACGTCGCCATCACGCTGGATGCGCCTGACGCGCATTTCACGCTCCATGCGCTGACGGTCAACAGCGGCAGCGGCAGCGGTCTATACATGGCCGGCACCGAGGTCGCGATCGTAGCCGACGCAGCTACAGAAGGCCAGGTGTTCGACGCCTGGACGGGTGACACGGCGGGGATCGAAGACGTGAACAGCGTCTCGACGACCCTGACGATGCCGGCTGCCGCGGTCGAGGTGACGGCGACGTACCGCGACGAATCGCCACCGATCGACGACCTGTACGAATATGCGCTCGACAACCGGGAGCCCGCAGCCGGTGTCGAAGACGGTCTGCTGGTCTACAGCTATCGAATGCGCAACAACGATGCGCGGATCGTGTACCTGCTGCAATCGCGCGACAGTCTGGTGTTGGGCGAATGGCAGGATTCGGGCCTCGTGCCGAACGAAATAATTAACACGGGCACGGTCTTCGATGAGGTCATCTACCGCATTCCGATGGAAGAGGCAGTCCGCTTTTTCCGCCTGCGAATCTACCTCGACGACAACTGATGCTGGTATATAGGATTCGACCGATAGTAATGTACCGTTTAATAGGATAATGTTGGAAAGTGATGAGGAGAGCGGGCGACCAACGCGTCCCCGCAGGCTTCGCAGCGCTCCGCCCAAAGCGGTGAGGTCGCTATCGCTCGATTCCCGACTCTGCAAGAGGGCGGGACCGCTTTGGAATTGCCCGGAGCGCAAGGGCGGGCTACGATTTTTCATGACAGAAAAGCCGCATACACCCGCCACTATCTGGCCATATGCTACGGCTGCTCCTGCTGCCGCGTGAATGCCATCATGGGATAATTATGCTGGTATACGCTGGTTGATAGGGTAGCATGCGTTTTTTGGGAATAACGGGAGGGATAATCGCATGAATGTTTTGTCGTTAGACGGGAGTTGGACGTTTCGGGCTGTATCGGGAGCACCATCAGACATATCTAAAGCTAAGGCAATACCGGGGCGCGTACCGGGTGAAGTTCTGCATGATTTGTTTGTGGCCAAACGCATAGTGGATCCCTTCGATCGGGAAAATGAGCTGGCCGTGCAATGGGTTGGAGAGGCCACGTGGCAATACACGAAAGAGTTTCAATTGACCGAGCGATTGCTTGGGGACGAACGTATTTTCCTGCAATGTGATGGACTTGATACCTTGGCAACGATTTATCTGAACGGCAAAGAGGTCGCGACAACCGATAACATGCATCGGCGTTATGCCTTTGATGTGAAGTCCCTGCTCAAGCCGGGGCGCAATAAACTGCAGATCAGGTTTTCTCCTGCCAATCCTTACACGCGCGAGCGGCATGTGGAAAAGCCGATTCGTATGCGTGTGAGCGAGGGCCATCCCGATGCCTACCCCGGTTGGATTCGTAAAGAGGGGTGTAATTTCGGTTGGGATTGGGGGCCCGTTGTTGTCACGGCAGGAATTTGGCGATCCATTCGACTCGTTGGTTATGCAGGGGGATGCCTTACAGATTTCGAAATACGACAGCGACATGCAGAGGGGCGGGTTACACTGGATGCTTCCTGTGCGGTAGAAGTCTTTGAAAGCGCAAATCTTCATTCGCGTTTATCGGTTATCCTCGATGGCAAAACGGTGGCTGAGAGCGAAAGCATTGTTCGAGGCGGGAAAACAAAGCACACATGCGAGATTCCAAACCCCCAGCTATGGTGGCCGAATGGGATGGGAGAACAACCGCTGTATAAAGTCTTGGTCGAGTTGCTTGATGAGCAAGGCAACGTGGTCGATACAGATACCAAGCGCATTGGATTGCGCACCTTGCGTCTGGATCGCCATACCGATGAATGGGGGGAATCATTCCAGTTTGTTGTGAATGGCGTGCCCTTTTTTGCGAAAGGCGCCAATTGGATTCCGGCAGACGCTTTGCCGGGGAGACGTCCAGATGATGTCTATCGCAGATTGTTAGAAGATGCAGCGCATGCCAACATGAACATGATTCGTGTGTGGGGCGGTGGTATTTACGAGAATGATGTCTTTTATGACCTTTGTGATGAACTCGGCTTATGTGTTTGGCAGGACTTCATGTTTGCCTGTATGGGATACCCGGTGTGGGACAAGGCATTTCTTGAGAATGTCGACATGGAAGCACGCGATAATGTAAAGCGGCTTCGGCATCATGCCTGCATAGCGCTCTGGTGCGGCAATAACGAATTAGAGCAGCAGGGCGTGGGTAAGAATCCCAAGATCTTCATGCAATGGAAGGATTACAAGAGACTCTTTGATGTGATTCTACCGCGTGTTGTACGTCAGCTGGCACCTGATCAGGATTACTGGCCCAGTAGTCCGCACTCACCGTTAGGTGACAGGGCTGATTACGACAACCCGACCTGTGGCGATGCCCACTTGTGGGGGGTATGGCATGGCAGGAAGCCCTTCGAATGGTATCGCACTTGTACGCACCGGTTTAATAGTGAGTTTGGTTTCCAGTCGTTCCCCGAACCGCGCACGGTATATGGATATACGCAGAAGGGCGATCGTAACATTACATCGCCCGTAATGGAGCATCACCAGCGTTCCGGTATCGGGAATACAACGATTATGCAATATATGCTCGATTGGTTCCGGCTGCCTTGCTCGTTTGAAATGACGCTTTGGACATCGCAGATTCTCCAAGGCATGGCGATCAAGTATGCGTGTGAGCATTGGCGACGTAGCATGCCGCGTGGAATGGGCACGCTTTACTGGCAATTGAATGATGTCTGGCCGGTGGCGAGCTGGGCGTCTATCGACTATCATGGCCGTTGGAAAGCCCTTCATTACATGGCACGTAATTTCTTTGCGCCGGTTTTGTTAAGCGGACTCGAAGACAAGAAGGCTGGCACGGTCGAATTGCACGTAACAAGTGATTTGCAGAAATCGGCAGCAGCTACGGTTCGTTGGCAGGTGACTGATACGGCAGGGAAAACCTTGCTTGCGGGTACCAAGGCCATTCGCACGCCTAAAAACGGGAATCGTCGAATCACAACCTTGAAACTGCAAAAATATCTAAAACTCTACGGGGCACGTGACCTACTTGTATGGTTGGAGCTGGAAATGCCTGATCGGCAACCGCAGCGGAATCTGGTTCTTTTTGCGCGTCCGAAGCATCTATCATTGGCCGATAATCCGGGGTTGCTTGCGAATGTGAAGGCGGGGGATGATGGCTCATTTGTTGTCACCATGCAGTCCAGACGGCCTGCACTTTGGGCATGGCTGGAATGTGCGCATGCAGATCTTCGGTGCTCGGATAATTTCGTGCATATTTGTCCAGGCAAGCCTGTCGATCTATCTGTGCAACCGTCACGCAAGATGACGTTACCGGAGTTTCGCAAGAATCTGATTGTGCGCAGTCTTGTGGATACCTACGAGTCATAATGGAATCGGGATAGCTTTTCATGCGGAGAGTTAGATATGGAAGCTGAACGGTTTGCGTTACAGCCTGCAGCATTGCCTGCAGATACGAATATACGCCGCCATTATCCCATCCATCACGGATCATGGATTGCACATCCGGACATACATCCGGAGGAAGATAGTTTTTGTCGGTATTTTCTGGATTTCGAGCTATCTGTGGCCGCTACGATTGAACTGCATGTCAGTGCCGACAATCGTTTTGTATTGACCTGTGATGCTGACTATATCGGGATGGGACCGGACCGGAGCGATCTTGCACATTGGAGTTTTCACTCTTACCGCTTAGCGCTTGCGCCGGGAACACATCGTCTCTCTGCAGATGTTTATTTTTTGCACAAAGACTTTCCATTGGCACAAACGGGCATACGTCCAGGGTTTGTGCTCTATGCTGAACATGCGCTGGTTGACCTGAATACGGGAACGGCCCCTTGGAAGGTCGTCCGGCTACAGGGTGTTCGTACGGAACGAGCCCCCGTAAAAGGTTTTTTTGTTGTCGGGCCCAACTACATTCTGGATGCGGCTGCCTATTGCAATCCGCCAGAGGCTGTCGATGCGGTGGTCTTGCAGGCTGCAGGAGCCCAATCCGGTGGGGGACGTATATTAGAGGGGTGGCGTCTGTATCCCAGCCGCATGCCTGAACAAGTTCGGCGTCCCGTTGGAGGAGGCAGGATTCGATTGGTGGAAGATGTTGCACCAGAAGCGAAACTGCCGGCAGATGACCCTGTGCCGGATCCTACCTGGCAGGATTTTGTTGATGGCAAAGCGTCTGTCACGGTGCCGGCGCAGTCCCGGGTGACGGTGTTATGGGATTTGGAACAATATCATTGCGCTTATCCGGAACTCACGACGATAGGGGGAGCTGGGGCGCTTGTAAACATCGAGTGGGCCGAATCTTGTTATGAGCATCTCGCGGATGTCGATGGTACGGATGCACGCTTGAAAGGGAATCGTAACGAGATCGCGGGTAAATATTTCCTTGGCAATGGGGATACGTTTTTGCTGGATGGCCTGCATCGCACCTTGCATTCTTTCTGGTGGCGTGCGGGGCGCTATATTCGAATCATTGTGGAAGCAGCCGATGAACCCATTACGCTGAAGCGATTACGGCTACTTGAAACGAGGATGCCGCTTGAGAATGAAAGCGCTTTTGCTTGCGATGATGATGCGGTTGCGGGGATTATTGCTATTTGCGTGCGTGGCATTCAAATGTGTGCCCACGAGACCTACATGGATTGTCCGTATTATGAGCAACTTATGTATGTGGGAGATACCCGGTTGCAGATGTTGACGTCCTATGTCATGAGTGCCGAGGATCGTTTGAATCAAAGGGGTATCGAGCTTTTTGACTGGTCGCGGCGCGAAACGGGTTACGTGTTGGAACGATATCCAAGCAGACCATTCCAGTTAAGTTGCACATTTGCCATGATATGGGTACTGATGCTGCGTGATCATGCCTGGTGGCGAAATGAACCGGCCTTTGTCAAGGATCGGATGAAGGGGATGCGTTGTCTGCTGGAAGAATTCAAAGCGCATCAGGGTGAGCATGATTTGTTACCGCCTTTACCGGGTTGGAGTTTCGTGGACTGGGTGCCAGGATTGCATGCCGTGAATTCCCCGGGGCCCAATGCCAGCGTTCATTCCGTTGTGAATCTGCTATTTCTCAATGCATTGCATGCCGCTATCGATTTGGAAGAGCATTTTGGAGAAGAGCATCTTGCCGCCTATAATCGTGGCTGGGCCGACCGTTTATCGCAGGCGATTCTGGCAACGTTTTGGTGTGCGGAGCGTGGCATGTTTGCGGATGATCCGGAACGCACGCGATACAGTGAGCATGCACAATGTCTAGCTTTGCTCAGTGGCGATTATCCCGAGCAGGCAGATCCTTGCTTTGAGGCTTTGATTACGGCGGAGGACTTGTCGCGGACGACCGTATATTTTTCATTCTATGTATTGGAGACGTTTCAGCGTTTTGGTAGAGGCGACTTGATTATGGAGAAATGGGACTTCTGGAAAGAGATGGAAAGACTGGGATTTAAGACGCCGATGGAAATGCCGGAGCCCTCGCGAAGTGACTGTCATGCATGGGGAAGTCATCCTTTGTTTCATATGCATGCGAGTTTGGCTGGCATTCGACCCGCCGATCCGGGTTTTAAGCGTGTTGTGATCCAGCCAAGCCCTGGGTCGCTGCGTACACTTCATAGCTGCGTACCGCATCCTGCTGGAACGGTCTCATTAGAGATGCAGAAGCAGGGTAACGGTTGGCATGCTACGGTTTCCTTGCCGGAAGGTGTTACGGGAACATTCCTATGGGGTGATGCCGTGTATCCGCTAAAGGGCAGACAGGGGTTCATGCTTTCCTGCATAGATGAATAGGATGGGAGCTAGGGTGCGCATGTGAGAGCTGAATCGTAAAATCGAAGGGAGTAAGAATGAACATGTATGTTGAGTATGCCAGGGAACCGCTTGCAATCGGAACGCGTACACCGCGCTTCTCCTGGACGGTCGACCTGCCAGGGCGCGCAAGGAAGCAAAGTGCCTACCGGATTCTGGTGGCAAGTGAGACGAAATTGCTAGATGCTGGGCATGGGGACCTCTGGGACAGCGGTAAAGTTGAATCTGCTCAATCCGTCAATGTGGCTTATCGTGGGGATCCTCTGCAGAGTAATTCGGACTGCTATTGGTGCGTGGAAATATGGGACGAGGCCGGCGTCAGCAAAGGCGTTTCGGCTCCATCCTATTTTGGGACGGCGCTCTACGAAGCATCAGATTGGCAGGCAGATTGGATTGGTATGGGCGATCCCCACGAGCCGCTTTGCGATCCTGCCTTGTTTCAGCATGGTGGGCTTCCGCCTGAAATTACAGAACGGGAACCCGATGATCGGGCACCCATGTTGCGCAAATCTTTTACGATCTCGAAGCCGGTTCAGCGTGCCCGCGTATATGTGTGCGGCCTAGGCCTCAGTGAGTTGCGTCTGAATGGAACGAAGGTTGGTGATGAGGTGTTGTCGACGCCGCGAACGGAATTCCGCAAACAGGTCGTTTATAATACGTATGACGTAACGCATTCTCTCCACAATGGACAGAATGCGTTGGGTCTGTTGCTTGGTAATGGTTGGTTTAATGCACACAAGAAGTACTGGGGCTGGCAAAAGCAGTGGTATGGTTCACCGCGTGGAATTGTGCAGCTCATGATTGAGTATGCTGATGGCACAACAGAAACCGTTGTCAGTGATGCTTCGTGGAGAGGTGCCTGGTCGCCCATCACGAATAACTGTATTTATGATGGTGAAATCTATGATAGCCGATTGGAGCAGGATGGCTGGGATACGGCAGCGTTTGACGATGCGGCTTGGGACGCTGTGCATATTGTTCCGGCGCCGGGAGGTGTGTTAACGGCTTTGCGCCATGAACCGGGTAAAATCGTGGATCGCTTCCGGCCTGTCGCGATGTGTGAGCCGTCTCCCGGCGTTTATGTCTACGACATGGGGCGGAATATAACGGGTTGGGTACGACTGCATGTCGATAGTGGTCAGGCTGGTGATAGCATCACCCTACGATTTGCTGAGGCACAGCATGCTGATGGTTCGTTGAATACGAAAAGCAGTAATGCTGCTTTGCAGCGCGATCAGTATGTTCTGCGAGGCAGTGGCCCGGAAGTCTATGAACCGAGATTTACCTATCACGGATTCCAATACGTGGAGATGATTGGTTATCCGGGAACACCGACGCTTGATACGCTGGAGGCTTGTTTTGTGCGGACTGCCGTGGAGGAGACGGGATCGTTTTCGTGCGCGAACGATTTGATTAACAAGATCCATGCTTGTACGGTGCAGTCGCAGAAATGCAATATTCAGATGGGGGTACCCACAGACGATACGCAGCGTCCCGAACGGTTGGGCTGGGCCGGAGATGTCTGGAGCTATGCGGAAGAGTGCTTCTACAACTTCTGGTCCCCGCGGGTATATGCCAAGTGGATTGCTGATTTCTGCGACCAGCAAGAAGCGGACGGCATGATCGGCATGATCGTTCCCCAAGCAGGCCCCGAAGAAGATCTTGTCTGGAGCGCGGCCTTCATTCTTATCCCTTGGTGGCAGTATGTATATTACGGGGATCGTAGCATACTGGAAGATCATTACCCGAACATGCAGCGCTACCTTTCCTATTTGGAGCGAACCGGTTTGCGAGAGGTGCAAACCATGCCGACAGAGGAGATTTTATCCAAGTTGCGGCATCACTGTAAAGGAGATGCACGTTATCCATCGGATGCTGAGCATGGGTATTTGCAAATATCGCAATGGGGTGACCATTTGGCAACAAATGAGGGTTCCTCTGGTAACCGCAAGAACCAGCCTCTGAGTATTGCAACAGCTTTTTATTATGCAGACGTGATCACGATGCGTCAGATTGCAAGTGTTTTAGGACAGCATGACGACGCAGCCAGATACCGTCAGCTTGCTGGAAACATCAAAGCAGCCTACAATGCGCGTTTCTACGATGCTGGCAGCGGATATTATGATATTGGATGTCAGAGCGCGCAGGCATGGGCCTTGGCGTTTGATTTGGTGGATAAAGAAAACCGCGATGCGGTTGAGATGTACCTGAATAGTAGTGTCAATCATCGTCAGCGACGCTTTACGACAGGATATGCGGGAACGAAATGGGCAATCCGTGCAATCGCTGATTCCGGTCGAAATGATATTGTCTGGACACGGGCCATTTCGGCAGACTATCCGAGCTGGGGTTACATGTTGCGAGACCCCAAGCGCACCACCATCACGGAAAACTGGATGGGTGAGGGGGGTTCGCTGTGTCATACTACATTAGGGGCAGCAATCGATGAATGGTTTTTCCGGGATTTGTTGGGTATTCGTCCTGATCCAAAAGCACCGGGTTTTGAACATGTTATCATTCAGCCTTACATGCCCGCTGACCTATCTTGGGCCAAGGGGGCTGTGCAGACGGTGCGTGGTGAAGTTGCGGTAGCGTGGGAACATGATGGAGCAAAGGCAACGCTGCGGGTCGTCATTCCGGCCAATGCCACAGCAACAGTCTGTATTCCTGCTACTATGGAGCAGATTTCCGAGGATGGCATGGCGGTATCTCAATCGAAGGACGTGTGTGCATGCCGCGAAAAAACTGACAAGACGGAAATGGAAATAGGTTCAGGGGCGTATGCATTCATGTTTCCTATGAAGAACGATAAATGAGGTTGTTTCTTGTGCAGAGATGCAGCGTTATAGCGATGTAAGGGGAAGGTTATGAAAAAGCCAAATTTGGTCTACATATTTGCGGATGATATGGGATATGGAGATGTCTCCTGTTTGAATCCGGATTCAAAAATACGAACGGAGCATATTGATTGTATGGCCGCCGAAGGGTTGCGTTGTACGGATGCGCATTCGAGTTCGGCGGTATGTACACCCTCGCGCTACAGCCTGCTTACGGGACGCTATAACTGGCGGTCGGTACTGAAAAAAGGGGTTACGGGTGGATATTCGCAGCCTGTGCTGGAGAAGGGACGCATGACGATTGCCTCCATGCTTAAAGAGCAGGGGTATCGAACCGCTTGTGTCGGGAAATGGCATCTGGGCTTGGAATGGCAGTTGAAGGGCGGTGGTCTTGCCTCGACGTATCAGGATGAGGATCAAGTGGACTTTACGGCTCCGATTACGGATGGTCCATGCAATCACGGATTTGACTCTTTTTTCGGAATCAGTGCTTCTCTCGATATGCCACCCTATGTGTATATCGAAAATGATCGTGTGACTTCGGAACCTGTGCGGCGTATGGAAGGACGCAAAGGCAAAGCTTTCATGCGCGGCGGCATGATTGCCGATGACTTTGTGCCGGAAACCGTTCTGGATACGCTTGCGGATCGCGTGGTGGGGCAGATCGAGGACTATGGGCAGAGCGATGATCCGTTTTTTATCTACTTCCCTTTGCCTGCACCGCATACACCAATTTATCCAGCGGAGAAATATCAGGGGAAGTCAGGCACGAATGAATATGGCGATTTCTGTCTACATGTTGATGCTGTGGTTGGTCGCGTCATACAGGCCTTGAAAGATAGCGGGCAGGATGAGAATACGATCGTTGTTTTCACTGCCGACAATGGTTGTTCCCCAAAGGCTGACTTCGAAGCGCTCGATGCAGTGGGGCACAAACCCAGTTATGTTTTTCGCGGCATGAAGTCCGATATTTTTGAGGGAGGGCATCGGATTCCTTTCGTGATTCGTTGGCCTGCTGGCATCCCTGCCGGTCGTGTCAGTGACCAAACCTTCTGTTTGACCGATCTAACGGCCACAATGGCGGATATCACCCAGTACAAGATAGCGGATGACGCTGCTGAAGATAGCGTGAGTAATCTGCCTGTCTGGGAAGGGTCAGCGAAGGAACCCATTCGTGAAGCTGTTGTACATCATTCGATCAATGGGTCTTTTTCGATTCGCAAGGGCAGATGGAAACTGGAAATGTGTGCCGACTCAGGCGGCTGGAGTTTTCCACGTTGCGGGCACGACGAGGAGTCTGCTGGCTTACCGCCCATACAACTTTATGATTTGTCGGTTGATATTGGTGAGCGCGAAAATGTCCAAGATCGCTATCCTGCTATTGTTGATGAAATGCGGGAGCTGTTGACGAGATACATTGTTGAAGGACGAAGCACGCCGGGGGCGCCACAGCCCAATACGGGCGATGCACACTGGGAGCAATTGTGGTGGATATCTTGATGACACGTGGCAAAAACACGGTTTGCTTACGGATGAACATTTGACGGGACTATCGCAGGAAGCGCACACGCTATAGAGGAAATGAAAGCACGCTGACTTTTGGGGACGTTATGACTGAGACGAATAGATACACCGAGATAGATAATGCGATCAAGGCTGCGGCTGCCGATGGCAGGAACGAGTTAGCGCGGAACTTGTTTGGACTGTGTGATGATATCGGCACCCGGTTTTCGGGTACGGAGGGAGATCGGCGCGCTTCTGCGTTTATCCGTGATACATTCAAAAAGTATGGTCTTTCCCATATTCATCAGGAAACATTTCCGTTTACAGCTTGGCGCAGGGGAAGCGGGGCGCAGTTGCGTTTGGTGGATCCGCGTGCCTGTGTACTGCCAGCCTATGCGATGCCATATGGTGCTGCAACTGGAGATAAAGGTCTTACGGCGCGCTGGGTGGACATCGGTACCGGAAGTGCCGACGAAGTTGAGGAGAAAAAGCCGCTTTTACCAGGAGCATTTGCCCTAACGGATGGTAGCAGCGGTCCGCGTAAAGACATTCAGCGCCTTTGTGTTGCTGCGGGTGCAGTAGGGGTGCTGCATGGTAACCCTGCGCCTGGGATGCAGTTTAAGACTGGCAGTGTAGATGATGGACAGGAAAGTCCCATCGCCGCCGTAAGTATATCGGCTGAGACGATGGCCCTATTACGGCGTACTGCGGAGGGATGCTTGCACCTTGTTGTCGATTGCTATTGCGAGCCCTCTGAAACCTGCAATGTCGTAGGAGAACACTGTGGTAGCGAAGATCCCGATACATTTGTGATTATGGGAGGGCATTATGATTCACATGATATATCACCGGGGGCCTATGACAATGCGACTGGCGTGACGCTTCTGATGGAAGTGGCGCGTTTGCTAGAACCGTTTCGTGACCAATTGAAGCGATCTTTACGATTTGTTGCTTTCGGTGCCGAGGAAATGGGGTTGCTAGGGTCACATTACCATGCACGAAAGAATGCGGAGGTTCTGCGTACCACACGTTTCATGCTCAATTGCGATACCCCTTGCTTAGGACGTCCACATGGCCTTGGTTTTCATAAATGTGCTGCCGCAGAGTCGTATGTTCAAACACTTTCTTCCCAAATGGGTGAAACCGTGCTCTTTGCCAATCGGCAGCATACATCTTCGGATCATTACCCATTTCAGCGGAAAGGTGTGATTACGGCAGGGGTTGCGGGGAAAGCCGGGGAGTCGAGTGGTGGTCGCTATTATCATACGGCTGCCGACACACCGGATAAGCTCATCATCCAGGAACTATCGGATACGGCGGCTTTCATTGCGCGCGCCCTTTTGCGGGTGGTAAATGATGATCACTGGCCTGTTTTGCAGCATGATGCAAAATAAGTGCTGACTGGGCGTCTGCAATCCTCACACAAGACGTTTACACGGCGTAGATGTTCCTGCGCTAACGCACTGCTAACTACGGTCATACCCACCGAATAGGGATGGTTTCGAAAACCGCCTGTTTTGGGGTTTATGACTGGCTATAATGTGTTATGATTATAAGTAGAGAGAGTTTAGCCATGCAGGAGTGCGTCATGACATTGGACCAGGAAATACGAAAATTGAAGCGTCTTATGATGCGTTGGCGTTTACAGGTGTTTTGGTTCTATGGTGGCGCATGCTTATTGCTTCTTACGTTTTTGCTCGGTTTGGGTGACATGCATTGGCATTTCTCTCCGAACATACGTTGGGCTTCCTCTTTCGTTCTTGGAGCGATCGTGCTGGCTATGTTGGCACGATCCATAGCTGTAATCGTTAAAAGAACAACCATGTCTGCCTTGGCGATCTCCATTGAAAAGTATTATCCGGCGTTGGATAACCGGCTCATCAATTATGTGCAGTTACGTGAAGAGGCGGGAGATAATGCTCTGGTGGCAGCTTATCTGGAGAGGGAAAAACCTGCACTACATAACTTGGATGTCAGCCGGATGCGGGATAAGCGCAACTATCGATGGAGTATCGCGTCTTTTGGTGCAGCGTTATTTTTGCTGGTTGCTCCCGGGGCCGGGCTAGGCAATGCGTGGTCATTTTCTCTTGCGCGGGTGGTGAATCCGCTTTCGGATATCGCGCCTGTGACGCGCACGCAGGTACTGTCTGTTGCGCCTGGCTCTGCGGATATTGCGCAAGGGGATGCTCTGACGTTGCAAGCTTCTGTTCAGGGGGTACGCGGGCATGAAGTAGTCGTTGAGGTTGCACCCGACGGAGGTCGTGCACAACGCCATTCTCTCGGTGTTATTAGCGAGAGTGATGCAGTTGAAGAATTTGTACACCAAGTACAACGTGCACATACCGGTTTCCGTTATCGTTTTCGTGCGGGAGATGCCGTTCCTTCGGATTGGTTTGTCGTTACCCCGCTGGCACCACCCACGATTATCGCACTACAAGCTAGCGTTCATCCACCAGCGCACACCGAGAATCCTCCATATGAAGTTGATTTGTTGCAGGGTGATCGGCCTCGCATTCTTGCCGGATCGGAAATAGAGCTGGAGGCTGTGGGGTCTGTCCCTTTGTCCGATTTGCAGGTCGAGGGTTTGGAAGAGGGGCATTTGGTGTTGGTTTCAGAGACAGAACAACGGACATGGCATGGGGCATTTCCTGTTTCGCCATCTGGCCTGTTGCGCGTGAAAGGGGAAGACATATTAGGAAGGCCGGTGGCAATGTCCGCAGCCTATGATTATGTGTCAGATGGTCCTCCCAAGATCGAGGTGCTGGAGCCGCAAGGGAAGGTATTGTTGCCGCGCGGAGAAATTCCGCAGATACGGTTTCGGGTGCATGATGATTATGGTTTGGCGGAGGTTTCATTGCTCCGTGTCACCCAGGAGCAGGCTGAAGCATTCGATGATCAAGGAGAGCTTGTTGCAAATTGGTCAATGGATGGCGAGCGTATGTTTGAGACGCGCTGGAGAGGGGCGCTGGAACCGGTCACCACCACGCTCCATTATCGGATTAACGCTTTCGATCCATCTCGCAATCAGATGGGGCAATCAGATGTGATTACATTCATGGTAGCCGGCGAAGCGGATCAGGAAGAAGAAGCGTTGCGATTTGAGCAGGAAGCGCGCGATGATCTTTCGCGAATCCTGGCTATGCAGAAAGAGAACATAAGCGAGAGCCGGCGGTTGTATACCGCAGCTACAGATGCTGATCTTCGGGCATGGGAGAGCCCCCTTGGGCTGCAACAAGACATACGCGTCACGGCCCGTCGACTTTTGCAAAATCCGATACGCCCCTTGGGACGTATGCGGGATACCGTAGGAGATTTGTATGCAAATGAAATGTTGGCGGTGATAGATGTGATGGAGCGTATCCTGCATGTGCAGGAGGATATGCGCGACCGTGAAATGCGCACGGCGATAGAACTGCAAACGAAAATCCTGGATACGTTACAAGAGGCTGTTGCGGTCGCTGACCAAACCTTACGAGATCGCCGTCGTCATGCTATTGTAGCACAACTAGAGGCGTTAATCGAGCGACAGACAGCCGTAGTAGATCGTATCCCATCGGCAACGACAGCCGCATTCATGCAGGAATTGGCATCTCGTCAGGACATCCTTTCAGAAGATGTTGCTGTATTCCAGCGCGCTTGTGAGCGCGCGTCCTCGAACCTGCGCAGTCATGATGAACGATATGCGGATTTGTTGGACCAAGTCGTTCGCGCGTCGCATGAACGTCGAATTCGAGAGGATATGCTTGTCGCTGCGGATCAACTGGAGCAAAACGAGTCGGCCGCCGCTTTGCAATTCGGGCGCCGGGCACAAGATAATTTGGTGCATCTGCAGGAAATCCTTGTGGAGATGGGCGTAGCGCAAGATTTTGCGGAGGATCTACCGCTGCATACGGCTTGGGAAACGGCGCGTGAAACCTTGCAAGAGCGCATTGATGCTCATGCACGCATGCAGGAATCGATGGATGCCATTCGTGGCGCGCGTGACGAGTCAGACGTGGCGTTTGACGTGTTTTGGGAGGAGTATAATGAAGTCGTGCGCGAAAGTAAGGAAAAGCTTTTAGAAATCCCCACCGATTTGCATGTATTCATGGATCTGAATGTTGCGAATGAGTTGGTTGAAGATGTATTTTCAGTATTTCAGGAAGTGGAACAGATCGCCGAATCGAAAGAGGCAACCGCAGAAGATGTGTTGGAAATTGCCTATGCCAAAAACTTGGAAGCATTGGAAATGATGCGTGAGATGGAGGATCGGTTTGATCCGCGTGAGATGTGGATTATGGAGGAGCCTGAGTGGTTTGCGATTGATACAGAAGCATTGGATCGCGAAGAGATGCCAGAGGCTGGCATTGCGCTTGGGGCGCTAGCTTCTGCCGTAGAAGATTTGATTTCGGATCTGCATGAACAAACGCAAGAGCATCGTGATGCTGCGCAGGATAGTGCAACGACGCATGCCAATCCTGACTTTGAAGATACGGGCTGGGCGATCATTGAAGGTGACATTGCGAGTTTTGGCGCACAGGGAAAGAGTGGAGCGGATCGTCCCGATCATAAAGAGCAGGATGGTCGTAGCAATGTAGGACGTCAAGGAATGGCCTCTGGCGAGACGTCCGCAGGTAGTGGAACCATCAGCGAGGGGGATGAAGATATTCAAGCGCGCAGGACAGAGGATCCCACGCAGTCTGGCATGGTGCAACTAGACGGTGAAGCAGATACACCTGCAACAGGTGGAGGCAAGTTGGCTTCGGGTAAAGCTGATGCGTTTGGTATGGAAGGTGGTTTGCGACGAATGGATTCCACGGAGGAAGGGTCCCCAGAAGGAATGGAAGCTCTGATGGCACGTAATGCAGAGGCATTGTTTGCACAAGCTTCGTTGCAAAATGTACGCGTGGATGCTTTGCATCGCGCGGTGGAGCATTTGCGCCAGGCAGATGATGCTGTTGCGCACGGCAACATTGCTCTCGTGCGCGAACATCAACGACACGCAGCTGCGGCTTTAGTGGAAGCGCGCGCTGAACTTGATGCGCCACCTACGGCAGCCGTGCAATTGGAGCATCCCTTACCTATTCTGAGCAACGCATTGCAAGTAGAGTCAGAAATGGCTCCTCCACGTTTCCGAAATCAGGTTTCAGATTATTTTCGTATTTTAAATGAAGAGTTATGAGGCTATTGCTTATACTAGCGATGATGCCGTACCTATATAGCAAAAGATGGATAACAGGTATTTGAAAAGGGAATGCAGGATGTATAGGGTTTGCATTGATATTTTGGGTTGGTCCTTTGGATCTCAATATGTAGCTCGGTATGGAGATTTGTGAAACCGATTCCTCTTTCCCAACGATTTTATTTACGCGATGTTGATCATTTACGTGCGGAAATACAGCGATTGGCCTTACCTTTACCTGAGCCGATTCGTTTTGCAGTGGGGGTCGATTGTCCATTGCATCTAGGTGCTGTTACATTACCCAACCGTTTTGCTGGATGTCTTGGAATGGGCAACGATGCGAAACCAAATGGCCTGCCAAGTAAGCTGACGCACGCACGCTATGCGCGTTTGGGATGCGGCGGATATGGTATGCTGGTGACCGAACCGATTGCCGTGCATGCCAATGTTCGCAACCGTATATCGCAGATGCATCTGGGATCAAAGCCAGATCCAGGTTTACAGCAATTGCAGGCAAGCCTTGTAGCAGAGGCGAGGCGAGGTGGACAAACCAAACCGATTTGTTTGCTTCAGTTGGATGGTTCCGCTCTTTCTGTGTTTCGCAAATCGCGCGACTATCTTTTTAAAATTGTGAGGCGTATCGTAGCGGCTGGCTGGGATGGTCTGCAAGTGGCAATTCCGCTTGAGAAGATAAAAGAGGAGATGAATAGCACCGCTATGCATGGTGATGTTGCAATGTTTTGGGCTTGGTTGCATGAACAATTCCCTTTCCTTTTACTGTCATCAAGGATCGTCGTATATGAGGCACAACCGCTGGGAGGCGGGTTTGGAGCGAATAGCGAGGATTATCGTTTGCCAGACCCGTCTGAACCAATTTCCATTATAAAAAAATGGAGCTTACTGGGAGTCGGTATGGTGCATTTGCATATGACATACCCACCTCTTATGGAGGGTCAACATGCTTCCTCCATGCCGATTCCAGATCATGCGTTTCCGCATGAGCATCCCCTTGTGGCTTTGGCAAGAGCTTGGCAGGTTGCAGATGCCATGAAAAGGGCCTTGCCGGAATTAAACCTTATGTTGGGCGGTTTTAGTTGGTTACGGGATCTGATGCCGTATTTTGTGGACGCCTGGATAGAAGAGGGTGTGCTGGACGTAATTGCCTTAGAGCGTTTTTCTTTAGCGTATCCCAATGCGCCCAATGATTGGAATGTCCACAAACGTTTGGAACGAAGTGCTTGTTGTACACAGTGTGGTGCCTGCACGGAATTGGCGCAGATGGGTGCGCCGGTTGGATGCGTATTGCAGAATCCTGATGTCTATGGCCCTCTATTCCGGTATCACATGCGTTATCAAACCGAACGAATACAAGAAGAGGCATTCCGTTGCCATCAATGCAATCCAGCTCCTTGTCGTGCAGCAACACCTGGATCCCTGCCGATTCCGGATATGATGCAAGCTGTTGTTGCCGGGGATATAGAACGGGCGGGTATGATTGCACGCAGGCATCAACATCTAGCCGAGCTGTGTGCGGAATTGGGACCCTATCATGCATCTGGTGAGGCTGACTGTATCGAAACGGTGTTTTCCGGAAAATCCGTGGCGATTCGGGATGTACAATATGCCGTTACGCGTTTTGCCAGGAGTCATGCTGCCATACGTGTGCCTGATGTTCCTACCAACCAACATGTTGTCATTATTGGGGGTGGGCCAACTGGTCTTGCTGCTGCTGCCGAGCTGTTGCGTGCGGGTAGCCACGTGCATTTGGTGGAGCGGGCTGGACAACTCGGAGGCGTTCCGGCCCTGCTCATTCCTGAAAGTCGTTTTAGTGGAAATGCGGGAGAGATAGATGTTATGTTCATGAATGCTCTGCAACGTGACCGTTTGCGTATTTCGCTTGGTTGTGATGTTCGCGATGCAGAGCATCTTCAGGGGTTGTTTACGACTGCAGATGCACTGCTTTTGGCTACCGGCCTATGGCAGGATCGATATTCCATTCCTGGTAGCATGCCTGATGGCGTTTGGGGGGGGCTCGCGTTTCTGACACATATGAAGGCAGGACAACCAATCCTGCCGGCAAGGCGTGCCGCCATTTTGGCTGGTGGTGATTGTGCCATGGATACGGCTGTGCTTTTGCGCGAGGCCGGTGTGGAATTTCTGTATATTCTTTATCCCGCATCGCGGAGCGAGATGCTTTGGTGCATGGATGACCGGTGGTTTGCGCAACAGGGGGTAAACCTCCTGACCTGGTGCAGTCCGCAATCATATGTGCAAGACGCACGAGGAAGGTTGACCGGTCTCAATGTTGTGCACGGCGATCCTATAGCACCCGCACAAAAGGCAGAACGACATCTGGATGTGGACTTGTTTGTGGATGCTTCAGGGCTGGCGTCGGATACCTGCTTTCAAACGGCATGGCCAGACTTGTCTTTTGCAAACAATGGTTGCCTTGCAAACGGATCAGATGAGACTTGTGCAACGGTATATGCTGGTTTATTTGCCGCAGGAGGCATGCGCAATGGGGGCGCCTCCATCCCGCAATGTGTTCATGAGGGGACGAAAGCTGGACAAGAAATCGGAGCTTGGTTGGAGATGAGAAGAAAATGAAACTGCAGCCTTCTCCAAAGAGTATCGGGCAACGAGCAGTTGCACCCCGTGAAACGATCCAGCTTCTTGAAGGTTTATTATCGCGCTTTGACTATCAACTCTACGAAGAACAGGTTGGATCTGCGCTTTTTTGGGCCGTTTTGTATATTGATGATCTTTCCTTCCGTGCAATGGGAAAGGGAACGACACCGGAAGCCAGTAAGGCGGGAGCTTTGGCAGAGGCCGCGGAATGGCTGTTGTGTCGGGATCACGTGGATGTGCCTGGTTATGTTTATGCCCATCAGGATGAATTGGAAACAGACCGCGTGCTTGGGTTTGATGAACTCTTGCCGCATGTGTCCACGGCAACACCTCCCGTGATAGATCAAATCAAGAATCTTGATGCAAGTCGTCACTGGTTACCTGCGTGGTCGTTACAGGATGCATGCGAAAAAATGATCCCCATTGAATATCTCCATATTATTGGAGGACCCAATGGACAAGCGGCAGGCAATACACTTACAGAAGCTGTTGAGCATGCTGTTCTCGAAATATTTGAACGACGGGCGCACATCACGATATTACGGAATCGTATGGTGGTTCCGACCATCAACCTTGCATCTATTCAAGACGAGCAGGTACAGTCAATCATCGCTTGGATCCAGAAAAAAGGGATTGAGGTTACAATAAAAGACCTGTCATTCGGTGGTGTCCTACCCTGCATTGGTGCCTATTTTGTTGATCCTGCCGTTCCAGAAGAATATCAATTTCATCACTTTTTCAAGGTGGGTGCCGCTTTCAATACAGTAGAGGCCATTACGCGTACTTGCACCGAGTTTGTGCAAGGACGCATGAAACATGAGTTTTTGTGTGATGGGAAGATCGAACTACAGCAATTGTTAGAACCGGATTTTCGTGGATTGCGGAGTCCAGCGGGGCTGTGTGATAATTTTCTGTCGGCCTTTATGTTTGGCTTTGCCGTTTGGCGTGATGCCAGTTTCCTGTATGAGGGGGACGTTGTGCCTGCCACACTTTCAGCAGGTTTTTCAGATAGTTTAGATGACGTGCTTGCAGCTCGGGATATATGCAAAACGCTGGGCAAGGATCTTCTCGTAACCGATTTATCGGATCCCGAAAGTGGCTTTCATATAGCCCGTGTGACGGTTCCTTCCTACTCCGATGTGTTGCCATTCCATCCTGCGAACAGTCCGGGCTTGTTTCGCAAGCTGACACGGTCTGAAGTGCTCGCCGAGAAGAGCTATCGTGAATCTGGCTCGTGCTAGCCCGCATATCTCACAAGCCATCTACTGCGAGCGCGAATCGCACGTCATATCGTGCCCGCGACTTGCGAGGCGACCTCCATGTGTTTCTACACACTGTCGCCCGCCACACTGCGCCGCGAACCCGCTATGGCGCACGCTTCACACTCTCGCTACGAAGATTGTGAGATATGCGGGCTAGTACTGTTTTTCGTATTCGCCTTTAGAAAGCTTTTTGAGTTTGTGGAAGCCAGCAGATTTTGCGCGGTCATCAAAGTTACTTTGTGAAGCGCCAACGCGCGGTGCCGAGATTAACTTGTGAATCGCGGCACCACAAGCGGGACAAACCGTAAGGGTATTTTCTGATATGCGCTGGAGCACCTCGAACGGCTCGCGACAATGCGGGCATGACTTTTTCTGGTTGATGGCTTGGTATTCGTAAATAGGCATGGTCTGTTTCGTTCTTTGTATTTTTGTGTTTCGGGTGTCGCATGTCGGGCAGGGGGTGTTACGTCATAGGAATTTTTGATGCTCCTTATTTTGCGTCTATAGTCTGTGGTCTAGCTGGTTGTCTGTCGTTTGGCTTTGCCGAGCATGCGAACAAGAAGCACTTCGATAATTAATTCCGGGGGAACACGTGATGAGACGATCTTTTCATGTGCGATCACGATTTGGCGTAAGCAATGATCCAATCTCTTGCGGGTGAACCTGGCGGCGCCTTCCGCGAGACTTCCTGCTATGAAAAATGGCAGTTTTCGGGGGTCGCGCTCCAATTGGTTGAGAGCTTGATCGATATCAGGGGGTAGGTTGGCCCATGCGAGTTGGCGGCCACGCTGCTGGACCCAGCCTTGGTCGAGCGCTTCGCGAAAGATGAGCATATCGCGAATGGTACTCTCCAAATGCATAATCAGGCCGATAACACTTTGTTTTTGAAAGAGCAGTTCATGTAGTGTTCGGATTGCTCCTGTGAGGTCGAAATCGCAGAAACGATTGGCAAGCGCATAGAAGGCCGTCTCCGTAGTTGTGGAGGTAATCGTTTCGATTGCTTCTCTGGAAATCTTGGTTTCCGGGTATGCGTATAGGCAAACCTTATGCACTTCACTTACGAGCCGGCGTGTATCCGTACCAACTTTTTCACAAAATACAGGAATGAGGTCTGGGGACATATCGCAACCATTTTCTTTCAATGTACTGCGAACGATTGCCACGCGTCCGGCCTGATCTTTTATATTTCGCTTGAATTCCTGCGCATTTGCTATTTTTGCCAATGCTTTGGCAAACGTGCGTCGTTTGTCGATGGATTCAGCTGTAATGAGCAAGGAAAATCCATCCGGCAAACCTTGCGATAGAAAGGTAATAAACGCGCTGAGCGTATTTTGCACTTTCTCTGATTGGGCTGCCCTCGAATCGTTCATAAAGGCAACATCCTTAAGCCAAACGATACGCGTTGTGCTAAACAGCCCTGGAGACTGTAAGGCTGATTGGCAGCGAAGGATTGCGGTTTCGGCGTCTCCTACCGTTGTTACCATACCATCGATGGTTTCCAGCTCGGCAGCGGGGTCAGCCTTTTGGATTTTTGTAATATGCTCACGGGCATAGCGGTTCACAAGAAACTCATCATCGCCCGTAAACAAGGTTATGGGACTATCCTTTTTTGCAGTCATACTCTATTCATACAAGCAGGTTTCGTAATGGAAAAGCTAAATTGTCATGTATTCGTTTTTTTGTGTTTGTACTGGTGTGCGTAGATGGTATGCAACATCTTGTTTCTCGTTTAGCATATCCCAACATGAAAACAGGAGGTCCAGTTTTCTGGTCAAGAGCCACGAATGTTACTGTGGGTCGACAGCAATGATCTTGTGGCAGGTTAGCAAAGCTTTGGTATGAGAACATGACTGGCGAGCACAGCGAAATGTGGGTGATCTCTTTATTGGAATTCGATTGAATCCAATATGTTTCTAAGAGCCAATTCTTCCTCTTTCGTCGTGAAGGAGATGATGAAATTTAATGCGTAGCCATCCATTATGGTTGAATAATACTTCTGGTGTATCGTCATGCCACCCAGTGGCATCTCTGTCTGCATCACATCAAATGATTGTCCCCCCATGGAGGCAGTCGTGATTTCATGAGGAAAGGAGACTTGCACCTGGCTGGATTCCAGAAACTTTCTTGTGTGAAATAAATAATCTCTTCCTTCTCGAATACCAGGCATATGCCGAACGCGTTCAGCTACGCATACGATATTGGGGTTGTATAAGACAGGTGAGCCGAGCGCATGCTTGAAGGCTGTAAAAAGGCTCACTGTTGTCAGTTTGGAGGCATCGACGGCAGCTCTCAGGTTCTGGTCATCGCCTATGACTATGTCACCGCCTATCTCCATCATTTCTAGCCGTGACTCTAGATCTTGTATACTCCAATCAGGGGGTAATGCCACGGTTAAACCGAAGTATTTATTTTGATATAGACCGTTGGTTACAGTTCCGAAATCGATTTCTTGCGCGGCGTCACGGCGACATCCCGATGAAAGTCCGATTATGGTAACAAGGAATATGAGAATTAATTGTGTGCGGTTCACCAGTGTTTCCTTTCTATACTCTACGTTTCATGGCACGCATTCATGTTGATATACTATAGATATTCTGGGGTAGAACCATCAAAAAACGCGTGTTAGATAAACAAGATATAAGGGGCGGGCAGGCGCGTATCTCGTTTTTGGGGACCGCGTGATACAGCAAGCGATACAAGAAATTATGTGTAGGCATGCTTTTTTACGTGAATAGATGGATGCACTTGCGTAATGTTAGTCATCCAATACAAGCCATACCCCGGTAGCTCAGTTGGACAGAGCAACGGATTCCTAATCCGTAGGTCGGAGGTTCAAGTCCTCTCCGGGGTACCATCTAAAATGCTAGAAAATATTCACAAAAGCCTTTATTGTCAGAGTTTTGGTGGTGTTTGTCTGTTCATTTCTGTCTTAACTTGTCTTGTTGTGTCTTATCTGTGGTTGGTCTATATAAGCAACCATAAGCAACCACATGTTCGATTCATTGTCCCTTGATTGCCTTCGTCGCGGTTCAAGCAATTCCGGTTACAATCTTCGTTTATTGTATTTGTAGATCACTTTATGTGTCAGTCAAAGGATAAAGAGGGAAATTTTCCTCTGACTTGCCCCTTTTCAGGTAGTCGTTCTAACTTGGGGATGTCAGTAGTTTTGTTGGTCAGGGGTAAAGTATATATGGTGCAGGTTTGGGAAATGGGGCGTTGATTATCAGGGTTGTTTTTTTCTTGCTATTGCGACAAGGTTTGGCTCAAAGGTGGTGATCCAAATGATGGAAAGTGGTAAGAATAATCTCTTGGAGTTGGCGCGGGCGTATGACTGTTTCGAGACGGTTGATGCGAGTGTATTCCAGCGTAATGCGCGTATCCTGCAGTCGATGTGGCGGGAAGAGCGGGGCTATCCTTTGGGCGAGGGAGGTGGAGATGTAAATAGTCTGTGCAATTCGGGTCGTACACGGTAACGTTACTTTGCTAAATTGTAACTGTTCTAGGTTTCGCATTTTAAGGTCTGCAGAAAATGACCAAATCAAAAAGCTATAGTCCCCGCCCGAATAGATTGCTATTCGGTGCCGTATTGGTTGCTGTTGGGTTTACGAAACTGTCGGTTGCGCAGAACGAGGTATCTCCGGTTATTTCGATCCGTCTCGAGGAAGCGCAAATCACAGAAGGCATTGCATTTTCGTTTGAAAAGCCAGAAGGATACGATAGTATTTTGCAGTTTAGTGACGATCTCTCATATTGGGCTTTTTCTTCACGCTTCTGGACGGGTGACGGCAATCGTGAACGGGTTGCTTTTTCCGGGGAAACCAATCGTAGGCTTTATCGGCTCATCGTCCATCCTGTTCCCACCGAGGCATGGGTGACCGCTAAAGCCAATACGGATCGGGCAGAATACCGGATATTCCAAAGCTCTTCTGTAACCTACCAGAGTGATCCGCACACCGGCTCAAAGCTCAAGATTTGCATGGCTTCTTCCATGCTGAGGTGATGACTTTCCTGCTTTTCAGCATTGCTCATGTTAGCCTCCGCAGATGCGATTGTTTCGATATCGTAAAGTACACTTTTCGTTTTTGTGCTCTTTATGTGGGGAGGTTTTCGCGGATGAGGCGGCGGGTTTGCCCGACCATGTAGAGGGGCAGGGACAGTAGCCGGTATGAAACGGTTTCGCCGGTGGGCAATGTATCTTGCGTATCCAGCATCGATGGCAGATCGGCATTGAAGCGGAGTCCGAAATGCCGCTGTTTCTCCTTTAGAAACATGTGCATAGATTTCAGACGTCCTGTTTTGCCGGCCTTGACTTCGATCGGAATAATATGCGGGCCTACGGAGAGAACGTAGTCGACTTCTGCGGAGGATTGTCGTTTCTCGCGGCTCCAGTAATGTAATACGGGCTCATCGAAGTATTCGCCCGACTGCAAAAGGTGTTGACCGATGAATTGTTCGCAAATGGCCCCAGTGTTTACCAGCAAGATATCCTGCTCACGCTCGAAGTCATTCAGGCTCAGTCCACATGTACGGCACAGTAGTCCTGTGTCCAGAAAAAGTACTTTGAAGTTGCGCTCGTTGATTTCGGCTCCCAGCGGTACGCCATTACTGGCGGAATGATAGACTTTCGATGCCACACGGGCGAGACAGAGCATATGCAGGGCTTGGCCGATTTCTCGCGAAGACTCATCGCGATCAACGCGGCTGTATATGAATTTCGATCCTACCATATGGGGCAGGCGTTGGAATACGCGTTGTACCCGCGCTGTGTTGATTGTGCCGTACTTGTTGAAGTCATCGGCATAGGTTGAAAGAATCGATTGCTTCAGGCGGTCGCATTCCAGGAACGACTGGGTATCGGCAAAAGCCTGAACTGCTTCGGGCATGCCACCGACAATGCAGAATTCCTGCATGGCTTTCAGTAATTGCTTGTGCGTAGGTGGTGGCAGGGGCTCACCGATGTGGAAAGACTGTAATCGTTCGGCGAGGTGTTGTTGTCCATTTGCTTCGAGAAACTCCTCGAATGTGACAGGGCCGATATGCATGTACTCGATACGTCCCACCGGCATGGAAAAATCATGTTTTTCGAGTACGAACTCCAACAAGGAGCCTGCTGCCACGACATGAAACTCTGGCATTTTTTCGTAAAAGAAGCGTAATGTGGCTAGCACTTGCGGTGCTGCCTGGATTTCGTCCAGAAAAAGCAAGGTTTTCCCGGGCACGATACGCTGCCCCGTGTGGACTTCCAGATTACGAACGATTTCTTGCGGCGAATTTCCTTTGAAAAGTCCGGCTAGATCGGGCGATTCCTCGAAGTTGATTTCGACGAGGGATGCGAATTGGGTATTGGCTAGTTCGCGCGCAAGGTATGATTTACCAACTTGTCGGCTACCGCGAATGATTAATGGCTTGCGCCGCGCGTTCTTGTGCCAATCGACCAAATATTTCAGCGCATGTCGTTGCATAATGCTCCTTAAATATTATTAGCAAGGGTAATATTATGCATTTCATGCATAAATGCAAGGGTATATATAGGCAAATGCAATAAGAATGGGGTCGGTGCGATACTGATGGGTTTTTGCTGGGCCTATTAGCTGTGATTGAAGATTTAAAGTCTGTCCTCGATTCTTTTAGTCCTTATTTCCCAGTAGCGCGCTTTCGATGAAAGCGAGGCTTATACGCGTAGAGAGCCAGCGTTGTGCATTGTTTGTGTGGAGGGCTCACTATGGATTCCAAGGTACGGTTTATCGGTAGGGAGGAAAGGGCCCTAAAACCTAAAATGTTCCGCTTACCAATCTTCTTTTGGAAAATCCCAGAGACTGCCGCTTGTTTATGACTGTGCGAGGAACACACACAAAAAGGGCGTAAACAAGATGAGTCCGACAGCTAGTAAGATGCGGGAGGGAGATAATGAGTAGGTTCGATGCAGTAGTAGCCTTTATGGGGAAATCGGGCCGTTGGGCCTTCAAAATGGTGAAGTGGTTGTGGAAGCAAGCCATTGCGCAATTGACCGTGATTCGAATTGCAACCAACTGGTTGGTTGATCTGACGCGGCGGTCTCCCGTGTTTATGACCCTTGCTGCACTGGCAGCGATCTGCTGGAGTTTATTGGGACGGTTTTTAGGGATCTGGTCGATGTTGCCGGTTGCCTTGGCGGCATGTTTGCTATTGTTCCCGCAGCAAAATGGAAAAAAGAGGGGCGATGCGTCTACTGCCAGTGGTGATGTGATTGATGCAGAATACACCGAATTTGAAAAAGCACAGATGTGAATCGGAAAATGAATGGGATGTAACCTTTATAGGTATCAAAGGAGAATGCGAATATGAAAAACACGAACGACACCACAGCGACGGAGAACCAAGCAAAAGGAGCCAGTATGAACATGCATCAAGAGCAGCAAAGCGCGAGTTCCGGCAAGGGAAATCGTTTAGAGGGGATTACGCAATTTTTGGGAAGTTTAGGGATCTTTATGAAAAGTCTGAGCTGGCTGATTGTTGTTTTGTTTGTTGTGAGCATGATTGGATTGCGGATCCGTGAGAATGCGGCTCGCGAGCGTGCCGCAATTGAACTCAAGGCACGACAGCAATCCCAGCCTGTTGTTCAACCTGTCGATTGGAGCGCAGTGGATGCTGAAATGCGCGAGGAGGCGCAGCGCGCAAGGCTGGCTGCCAAGGAACATGCTGATGGAGCTTTGCAGATTTGGTGCAATGAGCTTTCTGGGCGGATCGATGAACAATTTATTCCTTGGTACTTCGGGTACTGGAACCAAAAAGCGCTCGGGTTCAGGGCAATTCGCTATTGGCTTGCCGAGAGAGGTTGGGTGGAACGTTTTATCGGGGAACAGCCGTCGATGGCCGAGCGTATTACCGAAGACATCCAAACCGAATTCGCGTTGCGTGTACTGCGACCGGCTATTGCCCAACGCGAGATCGACCGCATGACGCGGGATATGGTTGAAGTCTACCTGCATGAGTTGGTCAAGGGAGTGGACCGGGTACAGCAACGTCATAGAATACCGCAGCCGGACTGGGACGCCTATCTTGCTGATATGGCTTTGACTGCTCACCACGGTGGACCTGACACTACCCAGGTGTCCCTGAAGACGGTCTATGTCGCAGCAGGTGCTGGTGGTGTTGTCATGACACATCAGTTATATCGAGCTATTCGTGAGATAATTGGAAAAATTGGCAAGAAAACAACCGTACAAGGTACTACAACGGCTGGTAAGGCGGCAGCAGCCACAGCAGCCAAGACAGGTGCCAGCACAAGTGCCAAAGTGGGTATGAAGGCCCTAGGGCCTATTGTGCTGGCGGGAGTCTTAATCTGGGATGTGATCGACCACAATGTGTCGCGTGGAAGAAACGAGCCCATCTTGCGCCAGAACATGGATGACTATCTGGAGCAGTTGCACGCGATGCTGCTTGATGACCCCGAGAGCGGGATGATGATGGTTGTGCGAGAGTTTGAACAGAATCTGGCTGAATCCCAACAGCGTCGGCAGAACCAATTGGCTGCACGATAATAACATCGATTTCAAGGAGACTCGTTATGTCGAAGCGAACACCAAACCGTAATCAGGAAGTAGAAATGGCATTTAACAAGGTTCGTAATTAACTTTTTGAGGTCGGTCTACTTGCTGACGGTGTGTATCTGGATAACATTGCACTTATGATTTCTGCTATCCCTTCATTGGGTGAGGCTGGGATATGTTTTTGATCGAGGGGTGCCTTTGCCGCACCGCATTGTGGTTATGAACCAGGTGTCATCTACTTGCCGCGTAATATTCCGCACACGAAATATGAAATGGGGGGTACGCTTCTTGACATTATCCGGCATGAGTTTGGTCATGCATGGGCCTGGCTTGATCGTGATTTTGTCGATGGCGAATGGTTTTCGAAAGTTTTCGGCGGATCATATGTCGAGATCCGGCGTTTTGAAAGCGGTGTGCCTTATCTCTTTTTGAGCTGCGGTCGTTGGCAACATTATCACGAGGAGTCGGATACCCCCGATAAACTGAATTATTCGAAGATGGCACGGATTACGGATTATACCGTGTCGCTTGTTCGAAAAATGGGAAGTACCGCTTTAACCAGTGGCGAAGCCTTTGTCTGTGATACATCCAAATGAGAGATTCAATGTCTGAAAGGTACTCTTGGTCCGCTTCTGCCTCTCGCCTTGAAAAGGCTGGGCGTTGCAAAATTACGAGGTCGTAAGGACCTCGACGCGTTGGCGCAGGCAATCCTTGATTTGGGATTGTGAATAATTTTGATATGCTTCATACCATGGTCTGTGCGTAGCACAACAATTGATTAAAATGGGGCGAAGTTGATATGCCGGATACGATGATTCCACAATTCAGATTTGCAGATGGGGAGCTGGTTGTGGACAGCAGGTTCGGTGAGATGCGGCTGCGTTGGCTACCGGAACCGCATGCGGTTGAACGCGGTCATGCGAGCAAAAGGTTGAAGCCGTTCTGGCCGGAATTCTGCATTGTACGGGATGAGGAGGGATCGGAAGACCGAGGGCGGAATTCGGACGGCGGATGCGTGGAAGAGGAACCGCAGAACACGCAGAATACACAGAAAAAGGTGATTCACCGCGAAGACGCGAAGGACGCAAAGGGTGGGGGAAGAGTTGAGGCCGGAAGTCCGGTGTCAGAGGTCGGTGGTCAGAGGGCGGAAGGTGAGTTGGGGAGGGAGGTTGCCTTCCAGGCGCTACGTGCACAGATACCGGATGATGTGGCGGCATGTGGCGCGCGGTTTTCGAGTCATCAGTGGCCGGTAATGCTGATGGTGCATAACCAGCCGCTCGCCGCACGATCAGGGGATGCATACAGTATGCGCGGAGGTAACAGAGGGATTCCTGCGCTTCTCGGCTTCGCGCGGTAATGATTTATCTACACCCATGCCGGAATATGACTTTTCCGGTCTCAAGCCCGGAGATCACTGGTGCCTGTGTGTACAGCGCTGGGTAGAAGCGTATCAGGCGGGCTGTGCCCCGAAGGTTGATCTGAACGCGACGCACATATCGGTACTCGAATGGGTGGATCTGGAAACGCTGCGCAAATTCAGTTTGGAATAATACCACCTTCTACAACTTTCCGGTATAAACCGCCCACCGACCTTGTGTCGGTGGAGGTAAACGTTGCGGTAAAGCTGCTGGCATCTCTCAACTTTCTTCACCACCGACGTCCCGACTCTC
>PXBF01000015.1 GCA_003567005.1 PVC group bacterium
AGCGCGCTGGGTGGTACACCACGTCGCTTCGCTCCCCCCAAAGCGGTAAGTTCGCTTCGCTCGTTACCGCACTCCATATGGTCGAGGGAGGATATGGTGCGGCGATAAAAATCGCCGCTTTCGGTTGGCACGGAGTGCCGGGGGTGGCGCGCGTTGGTCTGCGGTCTGTGGTCTGAACAATGAAGTTACTGGCTAGCAATAAGGTTCTATCTCGATAAAAATGCGTCTAGAGCTTGTTTCGCATGCATACATTCAACTATAATCGAATCAGCACATGAAATGAAGCATCTACATATGAAATAGGAAACCACATGAAAACATCAAAGAAAGTGATCGATAGCGTTTTATGGAAGGCTATCGCACTGGCGGTAATCGCGACCTATGGAGCCCATGCGAACGACCAGGTACCGCTGGAAATCGAGTTTCCCCCTCCCCTCACGATCGGAACCCCAGTCCCCGTGAATGCACCAAACCTTGAGCCGGAAGACGCCTGGCGAGACCGTCCCCCCGTAATGGTGCCGGAAAATGCTACAAATGTAGCATTAGACAAAACCGTTACCTCAAGCGATGAATGGCCTATTATTGGTGAGTTGGAGTATGTAACCGATGGCATCAAAGAGGGCGACGAAGGCAACTATGTGGAATTAGGCCCCGGTCTCCAGTGGATACAAATTGACTTGGAGCAACCCTACACAATCCATGCAATTGCCGTATGGCGCTATTTCTCGCAAGATCGCGCGTATCATGATGTCATCATCCAAACATCGAATGACCCTGAATTTGCATCGGATGTCAACACGCACTTTAACAATGATCACGACAACGCAGCCGGCTTTGGCGTTGGCACCGATAAGGCCTTTATTGAAAGCCACCGTGGCCAAATTGTTCCGGTTGATGGTGTCGCGGCGCGTTACGTGCGCTTGTACAGCCGCGGGAACACGGCAAACGAAATGAACCATTACATCGAGGTGGAGGTCTACGGCGTCTCGCCTGAATAACCTTGCAATGAATTGCGATGAACAGACAACCACGTCTAACATCAAGGCGAAACGGATATACCACATCCTTTTGGGCATAATAGTGTTATCCGCCCTTGGTGTACGTCTCGTGCAACTCGATGCACGTCCCATGCATACCGACGAGGCCGTGCATGGCATGTTTTTTGTGGAGTTACTCGAAGATGGCGTATACCACTTTAACCCCACGGAATATCACGGCCCGACACTCTACTACTTCACGCTGCCTTTAGCCTGGATCATGGGCCAGCGAAATGCCGCCGACGTATCAGAACATTCGCTACGGCTATTGCCCGTACTGGCTGGCGTGTCGATGCTGCTGCTGCTGGCATTATGGCGCCCGCTGCTCGGACCACAAACCGTGTGCTGGGCCGCATTGTTTACAGCTATTTCCCCGATCCATCTTTATTTCAGCCGCTACTTTATCCACGAAACGCTGCTCGTGCTGTTCTTTTTTGCTTTTCTAACCTGCGCCATGCGCTACTGGCTGTCGACACGCATGCGTTGGGCTCTCGCCGCAGGTGCATGCGTAGGCTTGGCACATGCCACGAAAATAACCTCCATCCTTATGTTCGCTTCGATCAGTGCCGCTTGGCTGCTCGTTACCTTCTATACCCAATTACAAGAAAAACGCACGCTTGTTGGCTTGTACAAAGCGATGCCCTGGAAAGCGCTGCTGTATGCCGGACTCGTAGCAAGCGGCGTCTCCCTGCTTTTTTATTCTTCCTTTTTCACGAATCTTCGCGGCGTTTGGGAAAGTATCACGACGTACTCGTACTTTGCCGATCGCGCAACAGGACAGGGACATGAAAAACCCTGGTTTACGCATCTACAATGGCTTTTATGGACCCGGTCTGGCGGATTCGTATGGACAGAAGCATTCCTCGTCGGACTTGCTTGCATCGGTGCAGGGTTTGCACTGCGCAAACGCTCGGGATTTGCAACCATTACAATCCTGCTTGCTGTGTATGTTTTGATTCTTGTCGGCATCTATAGCATCATTCCCTACAAAACCCCATGGCTGATGCTCGGCCCCATGCAAATCATTGCGTTACTCGCTGGCATTGGTGCGTGCTCGCTACTTTCCCTTCCTCGGACAATAGGGTACAAACTTCTCTTTGCGGGCGTCATGATGCTGGGAGCCTCGCAACTTGCCGCCCAGGCACAGCGCGCCGCATTTCGCTTCGCAGCCGATGAAAGGGTTCCCTATTGCTATTCGCACACAACACAGGATATGGTTTTTACGGCTAACCGCATACATAAAGCGCTCGAACTTGTGCCCGAACAAGAGACTGCATGGGTTCTCGTGGCTGCAGAAGAGTACTGGCCCTTGCCGTGGTATTTGCGTACTGTGAAGAATGTTGGTTTCTGGCATACGCTACCGGAAAAGCACGATGCACCGATTCTGGTGCTCGATATGAACCAATCGGAAAGCCAGGAAGAAGCACTCAGCCAAACGCACACAGTTTCATTGGCCGGGCTCCGACCCGGCGTGCTTTTGATGCTCTGGATCCGCAATGATATTTGGACGCAATTGATTCGAGAATAACACGAACGAGGAGGCTAACATGGAAATGAGCAGACGCGAATTTGTACAAGGGATGACCGCAGGTGTAGCAGGCTTGGCAACAATGGGCGGTGCAACATCAGCATTGGGGACCCCGGCAACTGGCAGTGCTGACGAGATCGTCGTCGCCATGATTGGAACCGGTGTGCAGGGAAGAATTTTGCTCAATGATTGTGTCAATATCCCGGGCGTACGTTTCAAAGCGATTTGCGACATCTGGCCATTCGCACAACGCTATGCAGGCAACACATTGCGCCGGGCAGGCCAACAAGTGGAAATCTATGAGGATTACCGCGAAATGCTCGAAAAGGAAAAGGATCTGGATGCCGTCATTGTGGCTTCGCCGGACTTTGTGCATGCCGAGCACACAATCGCTTGCCTGCAAGCTGGACTGCATGTCTATTGCGAAAAGGAAATGGCCGATTCACTCGAGTCTGCCCGCGAGATGGTGCTAGCAGCACGCGAATCGAATCGCTTGTGTCAAATCGGGCACCAAAGACGCAGTAACCCAGTGTATCACCAAGCATTGCAAATGATCCAGAACGACGAGGTCTGCGGTCGCGTCACGGCTTGTTATGGACAGTGGAACCGGAGCGTACAACCAAAACTGACGTGGCCGGATCGGTTTGTCATTCCAGATGAGATCCTGCAACGTTATGGATACGAATCCATGAATCATTACCGTAACTGGCGGTGGTTCCGGAAATACTCTTCGGGTCCCATTGCCGACCTCGGAAGTCATCAAATCAGCGTTTTCGGCTGGTTCCTGGGAGCCAACCCCACTAAACTCACAGCAATGGGCGGAGCCGATTTCTTCCCGGACAGGGAATGGTATGAAGACGTCATGGCCATGTACGAGTATCAGACATCCAAAGGGTCTGCGCGCATGTATTATCAAGTGCTCAACACCAATGGCTATGGTAACTACTTCGAGCGTTTCAAAGGCGACAAAGGTACCTTGGTCATCTCTGAAAACTTGCAGCAATCCTACTACGTTCCAGAGGGAGATTACGACATTCCCGACTGGCTGGCACAAGTAGAACGCACACAGCGCGGCGGAATGTCGGTCATTCCCCTAGGGGCAGCCATTGCCGCCAGAAATGCCGAGGGCGCAGCAATCATGCAGGAAATGGACCGGAAAACCATTCACCAGCGTCACCTGGAAAACTTCTTCCAGGCAGTGCGTGGGAACAAACCGGCAGATTTGACATGTCCCCCGGATGTAGCGTACTCGATGGCTGTTCCCGTACTCAATGTAATCAAGGCGGTGGAATCCAACGAAAAACTGCAGTTCACCGAAACTGACTACAAGATCTAATGGGAAATGAGGTAATATGGGAATCAAGACTGCATGTTCCGGTTGCGGTGCCAAGGAATGGTTGCAGCCAGTTAAGGACGGGGGCGGATCCGAAAATCCGGTCCTCCGTCATGCACTGGGTGTATGCTCAGCACTGGCAGTAACCGGCTTTGTTTCGACTACACTGGTCATGGCTGCAAGCTTACTCTTTGTAGCCTCGATGAGCTGCCTGCTCGTATCGCTGATACGAAAGATAATCCCGCATCAAGTGCGTCTGATTGCGCAGATGCTGATCGTATCGACACTTGTGATCATGGTGCATTTGTATCTGCAAGCCTATCACTTCGAGATGAGCCGCTCCCTGGGACCTTATGTCGGGCTGATCATCACAAATTGCCTGATTCTTGGCCGCACCGAGGCATATGCCATTCGTAACCGACCACTGGCATCGTTTCTGGATGGCTTTGGCAGTGCGCTAGGATATGCCGTTGTCCTGCTAGCAATTGCAGTAATGCGCGAAACGCTGGGAAGAGGCACATTGCTAGGACATGCCGTCATGCCCGAGGGATACATGCCCGTCATGCTGCTTTCCAGTGCGCCCGGTGCTTTTTTTGCGCTAGGCGCTGTCGCTTGGATTGTCAAAGCGATCACCGGCAATGCAGAGCCTGCAGGTGGCTGCTGCGCCACGGCGGCGGGTCCGCATGAGCAAGGAGGCGTGTAATCATGGACGGATCCTTTTTAGGTGGTTTGGCAATCGTTTTTCTCGCCGCAGTTATCACAAACAATATCTTACTCACACGCTTTCTGGGCATGTGCTCCTTTATTGCGATTTCGCGCAGTATGCGCAATGCCTGGTACATGGGGCTAACCGTTGTATTTGTCACGGTCTGCACCGCGCTGATCAATTATGGCATCTACTTTGGTGTTCTTGTAGAGGGAGCCCCCCTACTCCAAACAGATCTTACCTACCTCACGTTTATTATATTCATTGCAATGATCGCTGCCTTCGTCCAGCTAGTTGAAATGATTATTGAACGGTTTAGCTCGAGACTCTACAGCGCACTGGGTATTTACCTGCCTTTGATTACCGTGAATTGCGCCATTCTTGGCGTGAACCTGTTCATGATTGAACCGGATATGGATATTTCCTTCCTGCAAAGCGCGATTTATGCACTGGGCTCGGGATTGGGTTTTCTGCTAGCGATCTGCCTGATGGCAGGCTTGCGTTCGAAGCTCGAGGCAGCAGATGTGCCGGCACCATTACGGGGACTCGGCATTACCATGATCATTACGGGCCTGATGGCCATGGCGTTTATGGGATTTACCGGAATGGTGCAGCAATGAGTATCTATGTCGAAGCAGTATTGGTTCTGGGGATATTGGGCGGTGTTCTCTCTGCTCTGCTCGCTTTGGCTGGTCGACGTCTAGCCAATTACGGCCCTTGCGCGGTTACCATCAACGACCGGAAACCTGTGGTTGTCGAGGGTGGTGGCAAACTGCTGGAGACGCTGTATGATCAACGCATCTTCATTCCCTCTGCCTGTGGCGGCCAGGGCACCTGCGGCTACTGCAAAGTTGAAGTTGTATCCGGCGGTAGAACCGTTTTACCAACGGAAATCCCTTTCCTGAACGAAAACGAGATACAACGTGGGATTCGCTTGGCCTGCCAAGTCAAAATCAAGCAAGACATTCAGATCAAAGTGGAAGAGTCCCTTTTAAGCATTAAGGAATTCCGGGCGCATGTCAGCCGCACACGTCAACTCACGCATGATACACGTGAACTCGAAATCAAACTGGTAGAACCGGCAACCATGCAATTCACACCGGGACAATACGTTCAAGTTCTAGTCCCCGGAAAAGGCGAACGCATTTTCAGAGCCTACTCCATCAGTTCGCCCCCGGCGATCGATAGCACCATCGAGCTGGTGGTACGCTTGATACCGGGTGGCGTCGGATCGACCTACTTGCATCGTGTCGAGGTTGGTGACGAAATCACGCTCACAGGCCCTTATGGCGACTTTGAGCTGGACGAAGATAAAAAGACAGAACTCATTTGCGTTGGTGGGGGGTGCGGCATTGCGCCCATGCATTCGATCATTCGTCATTTGGAAAAAACGCAATCCAGGAAACCTTGTACACTCTTCCTTGGCGCAGCCACTGCTAAAGACATTATGTATCAGGAAGAATTCGAGGCACTGAAAAAGCGCATGCCGCATTTTGACGTGCATTATGCCCTATCAGATCTGGATGCATCCCCTGAATGGCAGGGCGATCGCGGACACATCCACGAGCTGGTGCAGAAGCTCGTCCAAGACAAGCCTGGCAGACAGGCTTTCCTGTGTGGCCCGCCGGTCATGATTGAAGCCGTTTCGCGCGTACTGCACGCGAAAGGCTTCACCAAGGATCGTATTTTCTACGACGAATTTTAAGCAGGAAAGAGGAGTATGAAAACGTATTTACAAGAGTGCATTACAGGAAGCGTAAGGCGGCAGACGCCCGGAACCGGACATACCAGTGCGAAGGCTATGAGCCGCTATCTGACTGCCGCTGGTATTGCTGCCCTACCCTGCCTTTTGCTCGCAACGCTATTCTTTGGCGCGCGTGTGTGGGCCATGTTTGCTACAGCTGCTTTGGCAGGCATAGCAGTCGAAATCCTGTTTGCCTGGGCGAGACGCCGCAAACTGCACGGTGGTGGCGGTTTTGTTTTTGCGGCATGGCTCGCCTTGCTGCTGCCACCAGAAGCCCCGCTTTGGATGGTGGCACTAGGAGCTGCATTCGGCACCCTCTTTGGCAAGGAAGTATTCGGAGGAACGGGGTATCATCTATTCAACCCTGTTTATGTTGCCAAAGCTGCATTGCTGTTCAGTTTCCCGCAAGTCATCAATAGCAACTACTTTGGCTCCATGTTTGGAATTGCACCAGCGCATGGCTGGTATACGGGTAGCCTGCTCATACTGCTGGCAGGTATCCCCATGCTGTGGGTCCGCAGACAAAATGCACACATATGGGGCAGCATCTTCTTCACTGCTTCCATAACCAGTCTCCTACTCCTCCGAACAGACCATTTCCCGTTTGACACCATGCTGCAACTGATCACGGCAGATGGATTTTTGATTGGCGCCTGCATTCTGGCATGCGATCCGGCAACTACGCCCCACAGTAAGAGAGCCACTTGGATGTACGGCGCATGGATCGGACTACTTGCCGTACTGCTGCGGGCTTTCTCTAATTTTTCGGAAGCCATGATGTCTGCCGTGCTGCTCGGCAACCTGTTTGCGCCCATCTTTGATGCGCTGGCAAATCTCACCAGCCCAGCGCAAGAGAAAGGAACCATCTCAGCGTGAAAAAAAGTGATTTATATACGTTTTCGTTTTCCATCATACTGTGTTGCGTAGCGGCACTGCTGCTTACGTTTACGCATCAGCAGTTCGCGCCCCATATCGAGGCAAACCGAACCTACACACGCGTGAATGCGATCGTTCGGGCGCTTGGGATCGACCAGGGCGCTACAGAACCCAATGAAATCATCCGGATTTATCATGAAAACGTCACGCGGACCATGAAAGGAGAAATGGAAGTCTACAAGGGGCGCTTGGACAGCGAAGTGGTTGCATACGGCATTGAAATCAGCGGAACCGGACGCTATGGCCCCATTCGCGGCATCTTGTCGGTGGATCCGGCTGGCCAAAGAATTGTTGGACTCAACATTTACGAACAGTCCGAAACGCCTGGACTCGGCGGGCGTATCGGCACGCGTGAATGGCTTTCGCAATTTGATGACCTCCCACTCGTGACCGCCGGTGAAACCGGCATACGTATCAATTCATCCGAAACGGGTCCAAACGTCGTAGATGGCATCACCGGCGCATCCTTGACCACCTATGAATTGGAAATCATGCTGAATCGGGCGATTGCCCAATTTCTTGCCGGTGGGCAACAGCTTGTTCCACTCGAACTGGAACTTGATGCCGTAACACGCGCAACCCCCGGATACCCCCGGAATATTGAACTGCCTCCAAACCTGCGCGAAGAGGTACGACGCCCCGAATTCATGGTCCCACCTGATCTGGATAATGTCGCGTTGAATCGACCAGTGACATCAAGTATGGAGTATGAACCCATCATTGGTGAACTTTCACAAATCACCGATGGAAACAAGCAAAGCGGTGAGTTCGATTTTGTAGAATTGGACTTTGGTCCCCAATGGGTACAAATTGATCTGGAAGAACCACGCGAGATCTTTGCGGTGGTATTATGGCATTATTATCGCAATCCCGTCATATACAAGGATGTCATCGTGAAAATTGCCGACGACGAAGATTTCACCGAAAATGTGCGCATCCTTTTCAACAACGATTACCAGAACAACACCGGTCTAGGCAAAGGTACGGACACAACCTATCCTGCCCGCTGGTGGGGTGAAATCGTGGATGCCCAAACACCGGAAGGAGATGGCAAGATGGCTCGCTATGTACGCGCCTACACCGATGGCGGCTACGGAAATGAACCGACCCGCTGGGTTGAAATCGCTGTCTTCGGCAGATAATAAGGAACACATCATGAAAACGTTTACGCAGGTTTCCCAAATCCTCGAGTTTGCACAAGATTTTCATCAGCACTGTGCTGATCTATATCATCAACTGCGTGATCAATCCGACTCCTATGCTCTCGAGCTTCTAATCGATAAAATGGAAAGCCATGAACGCGCAATGAAACAATGTCTCGAGCGCTATCGCCATATCGCACCCGCCAGCATCATGGAAACCTGGGTACAGTTTGCCCCCGAAGAATCTGCAAACACAATCATTCGTAAACTGCGCCCCGATGGAAACCTAAGTCCGGATGCAATATTCACGTATGGGAAAGAACTGGATGCAGCCCTTACCAACACCTATGTGCATCTCGCAGAAGACGCAGAATCCGAGGACGTGCGAGACCTGTTTTCCAGCCTTCTGCAAATGATCAAGTACGACGAAAAAATACGCCGTGAAGACGAGCAGGCCATACGCGATCACCTCGTGTAATGTAAAAAATGCAAGCCACAGTAACGGCTGACATTTGACAGCGTCAATAGGATTTTTTTTTGAACAAGCAACGAAAAATGTTTTTGCTGGCATGCCTTTGCGGGGGGCTGTCGATACTTGCAACCAATCAAACACAAGCTGCTGAAAAACGCCATTTGCTGCTGATTGCCGGACAGGACAGTCACGGTCCCGCTGCCCATAACTTCGCGGAAGGGATACAGCTTTTTGCCGATCGACTTGACGGATACCCAGGTCTACGGGTTTCTGTGGCCCAGAACGATTGGCCGGAAGATGAAACCCTGCTGAATAACGCGGACGCCCTGGTAATTTATTCGGACGGACTCGGGAGGCATCCCGTCCGAGAGGGTGACCGCTTGGAACGGCTTGATCGTCGTGTACGCGAAGGCATGGGCATCGGCATGATGCATTTTGCCCTGGATGTACCGCCCGGAACGAAAGGAGATGCCTTTAAACATTGGATTGGCGGTCACTACGAAACCCATTATTCCGCCAATCCCTTTTGGACAGCCCAATTCCAGTCATTCCCCGACCATCCCATCGCGCGAGGCCTGGAGCCCTTTGCCTGGCGCGACGAATGGTATTTCAACTTACGCTTTCGCGAAGACATGGAAGGAATCGTCCCGATTTTGACCGCCACGCCTGCGGATGAAACGCGCGACGGACCTTACGTCAATCCGCGCGGTCCTTATCCGCATATTCAGGAACGAAAAGGCCAGACCGAAACCCTGATGTGGGTCGTGGAACGAGAGGATGGTGGACGCGGCTTCGGATTTACCGGAGGCCACTACCACGCAGGCTGGGAAGAACCCATGATGCTGCGTTCGATCCTGAATGCGCTGGTTTGGGTAACGGGGCTCGAGGTTCCAGAAGGCGGCGTACCTGTCCACACACAAGTCGAGCCCCGCTACGCAAGCATTGACGAAGCCATCGCCAGAGGCGACCTCGCTGATGTGCAACGGCATGTTACAACAAATCCAGCCTCCCTGCATCAGGGCCAAAATCCCGCCATGGCTCCAGTCCAGCAGGCCATTCTGCGGCGGCAAACAGAAATAGCTGTTTGGCTCATCTCACAGGATGGCATAGATCCGGATTTGCGCGACGGGGGTAAACGCACCCTCTTGCACTTGGCTGTTGAACGCAACCTCCCCAGCGTGGCAACGGCTTTGCTCAAAGCCGGGGCTGATACCAGCTTGCTGGATAACGCCGGCTGGTCACCACTTCACCATGCCGCCGCAAGAGATCATGTGGCCGTCCTGAAAGCCATGCTAGCGGCGGGAGCGCCCCCCAATGTGCTCTCAGCACGAGGAGGTACGCCTCTGCACGAGGCTGCCGCCTCTGGTGGCAAGGAAGTCATCAAACACTTGTTAGCTGCAGGAACGGATCCCACGATCATTTCAAACACGGGTGTCAGCGCACACGACATTGCCATTGAACACAATAACGAAGCGGCACTTTCCGTCAGCATTCTCGCATCCCCTCCACCATCACAGTAATACCACATTCTAGATCGTTCCGGTATAAACCGCCCACCGGCCTTGCGTCGGTGGAGGTGAACGTTGCGTCAAGAAGTTGCCGATATTTCTCAACTTTCTTCACCACCGAGTCAAGGTCGGTGGGATCGATACGGCCTGTCAGAAAGCAAACAATAATACCGAGATGTCTTAGTGATTGGTATAACACCAGATGTTTGTAGGCTGTTTTCCGTAGCGTATTCGCGAAGGCGGATTACCGCATCAAAAGGCAATGCACAACAAAAACCCAAGTTTCAATATGCATCATCTTGGCAGGTAAGTGGGGTCAGGTTGGTCACTCGTCGAAAATGTCGTCACCGATATCGCTGTTCTTATTCTCAATCATCTGGATGCCTGAATAAGCACGTCACGCAATTTCAGGCGCTACCGCACAGGTAAAAATGGGAGCGGCAGTGAGCCTCCTTCGTCCCGCTAAGCGGGACTACGGTACAGGCGAGCGACGGGGCGAACCACCCACGCACGCACCCACACACTTTCCCGCGTTTAGCGGTGAAGTCGCCACATGAAACCGCCGCACCCACGATCATCGTGGGCACGGCGTCTCAGAATACGGACTAAGAAAAACCTAGCG
>PXBF01000047.1 GCA_003567005.1 PVC group bacterium
GACATCGCCAGCTTCGGCACCTCGGCGGGAACCGACAAGTGGTGGCACGATACTACAGCAGCCGGCCGGACGATCGGCCAGACCTTCACGACACCCGGCACGCCGGTGCTGTTCAACGCCTTCACCTTCCAGGTCGGAGGGGGTGCTGAAGTTCACCCGACCAAGACGTACGTGCTGCGGCTGGGCACCGTCTCGGACACCACCTTCACCGAGTTCCATTCCGAAACGTTCACCCAGGACTTCGTGACGTATCACAACGAATACTGGACCTACCAGGTGGAGACGCCGGTCGAGCTGGAGCCTGACACGCTCTACGGCGTCGATGTCGGCATGACCAGCTCGACCTCGGCCTGGCAGACCGGCATTCCCTACCCGCACAGAACGGCCAATGTGTATCCCGGCGGCACCCGGTTCCGATCAGGGGTGTCCGGTGTCGGCACCGAGACCATGGTGGACGTATCCGGCGACCGGATCTTCCACATCAACCTGCTGCAGCCGCCACCCGCCGGGACGATGATCATGATCAGGTAGCAAATAAGGAGGTAGTATGGGACGTATCACAACAGCAGCATTCATGAGTGTAGTCATGGCGGGCTCTCTGCTCGCAGTCGAGCCCGATCCGCGGGCGCACCAAATTGCGCGTTACGAGGGACGTGCACCGGACATGAGCAAGCCTGTACAGGTTTTCATCCTGCTGGGTCAGTCGAATATGCTGGGCTTTGGCACCGTTGCAGGTATCGACGATGAGCGATCGATTGAGCATGCCGTCAAGCGCCTTTCACTCTACCCTTACCTGATAGATGAAGAAGGCAATTGGATCACGCGCAACGATGTGCGCAATGTACGCGTTATGAATGACCGCCAATTCAACAATGAATGGATGACGATTACCGGAGACTACATTGGCCCCGAAATCGGAATTGGATGGCACCTCGGCAATGTGATTGATGCCCCTGTATTGGTTTTGAAAAGTTGCATTGGCAATCGAAGCCTAGGCTGGGATTTGTTGCCTCCGAGCACCCCCGCATGGGAGCACAACGGCGAAATCCAGCCGGGCTACCGGGGTACCCCGCAAGACCCGCATGCCGAGACAGAGCCCGAAGGCTGGTATGCTGGTACGCAGTATGATAATGACATAGGAGCTGCCAAACGCGTATTGAGCAACCTCGACGACTACATTCCCGGGGCAACCGAGTACGAAGTCGCTGGCTTCTTCTGGTGGCAGGGCGACAAGGATATGCGCAATGCCGCCCACGCGGCCGCTTACGAGGCCAATCTTGTGCGCTTGATCAACGCCCTGCGCAAAGACTTCAATGCCCCCAATGCCAAATTCGTTTCGGCCACACTTGGCCAGACGACGATGGAAACCGGTGGGGGGCAAGGTTTGATCCGCGATGCCAAGTTCAATCTGGCAAACCCGGAAAAACATCCCGACTTTGCCGGTCAAGTTGCCGCTGTATACACCAACCCCCTTAACAAGGGCGGCGGTTCCAGCGGGCACTACAATCGCCATGCCCAGACCTACATGAATGTGGGCGAAGCCATGGGTTGGGCCATGGTGCAATTGCTCGACGAATAATACCCAGAAAACAGTGCGGCATCGTGCCACGCAGTCTTGCGATAACCAGCCCGCATAACTTACAAACTTCGCAGTAGATTGCTTGTCACATCCCTCACGCACTGTAATACATACTGTATGTCTCGAGTGCGACACAGATGGCTTCGATATTTTCCAGCGGGACATCATCACCGATTTCAGCCCTGAGCCACAAGCCCCCCTCCGGAGACCCAAGTGTCTCCACGGCTTCGCGCACATGTGCATCGATATCCGCAGGTTTCCAGAACGGGAATTTCTGCCGATCCAGATCAAGATCCACGCAAACGTTTCCTTTACAAACACGAGCCAGACTCTCCAGTCCGTTTGCCCCAACCTGTGGATTCAGAACGTCGACACCGCATTCCACAAGGTCAGGGATAATTTCAAGAATGTTTCCATCTGTATGCATATAAACATAATGTCCGGCAGCTTTGAGCGGTGCATAAATCTGACGAAAGCAAGGCTTGAGATAGCGTCGCCACTTCTCAGGACGCATCGGCAGTCCATTCTGCATACCAAGATCATCGCCAAACCATACGATCCTTCCGGGATCCTTAATTCTTGCTAGCTTCAAGTTAACCTGCCGCAAATTGTATGCCAGTACCTTATCGATGAGCATCTGTAATTCGGGTGGCTCTTCAGCGAAATCGATCATGATTTCCTCGAATCCCCGGATGTCACCGAGTCGCAAATACATGAACCCATGCGGCATGTAGTCGTCTTTTTCCGGTATCGCGATTTTATGTACGTCTTCGCGCGCAGGCGCAGGATGCCCCGTCACAATGGCTTCCATACCGGTCTTGACGTTACGCCACACGCAGCCCCATGCATCGACATGATCACCCGCAATATAGGTGCCACCAACCGCATCATAATCCCTGTTTTCGTCTGCCTTGCCAAACACCAGAGGGTGACGCTTGACAATTTCATCCAGTGCTTCGCGATGCTTCATCCAAGCACTGGGCAGAACCCAGCCACTGATAGGAATTCGTGCGGGATACTTTCTTTTGATAGCCTTGAGCCTGTCGTTCATCTATACTCCTATTCTCACTACAGTCGCACAATGATAATAATCGGCAAGTTCCGGAAATCCGAGAATAAAACAGGCTCGTGTAGTCAAACCACCGCAATGCAGTAAAATCGAAATGAAGCAGTTTTTTCCGTAAACCCGTAAATCATTACCTGCATGATGGCTAGATTCGTTGATCACCCTTCCATTCCATGTTCGATTACCAGTAGTTTGCTGCCAGATACTCATCAACACGTATGGCCTTGTGGTATTCCCAAGTGCCATGGTGCAGGTTTCCATCGCACGCTGTAACGAGTAAAGAGGCAAGTTCTTTCAGCTTATCAGGTCGTTCAGTCACAAGATCATGCTCCTCCTCGTAATCCTCAGGCAGATAGAAAAGCTGGAACCGCCGCGCAGGAATGATATACCGCACCTTCCAGCCATCGGGCGTCACCAATGCTGGCCCGATCTCACCGGCAAAAACAACGTAATCATGCTGTGGTTGCTCGCCCCCTCCAAGTGCGGGCAGAAAAGAGAGGCTGTCCTTCCAGTCTGGCATGGGAACATCAAGTAATGCAGCAAAAGTTGCCATCGTATCGTAATTAGCCATCAGGTGATGACTTACGGATCCCGGCGCACATAGCGCTGGGTACCGCACAATATAGGGAATCTTGACCCCTCCCTCAAGACTGGCCCGCTTGCGACCACTCATACCGTTGTTGCCGTCGAAAACATCTCCGACCAAAGCTGAGGTATAGTTGAGATCGATATTATCGATCTTGCGCCCATCCACACTAACGTCCCCATCTGTACAACGCCCCTCTTCCACATAATACCCCGACTCGTGGCCGTTATCCGCCGAAAAAATGATCATCGTCTGATCCAATAGTCCTAGCTCTTCGAGCAGTGCGTAGATCATTCCAACGGTGTCATCAAGCCGCAGGATCATAGATGCGTACTCCTTCTCCCATAACGACAGTTCGGCAACATCGCGAACCCCCGGGTGCACCTCGGGCACTGCCGTTGGACCATGCGGCAACTGAGAAGGATGGTACAAGAAAAACGGTTCATCCTTATGGGATCGGATGAACTGCTCGATTTTCCGATTGAACAAATCCTGGGAATAAACCGACTTGCCCCCGCGGTTCTCATGGAACTGGCGATTCTCCGGTTTTTCCCGTAAATAGGTTTTACCACAATCAGTATGTTCATTTCCCGGAACATCCACGCGTTGACCATCTTCCCACAAAAACGGCGGATAAAAGCCATGGCAGCGCTGATGGTCATAATAACCGTAATGGTAGTCCCAACCATGCCGCATGATCCGTTCGGGCGTGTCCGCAAAGCCCCACTCCAATTTACCGATCTGCCCTGTTACCAGTCCAGCTTGCCGAACGAGTTCTGCGAGAAACACCTCGTCCTTACGCTCACAAAAACTGGTATTATTGATCAGTTCACGGATCTCTTCATAAGAACGTCCACCTGTGGAAAGTTCCTCATAAATGCCGGCACGCGTATAACTCCAGCGTCCGGCATGGCAATCGTGATACCCCGTCATTAGGCTTGCCCGGGCCGGAGCGCACAGTGCACACCCGTAAGCACGGGAAAAACGCATGCCCTCGTGCGCAAGCCGGTCCATGTTGGGCGTTTTGAAATGCTTCTGCCCGTAGCAACTGAGCATCCCGCGACCAAGATCATCCGCATAAATATAAATAATATTTGGTTTCCGCATTACGCCTCCATGTAAAGAGCTATACTAGTTCATGCTTCTCATCGAATCCAGCTCATACCCGCGTCAAGGTCTTATGCCATAATCGGCAACATAGGCAAAAATAGATGCGCATCTAGACCCCACCCAAACCCGCTATACGACCTACGTATGGCTCTACCATTGGTGACAAATAGACCGCAGCCCGCAGCCAAGACCCCCTATTTGTCACAATTATTTGTTCTTTAATTTTTATTATATTTGTGACAAATAAACTTCCATGGGTTATGTTCTAGACATGAACAAACCATCTTCATCCAAATTGGTGCCTTTTGATCATGAAATACAGAGGCTACGTGAGCAGGGGCTTTCGCTCCGCGATATTGCTGAAGTTCTAAGACAAGAACACGGACTACCTGTCACGTATAATGCCGTTTTCTACTATCTTAAGATGCGAGAAAGGCGCCCCCAACCGTTCCGCTTGTTCTATGAACCTTTCCCCGCCGATATTCGTGATGGGCTCATGCGGCAGTTTGCTGCACTCTGGACGCACGACTCTACCGCCATCGAAGGCAACACGCTGACGCTTGGCGAAACCATGAAGGTTCTCGAACTGGGACTGACGATTGGAGGCAAGCCACTCAAGGATCACGAAGAGGTTTACGGTCATGCCAAAGCCATCGAATTGATCTACAGCCTGCTGGAAACCGCGAAAATCACGTATGCCCACCTCTTCGATCTTCATCGGAGCGTCATGCAGAAGGTTCAGATTGATGCACTACGCCCCGTCGGCAACTGGAAGGGCGAGTACAATGGAACAACCGGCATACGCGACGGCAAACCAACCTACATGGAGTACGCCTCGCCCACAGACACGCCCGCACTCATGGCGCGTTGGCTCAAGGCTTTTAACCGCAAATTGGATACAGCGACATCCCCACGCAAGGCGATTAACAGTTATGCCTGGGCTCATCTTGCCTTTGTCCGCATCCATCCCTTCTTCGATGGCAATGGGCGGCTGGCCCGGCTGATTGCAAACCTGCCATTGCTACGTAGCGGTTACCCGCCGCTATTGATCGCAGCGGAACGGCGCGCCGAATATATCGATCTGCTCTGGAACTACCAGAATGCCGTTGGCGTCTTGCAACGCCAAGCTCCACTGCTACCACCGCATCCTGCAATTGCCGACTTCAAATCATTTCTTGCCCAAGAGTGGAAAACTTCACTTGAATTGGTCGAAGAAGCCCGCCAACGGCTGGTCGAGCGTAACAGATAAAATCACGAAACCCGCGTGACATCAGTATCAATTGCCAGACGATCGACAAAGTCGATCAGAACGCACATGGCTGGAGAGTAATCTTGCGTCTTACATCGGTATATTCACCCGTCCAAGGATTCATCTGTTGCATGAAATGCTGTCACCATGTCTCATCTTTACAATGGCCGTCGCATCCCTTAGCTTTACAGCAACCAATATGAAAAAGCGCGATCATACATACAAAAACATCAACCGCGATAAAGCACTCACCGCCACGTTGCAACGATTGCAGACCCTCTATCCAGCATGTGGCTGCGTCAGCACCGAACCCGCCAGGAAATGGGATTTCGGTACCGTGGTTGGCAATGGCAGCCAAGGCGCGCTGGCATTCTGCCGCACCCACAACGAAGAACTCGTGCTCAGCCACGAGGAACTGTTCCTGCCGCTGTACCCATTCCACGGCTATTTACCCGTTCGCGAGCATTTCGAGAAAATCCGCCAACTTGTTGTCGAGGGACATACCGCAGAGGCACAGGATTTTATCCGCCGCATCAAGGAAGAATCAGACGCACCCCGCTACAACACCACCAACCCCTTTGTCGGCGCCTGCTCGCTCGACCTTTGCATGCCTGATGCCTCCCCCCCAAAGCACTACATACGATCGATCGACTTCGAGACAGGTGAAGCCTGTGTGGCCTGGGAAGATGATAATGGCCTGTACCATCGCCACTTCTTCGTTTCCCGCGCCCATGACGCACTGATTGTCCGCATCAAAAGCCCGCGCGGCGATAAACTGCATCTACAACTGGGCCTGCGCGAAATCGCATATGAACCACCTACCCACCCCAAAGACCACGACATGTACCAGAAAACCATTGACCATTGCGAAGGCACCGTTACCGAAAATATGCTGACGCACCGTATGGTCTTCAAGCAGCGCTGGAGCGATCAGCCCGTTAATGGTTGCGCCACGGCAGCGCATATCCTCAAACAAGATGGTGAGATAGAGATCACTGGCAATCAACTCAAGATCCACGATGCGACCGAAGTCTTGTTACGGATCCGGACCGTGCCGGACCGACGCAGCGTACCTCTATCGCTAGAGGAATTGACGAACGATTTATTACAGATACCTGCAGACTACAATGCCCTACTAGCGGCCCATGCAGCATTCCACAGCGAAATCTTCAACCGCTGCAGCTTGCAACTATCTTTACCCGACGAACAATGCGTCAGCGGCGAAACGCTACAAGCCAGTTCATCTGTCGGCGCAACCAATCCTGCCCTTGTCGAAAAAGCCTTTGCCGCCGCGCGCTATGGTATCATTGCCAGCACCGGCAAACTGCCCCCCGCCCTGCAAGGGGTATGGACCGGCACCTGGAAACCCTGCTGGTCGGGCGATTATACCTTGAATGGTAATGTTCAATCCATGGTCGCGGCCAGCCTCTGCAGCAATCATTACGAATGCCAGCAATCGCTGATGACATATCTCGATTCGCTTATGGATGACTTCCGCGATAACGCCCGCGCATTGCTCGGATTCAGAGGTCCCCTCATCCCTTGGCGCGCCAGTACCCATGGTCGCACCCATTTCCTAGCCTACAAGCAATATCATCATGACTTCCCCGGCATCTATTGGTTCGCGGGAGCAGCCTGGTTTGCCCAGATATACTATGACTATTACCTGTACACGGGCGACCAAACCTTTTTTCAAACGCGCCTCAAACCCTTTCTTCTGGATGCCGCCGCCTTTTACGAGGATTACCTGACTCTCGAAAAGAATGGCGTCTATATTTTGGCCCCCGATAGCTCTCCCGAAAATGAGATCGGCACCAACTGGATGGCACCGAACGCAACCATGACCATTGCAGCTATCAAACAGCTCTTGCGCAATCTTTTGATACTACAAAAGGATATCGACGCCAGCAAAGAACAAGGTATCAAGTGGCAGGATATGTTGACCAAATTGCCGCCATACGAAGTTGGCGCTAACGGAGCACTCAAAGAATGGTGCTGGCCAGGCATCGAGAATAACGAAGAGCATAGACACGCCTCGCATCTGTACCCCATCTACTACGGCATGGATCCTGAAATCGAAACAAGCGATCAGCTCAAGGCCGCCTGCCGCGTAGCCATTGACAAACGCATGGATTACCGCCGCCACGAGAATGGCGGCTTCATGGCGTTCGGCTATACCCAGATGGGTATGGCTGCCGCTCACCTTGGAGATTCTACGTTAGCTTATGAGGCCGTCGAGTATCTGGTTAACAACTATTGGTCTCCTATCATGGTCTCGCAGCACAATCGCGATGAAGAACCTGCCGTTCTCAACATGGATATCTCCGGTGGATTGCCAGCGCTTGTCATTGCCATGCTCGTACAAGCAGATTTACCAACAGCGTCCAATCAACCCTGGCACATTCACCTGCTTCCCTGCCTGCCAGACACATGGCCGGAAGGTACACTCAAGGGCGTCCGTTGCCGCGGTGGGTTCGAAATGGACCTAACGTGGCAACAAGGCAAACTGAAATCTGCAACCATTACTAGCCTGCGCGGCGAAACTTGCATCATCTCATACGCAGGTGCCTCCATCGCCCTCTCCCTCCCCCCAGGCAAAACACAAACCATCACCCCAAAAGACCTTGCCCCAAACAACCTTCTCATCAGATAAACACCCTAATTTTGCCAGATTGCACCTTCATGAAAATTTCAATATCCACTATCCAACCACTTTTCGCCGAGCAAGGCAGATCATACCAATTTCCGGCAGTAGGGGCTGCCCAGTCCCTTGGGCTGCCCCGGGGATGCCCCAAGGGACTGGGGCACCCCTACTACTCTTTCCTCTTGCCCCCCCAACCTAGGTCTTTCCCATGAAAACGATCTTCCCAACAGGAACTACCATCTACAAATCTGACCGCTGTTGCGACGGCTATAACCTGATTTCCGGCACTGGCGTGGTAAAACTCGTCGACATGGATGGAACGATATTCCATCAATGGAATATTGATACGAATCAATACATTGGGTTTATCCACCGCGCGCGCCTGCTTGCGAATGGTCGCCTTATGCTCCTATTCGGCCACAATGGTATGGAAAGCCGAGTCGTGGAATTTGATTGCAAGGGAAAGGAAACCTGGTCCTATCGGCCCACCAACTTTGCACACCATGATGTCTGGCCCACGGATAAAGGAACCATCTTCCTCATGTGCCATGCTTACCTGCCTGATGCATATCGTGAGCGTATTACCGATCCGGTGCGCCGTGCAGTCAGCGTATTCGGCGACGAACTCATCGAAGTGGATCGCACTGGCAACGTCATCTGGCGCTGGGTACAGCATGAGCATATGGATGTCAATTGGTGCAATCCGATCCCTGCAAATAGAGACTGGATTGGCGGCCCCGATAACAACACCATATCCGACTGGACCCATACCAACACGATCCAGGCATTACCCGAAAACAAGTGGCATGATGCGGGTGACCAACGTTTCAAACCCGGCAATGTTCTGCAAAGCCTGCGACAGCTTGATACCATCAACATTATCGACAAGGCGTCAGGCGAAATCGTGTGGTCTTACACCGGAGACTACAACGGCGGCATGTCTGGCCAACACGAACCCCACATGATCGAAAAAGGATTGCCCGGTGCCGGCAACATTCTCGTATTCGACAATGGAGCCTCCCCATATAAGGATCTGGCCCATGCCGGGTGCTCCTATGTGCTGGAAATCAATCCGTCCGACAATAGCTTGGCTTGGGTTTACGACGATGGTCAAAGATTCTATTCCCGCTTCACAGCGAACTGCCAGCGACTGCCCAATGGGAATACCTTGATATTGGAAGCCGCATGCCGCAGACTATTCGAAGTAACCCCCGATAAAGAAATTGTCTGGGAACACATCCTCACCGACCCCGCTCAACGCGTGTATCGATATCCAAAAAAACATTGCAAATTATTTGATAATACAAAGAAACTACCGTAATCTGCTATACTGCGTAGGAACGCTCGCCAGAGCGTGGATGGTTTGACGATCATGTCGGGTTGGGCCATCCAAAGAAGTTTCACCGCCCACCGAGTTTATCCCGGTGGGGGTAAACGTTGAGGGGCAGCACACGCACTGCATCTCAATTTCCCTCACAACCGGGATACACCCAGTTGGTTCGTGATAAATGGACGGAAAGCTAAGGAACAACATGCAACGACCCAATATTCTTATTCTTGAATGCGACCAAATGCAGGCTAAACGCATGGGATTTGTCGATGGCATCGCCCACACCCCGAACCTGGATACACTTGCCGCCGAAGGCGTCCACTTTCCCAATGCCATCACCGTGCATGGACAATGCGTCCCATCACGCTGTGCTTTCATGACAGGTATGTCTCCGCACGAAACCAACGTCATGGTCAATTACCCCTTCCATGGCCACTGCGGACACCTGACTACACGCAACCGCACGTTTATTCAAGAATTCCAGAATAATGGCTATCTAACGGCGCACTTCGGCAAAAGTCATCTGGGCTTTCCCTTGCGCATGCTCGGATTCGATGTCGGGGAATGCATCGACGGACGCTTCCCCGAGGGCAAGGAACCGGTAGAACGAATACAAGCACGCGAAGAAAGCCTGCGTAAGGGCGGCGATGGCCATCTCGATTCCACCAAGGAAAAATCCATTCATTACAAGGCGCTCGATGAAGGCATTCCATGGCTGGAACAATTCAATCCGGAGGATGGTCCTCTCTTATACATGTTCGACACGAATCTGCCGCATCCGCCGTTCTACTATGAAAAAGAGTGGGAGCACATGTTCAAGCCTGATGACATGATCCTACCAGAGAGTTACTACAAGGAAAACTGGAAAGGGAAGCCCCCATTTTTGAAGCAACATTGTGAGTCCGGCCCGCATGCGCTCGAAAGCGAGGCACAACTACGCGAGGAGATGGCGCAGTATTATACCCTGATAGCAGAAACGGATCGAGCCTGCGGCCAGATCATCGATATATTCAAGCAAAAGGGCATGTGGGACAATACGATTGTGCTCTTCTTTGCCGACCATGGCGACATGATGGGTGCGCATCGCCTTCTGCGTAAGGGCACCATGCCTTATGAAGAGCTCTATAATATCCCTTGCATCATGAAATTGCCCACCGCACGGAAACCCAAAAGGGCCGTCGTAGATGACCTTATTATTTCTACCGATCTTGGCGGAGCCCTGCTCGAACTAGCGGGCCTTGAAGCGCCCGGCGCTTTTGCCAATAACGACATTGTCCGCGCATTGCAGCGCGAGGCCGCCCCCGAAGATGAACAGGTATTCTTCGAACATTATGCTGCCTGGTACGGCATCCACCCCTTTTACGGCGTTCGTACCAAAACCATGAAATATGTGCGTTGGTATGGAGAGGAGCAATTCGAGGAGC